>JBBSGM010000051.1:0-25737 GCA_038254065.1 Mycobacteriales bacterium | reverse complement strand
GGGGAGGAAGGCGGGATTGTCCGCGGCGAGGCCGCGGTAGGTGGTGGCGGCTTCCTGGGTGGGGGGCAGCGCCTCGACGGGGCGGCCCAGCTCGCTGTAGCAGACGCCGAGGTTGTTCAGGGCGCCGGCGAGGTCGGGGAGGAAGGCGGGGTTGTCCGCCGCGAGGCCGCGGAAGGTGGTGGCGGCTTCCTGGGTGGGGGACAGCGCGTCGACGGGTCGGCCCAGCTCGCTGTAGCAGATGCCGAGGTTGTTCAGCGTGCCGGCGAGGTCGGGGAGGAAGGCGGGATTGTCCGCGGCGAGGCCGCGGTAGGTGGTGGCGGCTTCCTGGGCGGGGGGCAGCGCGTCGGCGCGATGGCCCCAGAATCTCAGGCGTTCGGCCAGTTCGGCTACGGCCATCGCGACATCGTTTCGCAGGTCGGCGCTGGTGCTGGCCAGCGTGCGGAGCATGTCAACCCCATCGGCACCGGCCTGTGCCGAGTGCCGCCAGGCGTAGCGCCACAGGTACCTCGGGTCCTGGGCATTGCGTCCCTCACCCAGCAGGTCGCGGTAGTAGCCGAGCAGCGCTGCGGTCACCGCTCGCGCAGCGGGGTCGAACACCCGGTCGGCGTTGCTGACAAACGGCGGCCGAAGGTGGTCCGCGAGGCTCTGATGCGCGATCCGGTACACCGCGACCCCCGCCTCACCGTCCTGCACCACATACCGGCCGAGCTGGTCAAGCACCCAGCTCACGTCCTCCCGCAGCACCCCACTCCCGGTCAACGTGCCCGCCACAACCCGCCACTCGTCCTCGGGGAACCCGGCCCCGAACGCCCAGGTCAGGCTCAGCAGCACGGTCCGGGCGAAAGCGCCAGCCGACGTCTCGGCCGGCAGGTCGCGGTGGGTGGGCGGTTCGACCCCGGCGAGGTCGAGGTCAAACGCCGTCTCAATGGACGCAGCCACAGCGTCTTCCCAGCCGGAACGGGAGGTGCCGACGGGGTCGGCACGGAGCTGGTCGGTGATCACCCGGGCCAACAGGAACGGCCGGTCCTGCGCCCCGGTGGTAGCCACCAGGTGGGCACCGACCAGCCGCGGGTCCATGTCCGGCGCCCCGACGTCCTCCAGCCGGGAGATGACGTACTCGCGCAGCGCTGCGCGCCCCGCCTGCTGCGACTCGGCGCTGTCCAGGTCGAGCACCGCGACGGGGTCCAGCGTCTCCAACAGCGACCCGTCCCGCCCCGGAACGGGCCGGGTGGACACGATCACCGTGGCCCACCGGGCCAGCCGCACCAGCTCACCAGCGATGGTGAACGCCTCACCCCGGGCCTCGTCCAGCCCGTCGACCACCACCACCGGAACACCCTGCCCAGCCTCCACCGCCCGCTGGACCGCACCCAGCAGGTCAGCAGCGTTGCGCCTCTCCTCGGCCGCGCTGTCGGCTCCGGTGAGGAACCCGACACGCAACTGCCCGTGCAGCAGGTCCGCCAACCGATCGGCGGTCAGCGCCCGGGCATGCGCGTGCGCGCGGACCGAACCAGGATCGGGATCGGAATGCCACCACGTCCGGCCGGGCCGCAGCAGCCGCTCACGCTCGACCGGGTCCGACAGGCTCACCACCCGCCCCACAACCGCCGACTTCCCCGTCCCCGCCGATCCGGTCACCACGAACACCCCAGGCTGAGCGCCCCGTACCCAACCCACAACCGTGTCGACCTCACCCGTGCGACCCGTGAACCACGACCGCTCATCCTCCGAGGACCCCCCACGTGCCGCCCGCAGCAGATGCTCCACCACCTGGTGCGGCGCCCCGGGGCGGTAGAGCGGGTTAGGCAACATCCACCACGCGCTACCGTCGCTGCGGAACCGCGGCCGGTGATCGTCGCACTCCCATTCCTTGACCACCGCGTCGCACAGGTCATCACCCCGCAGCCGCACATTGTGAGCTGACCAGCGGCGACGCAGATCCGGGATGGTGGGACCCTCCCTCACCAGCCGACCCAGCACAGCACCCAGGCGACCGTCCACCGCGGTATCGCTGGCCGAACACGACGCCAACACCCCCACCCACACATGATCCGAATCCGGTGGCCGCGCCGCCATCAACGCCGTCGCGACCTCGGTCGCCGTCGGCACCGCAGCCCCGGAAAAACACGTGTCGACAACCACAAGAACCTGATCGGCGCCCGAGAACACGCACGGACCCACGACCTGGCCGATCGCCAGGCCACTCACCGCGTCCGCATCACTGTCAGTCGTCATGAGCTGCACACCATGCGGCGGAGCTGAGACACCGTGCCCACACCACATCAACACCAACGCCCCCCCGCCGGGCAGGCTGTTTTTGATGGTCTGCAAGTGCTCCTCAACCTGGCGCTTCGACGCGTCGCGCAGCGGCTCACCCTCAAACGTGGGTTCCAGGAACCGCCACACCTCCTCAACGTCCACGATCGCCTGCGGCAGCGTCACCAGCCGCGGGTCGCCATAGTGGACCACCCCGACCCCCACGAACCGACCGCCCGCTCCCACCGCCACTCCCATCCCCCAACACCCCCGACGATGCCGACGGCCCACCGCAGCCCGCCAGCCGTCCCCCACCACAATCAATCCGACACCGCAGCAGTGAGATCGCTCGACCGACCAGCACTGTTACCAGCAGCATCCGACCCACACACTCCCCGCACCCCCCGTCGGCGGCGGGCTGGCCGTCCCGGCGCAGCTCAGGAGCAGGGCGTGCTGCGCGCGGCCGATCCGCCCACCGTCGGCTTCATCCACGCCCGATCGGGCGTCCCCACGACACGGGACGCGGCCAACCCCTCCCTTGGCGGAGATCACCTTCTCAGGCGCGAACGAGTCAGCAGGCAGTCAGCAGACCAGTCGTCACCAAATGATCTCGGCCGACACCCGCCAGCACGCACCGCCACGTCAGCGGCATCCAACGATCCCCGACGGCCCGAATCCGCGACGTTCACACCGAAGCACTCGGAGCGGACCACGCGCGTTGGCACCAGGACCCGTAGCTCAGGCGGCACATGTGAGGTGCGGGGCCTTCCCGGTCTTGGTCGTTGGCCGGTTGTGCACTGGCCCGACGCTGGGCGGGGTGAGGGGGGTACAGATCCGGTACAGACGACCGCCGATCGACGCTGACACTGACCGTCACTCAACGGCACTCCGCAGCACGTCAGACAAATGATCGCGGTGCCTCCGCTGGTCAGACGCAGTTCACCAACTACCGCTGAACTGCCGCGAGCGGGACGTCACCGTCGTCGGCACCTGATCGAGCAACCGGGACGGCCCACTCACGGCGGACGCCGATCGAGTACCGACGCCGCGGTCTGACAGCATTCCCCGGATGAAGGGGATCATCCTGGCCGGGGGGGCGGGCACCCGGCTGCACCCGATCACCCGGGCGGTGTCCAAGCAGCTCCTGCCGGTCTACGACAAGCCGATGATCTACTATCCGCTGTCGGTGCTCATGCTGGCCGGGATCCGCGACATCCTGGTGATCACCACCCCCGAGGAGCAGGACCTGTTCCGGCGGTTGCTCGGCGACGGCGGCGAGCTCGGACTGGCCATCAGCTACGCCGCACAGCCCAAACCGGAAGGCATCGCGCAGGCCTTCCTCATCGGCGCCGAGCACCTCGCCGGCGGTCCCTGCGCCCTGGTGCTGGGCGATAACATCTTCCACGGCCAACGCTTCGCCGACATCCTGCGCGAGGCCGTCACGGGCATCACGCACGGTCACGACGGCGCTGTGCTGTTCGGCTACCCGGTACGTGACCCGCAGCGTTACGGCGTCGCGGTCGCGGACGACTCCGGGCGGCTGGTCGACATCGAGGAGAAACCCGTCCACCCGCGCTCCAACCGCGCCATCACCGGGCTCTACCTCTATGACCACCACGTCGTCGACCTCGCCGCGCGGCTGCGCCCCTCGGCCCGCGGGGAGCTGGAGGTCACCGACCTCAACCGCGCCTACCTGCACGCCGGCACCGCCCGGTTGGTCGACCTCGGTCGCGGCTTCGCCTGGCTCGACACCGGCACCCACGACTCGCTGCTCGAGGCCGGCCAGTACGTCCAGGTCCTCGAACACCGCCAAGGCGTGCGCATCGCGTGCGTCGAGGAGATCGCCCTGCAACGGGGCTGGATCACCCCCGACGCCTGCCACGCGCTGGGCGCTGCCCAGGCCAACTCCGGCTACGGCGAGTACGTCATGGCCGTCGCGGACCAGCACCGGTAGGCCATCTCCGCGAGCCGGCGTCCCGGGACGCCCTGGTGCTGCGGTGACCTCGACACGTCATCGAACCCGGTCCGTGGCCGGCGGCAGTCCGAGGAGGAAGGATGGCGTGCATGGCAATCGCCGTCCGTACCGAGATCACCGATCGCGTCGCCCTGCTCACCGTCTCCAACCCCGAACGCCGCAATGCCATGAACGTGGAGCTGTCGGGCAAACTCGTCGAGGCGTTGCGCGTCGTCGTGGCCGACGAGGGCGTCGGCGCCGTCGTCCTCACCGGGCAACCCCCCGTGTTCTGCGCCGGCGGCGACCTGTCCGAGCTCCAGGGCGCCGACCCCGCCACCCTCAAGACCGTCTACGCCGGCTTCCTCGCGGTTGCACACTGTCCGTTGCCCACCGTCGCTGCGGTGAACGGCGCAGCCGTCGGCGCCGGGCTCAACCTGGCACTGGCCTGCGACGTCCGGCTGGCCGGGCCGACGGCGCGGTTCGACGCCCGGTTCATGCAGCTCGGCCTGCACCCCGGCGGGGGCTACACCTGGATGGCCGACCGCGCGGTCGGCCCGCAGGGCGCGGCCGCGCTGACCCTGTTCTCCGACGTGCTCGACGCCGCGGAGGCCACCAGGGTGGGCCTGGTATGGCGCCGCTACGACGACGACGAGCAGCTGCGGGCCGGCGCGCTCGAGATGGCCGGGCGCGCCGCCGAGGTGCCGCGGCACCTCATCACCACGACCAAGGCATCGATGAAGCTGACTGCCGGGATGACCACGCACGCCGACGCCACGGAGCTGGAGGTTCGGGCCCAGGCCGCTTCGGTGCAGTCCGTCGAGTTCCAGGAACGGGTTGCCACATTCCGGGCAAGGATCAGCACGAGGTGACGTCCGAGGCGGCACGGGCCCGGATAATCATCCGGACGGGGGCCGTCGACCCTCCCACCCGCGTGGCCTCGGCGGGACGGGGGACCTCCCGGCCTGGGTGGGGATGTCGAGCGCGGACTGCGGACCGCCACCGCGCGACACCGCGGGCTCGGACGCCGATCCCATCCCGAGAAGGTCGAGCGCATCCGCCGCAGCCAGGCCGGCGGGCGGCCGGGCGGCCCGGTCCCGGCGGTCGACCCACGAGTCCAGGGATGCCAGCGCCGGGTCGGCGGACCGCCCGACCCGCAACGGCTCCGGGTTCGGCTCGGACCGCGAGGACGTCACCGACCCGCTCGACGGCGCGCTCTGCGACGGGGGCGGCCCGTGGTCACCGATGTCGTCCCGCCGGGCGGTTCGCCGCAACGGCACCACGAACGTCAGCCACGTCATGGCGGCGCCGCCCAGGAACGCCACCAGACACAGGACCCATACCTGCGCGAACAGCCACGCCACGTCCCTGCTCCCTACCTGATAACCCAGCGATCACGGATCATGCCCCACACCGACACCTACTCGCGAGTCGGGGTATCTCTGCCACCGTGTCGCGCAACCCGGTCGCTCAGATACCCCGACTCGGTCGCCCGAATACCCCGACTCGCGGGTTAGGCGGTGCGGTCGACCACGTAGGAGGTCAGGGCGGCCAGCGCGTCGACGGCGGGGCAGGACGGCAGTGTCACCAGCTCGGTGCGGGCGTCACGGGCGTAGCCGGCCAGGGTGGCACGGGCCCGCACCAGTCCGTCGCCGCCGCGCAGCAGCGCGAGAGCCTCGTCGACCTCACGGTCGTCGGTGATCGGGCCGGCGAGCAGCACCCGCAGCCGCTCGGTGTCGGGGCCGGTGTCGCGCAGGGCGTAGAGCATCGGCAGCGTGTGGACGCCCTCCCGCAGGTCGGTGCCCGGGGTCTTGCCCGAGCTGTCCGACGCGGAGGCGATGTCGATGATGTCGTCGGAGATCTGGAACGCCGAACCGATCGTCCCGCCGAACCGGTGCAGCGACTCGACCTGCTCCGAGGTGCATCCGGAGAACATCGCGCCGAAGCGCCCGGCCGTCGCGATCAGCGAGCCCGTCTTCTCCGCGATCACCGCGAGATAGTGCTCGACCGGGTCGGCGCCGCGCCGCGGCCCACGGGTCTCCCGCATCTGCCCGGTCACCAGCTCGGCGAACGTCTCGGCGATGATCCGGACGGCAGCGGGTCCGAGGTCGGCGACGAGCCGGGACGCATGCGCGAACAGGAAGTCACCGGTGAGGATCGCCACCGTGTTGTCCCAGCGTGAGTTCGCGCTCTCCGCCCCGCGTCGCATCGTCGCCGAGTCCATCACGTCGTCGTGGTACAGCGTCGCGAGGTGGACCAGCTCGACGACCGCCGCCGCCGTGATCACCTCGTCGGCGTCGGGCCTCTCCCCCACCTGCGCGCCGAGCAGGGTGAACAGCGGCCGGAACCGCTTGCCGCCGGCGTCGATGAGGTGCAGCGACGTCTCGACGACGAACCGGTAGTCGCTGTGCACCTCGCGGTGCAGCAGGTCCTCGACCCGCTTCAGGCCGTCAGCCGCCGTGGCGGCCAGCTCCGGGTCGCCGAGCTCGACTCCCGCGACGTTGTGCGTCTCCACCCGGTCAGCCTACGAAGGTGCCCCCGCCGGCCCAGTTCAAGGCCAGCGTGGGCACGATGCCGAGCAGCAGGGTGAGGAGAACGCCGAGGGTGATCGCGGCGGTGGTGAACGCGCCGGGCACCACGACGGTCGGCCCGTCGGGAGCCGGCTCGCTGAAGTACATCAGCACGACCACCCGCAGGTAGAAGAACGCGGCGACGGCGCTCGCCACCAGCGCGATGATCACCAGCGGCGCCATCCCGTCCCCGAGCGCCGCCGAGAACACGGCGAACTTGGCGGTGAACCCGCTGGTCAGCGGGATTCCGGCGAGTGCGAGCAGCAGGAACGCCATGACCCCGGCGACGAGCGGGGAGCGCTTGGCCAACCCGGCCCACTGCGACAGGTGGGTCGCCTCGCCGTCGGCGTCGCGCACCAGCGAGATCACCCCGAACACCGCGAGCGTGTTGAAGCCGTAGGCCAGCAGGTAGAACAGCGTTCCGGAGGTCCCCTGCGCAGTGATCGCCATCGCGCCGAGCAGCAGGAAACCGGCATGCGCGATCGACGAGTACGCGACCATGCGCTTGACGTCGGTCTGGGTGAGGCCGAGCACGGCGCCGATGACCATCGAGGCGATCGCGATCGCCCACAGCACGCCGCGCCACTCCCAGCGGGTGTCACCGAAGCCGACGTAGAGCACCCGCAGGATGGCGCCGAACGCGGCCACCTTCGTGCAGCTCGCCATGAACGCGGTGACCGGCGTCGGCGCGCCCTGGTAGACGTCCGGGGTCCAGGTGTGGAACGGACCCACCGAGCCCTTGAACATCAGCCCGACCACCAGCAGCGCCAGGCCACCGAACAGCAGCGCATCGGAGCGCTGCGAGCCGACCGCGGCGGCGGCGATCGCGGAGAGCCGCACCGAGCCCGCGTAGCCGTAGAGCAGGGCCAGTCCGTAGAGGAAGAACGCCGACGAGAACGCCCCCAGCAGGAAGTACTTGACGGCCGCCTCCTGCGAGAGCAGCCTGCGCCGCCGGGCCAGCCCGCACATCAGGTACAGCGGCAGCGACAGCACCTCGAGCGCGATGAACATCGTGAGCAGGTCGTTCGCCGCGCAGAAGGTCATCATCCCGCCGAGCGCGAACAGTGCGAAGGGGAAGATCTCGGTCTGCATGGTCGGGGCCTCGCCGGGCAGCCCGTAGGACCGGTCCGCCGGGTCGTCGGCCCCCCCGCCCACCGCAGGACCGGTGCGACCATCCCCGGCGGCCGCGCGCGCGACGGCGGTCGCGACGAACGCCCCGCCCGGTTCCACCGAGCGGTCGGCCAGCAGCAGCACGCTGGTCAGCCCGAGGGCGAGCAGGGTGCCCCACAGGAACAGGGTCGGGGGATCGACGGCGAGCGCCGCACCGAAGGTGACCAGGCCGCTCGGGCCGCCGCCCGCGTACAGGCCGAGCGCCAGCCCGGCCCCGGCCAGCACGGCGAGGGTGAGCACCACCTGCACCGGCCAGCGCTGGTGCCGCGGCAGGAACGCCTCGGCCAGCACGGACAGACACGCACCACCCAGGACGATCAACAGCGGTGCGACGGCCGCGTAGTCGATCGGCGGTGCCTGAATCTGCTGGGCCAGGATCACCGGGCCACCCCTCCTATCGGGTCGGTGAGGCCGACCTCCGTCAACGTGGCCTGCACCGAAGGGTTGATCACATCGAGGACCGGGCCGGGGAAGAACCCGAGCACCAGGATCAGCGCGATCAGCGGGGTGAGCACCGCGACCTCCCGGGTGGACAGGTCCGGGAAGCCGCGGCCGTTGCGGTCGCCGCGCCGCGCGGCGACCGCAGGGTCGAGCATCGTGCCGGGCCCGCTGCCGCCGCTGCCGAGCGCGCCCAGCACGGCGGCACCGCGCACCGGACCCTGCATCGTGCGCTGGTAGACCCACAGCACGTACAGCGCGGCGAGGATGATCCCGACCGTGGCCAGGATCGTGAAGACGGGCTGGCGCGGGAACGAACCGATCAACACGAGGAACTCGCTGACGAACGAGTTCGTGCCGGGCAGCGCCAGCGACGCGAGCCCGGCGAGCAGGAACGTCCCGGCGAGCACCGGGGCGATCTTCGAGATACCGCCGTAGTCGCCGATCATCCGGGAGCCACCGCGGGTGATGAGCATGCCGACCACGAGGAACAGCATCCCGGTGGTCAGCCCGTGGTTGACCATGTAGAGCACCGAGCCGGCGAACGCCTGGGTGGAGAACGCGAAGATGCCCAGCGCGATGAACCCGAAGTGCGCGATGGAGGTGTAGGAGACGAACCGCTTCATGTCGCTCTGGCCGACGGCGAGCAGGGCCCCGTACAGGATCCCGATCACCGCGAGGGTGAGCACCAGCGGCGCCAGCGCACGGGAGGCCGCCGGGAACAGCGGCAGGCAGTAGCGCAGGAAACCGAAGGTGCCCACCTTGTCCAGCACGCCGACGAGCAGGACACCGGCCCCCACCGGGGCCTCGGCACCGGCGTCGGGCAGCCAGGTGTGGAACGGCACCAGCGGTGCCTTGATCGCAAGCGCGAAGAAGAACCCGAGGAACAGCCAGATCTGGGTGGACTCGGGCACGCTCGCGGCCATCCGCTGCAGGTCGACCCAGGTGAAGGTGCCCGACCCGAGCCGCTCGCCGCTGACCACGAACAGCCCGATCACCGAGGCCAGCATGACCAGCCCGCCCAGCAGCGAGTACAGGAAGAACTTCACCGCGGCGTACTGCCTGTTCGGGCCACCGAAACGGCCGATCAGGAAGTACATCGGGACCAGCATGACCTCGAAGAACACGTAGAACAGGAAGACGTCGGTGGCCGCGAAGACGCCGACCAGCAGCGACTGGGTGACCAGCACCAGCGCGAAGAACCCGGCCGTGGTGCGACCCTCGGGCAGCTTCTCCGTCCAGGAGAACGCCAGCACGATCGGCACCAGCACGGCGGTCAGCGCGAGCAGCACCAGCGCGATCCCGTCGATGCCCAGCGCGAACCGGGTGCCGAAGGCCGGGATCCAGTCGACCGCGAACTCCAGCTGGAACCGGGTGCCCGCGGTCGCATCGGCCACCGAGTAGGCGAACCAGGCGACCCCGGTGAGGATCAGCTCGACCAGCGCGACGCCGATCGCGAGCAGCTTCGCGGCCCGCTGGTTCGTCGCCAGCACCGCCACCACCATCGCTCCGACCATCGGCAGCACCAGCAGGACCAGCAGCAGCACGCTTCCCCCTGTTCTCATCCGAACCTCACCGCCAGCAGCGCCGCGACGACGAACACCGACCCGCCGAGCATGCTCAGCGCGTAGGATCGGACGAAACCGGTCTGCAGCCGGCGCAGCCGTCCGGAGCTGCCGCCCAGCAGCGCCGCCGTGCCGTTGACCACCCCGTCCACCCCGCGGTTGTCGACGTAGACCAGCGCCCGGGACAGCCAGGTCCCCGGCCGCGCGATGAGCGCCTCGTTGATCGCGTTGGCATACAGGTCCGCACGCGCGGCCCGCACCGGCAGCGACACCCTGGCCGGGCGCTGCACCGGGGTGCGCTGCCGGCCGACGACGAGGTAGGCGACGAGGACGCCGAGCGCGGAGACGACCACGGTCATGATTCCCACCACCCCGTGCGACAGCGGCCCCGCCACGCTCTCCTCAAGCCCGCCGAGCGTCGGCGCCAGCCACCGCACCAGCGCGTCGTGCCAGGTCAGCAGGCCACCCGCGGCCACCGAGCCGACCGCGAGGACGATCATCGGGATCGTCATCACCGCCGGTGACTCGTGCGGGTGGTACGCGGCGCCCTCCGGAGAGTCACCGACGCGCAGGTCCTTCCAGCGCGTCTCACCGAAGAAGGTCATGATCACCAGCCGGGTCATGTAGAACGCGGTGAGCCCGGCGGCCAGCAGGGCCAGCCCGCCGAACACCGCACCTTGCCAGCCGGCCTGCCCGAACGCGGCCTCGATGATCGCGTCCTTGGTGTAGTACCCGGAGAGGAACGGGAACCCGATGATCGCGAGGTAGCCCGTCCCGAACGTCACCGCCGTGATCGGCAGGTACCGGGCCAGCCCGCCGAACCGGCGCATGTCCACCTCGTCGTGCATGGCGTGCATGATCGACCCGGCGCCGAGGAACAGCCCGGCCTTGAAGAAGCCGTGGGCCAGCAGGTGCAGGATGCCCAGCGCGTACCCGGCCGGGCCGAGCCCGACGGCCAGGACCATGTAACCGATCTGGCTGACCGTGGAGTACGCGAGCACCTTCTTGATGTCGTCGTAGGCGCAGCCGATGACCGCGCCGATGAGCAGCGTGATCACCCCGATGATCGCGACGATCAACCGGCCGGTCGCGGTCAGGTTGTAGATCGGGGCGGCGCGGGCGATCAGGTACACACCCGCGGTGACCATCGTCGCCGCGTGGATCAGGGCCGAGACCGGGGTCGGGCCCTCCATCGCGTCGGGCAGCCAGGACTGCAGCGGGAACTGGCCGGACTTGCCGCAGGCCCCGAGCAGCAGCAGGATGGTGATCGCCAGGATTGTGCCGCCGGACAGCTCACCGATCCGGGCGAACACCTCGGTGTATCCGATGGTGCCCAGGTTGGCCCAGATCAGGAAGATCGCCAGGGCGAGCCCGACGTCGCCGATCCGGTTCATCAGGAACGCCTTCTTCGCCGCGGTCGCCGCGGCCGGGCGGTCCTGGTAGAAGCCGATGAGCAGGTAGGACGCCAGGCCGACGCCCTCCCAGCCCAGGTAGAGCAGCACGAAGTTGTCGGCCAGGACCAGCACGAGCATGGCCGC
Organism: Mycobacteriales bacterium; assembly: GCA_038254065.1. Classification (GTDB taxonomy): domain Bacteria; phylum Actinomycetota; class Actinomycetes; order Mycobacteriales; family Pseudonocardiaceae; genus Pseudonocardia. The sequence continues at coordinate 14,249 of JBBSGM010000051.1, read as the reverse complement.
GACGAACAGGTTGAGCTGCGCGAAGAACCGCCGCCGGGTCGAGTCCGGTCGGCCGGCTGTGCCGCCGGGATCGTGCGGCGCCATATACCCCACCGAGTAGATGTGGATCAGTGCCCCGACGCCGGTGATGAGCAGCACGAACGTCAGCGACAGCGGGTCGAGCCGGAGCCCGAAGTCGACGTGCAGGGCGCCCACCGGGATCCAGGAGTACAGCGCCAGCCCGCGGGTGCGCTGCGCCGGGTCGAGCCCGACGGTCTGCAGGAAGATCGCCAGGCCCACCCCGAACGACGCCACGATGGTCAGGACGCCCAGCCAGTGGCCCCAGCGGTCGGACCGCCGGCCCGCGACGAGCAGGATCAGCGCGCCTGCCGCCGGTAGTACGAAGAGCAGCCAGGCCAGCGACGCGATGCCGGTGGCGGCGCCGACCGCGGGGAGCTCGGTGGTCACGGGGATGCTCTCCTCATGCGTGTCTGGTGGATCGACCCCACCGGTGAGATCACTAGTACTTGAGCAGGTTCACGGCGTCCACCGAGGCGGACCGACGGGTGCGGAAGATCGACATGATGATGGCCAGCCCGACGACGACCTCCGCCGCGGCCACGACCATCACGAAGAACGCCATCACCTGCCCGTCCAGCGAACCGTTGATCCGGGCAAAGGTCACCAGCGACAGGTTCACCGCGTTGAGCATCAGCTCGATGCACATGAACACGACGATCGCGTTGCGCCGGACGAGCACACCCACCGCGCCGACGGCGAACAGCAGCGCGGAGAGCAGCAGGTAGTAGGTCGGTGTCACTGGTTGCCGTCCTGCGTCGGGGAACCGCCGGTGAGCGCGGGCACGTCGGGTTCGGGCAGCTCCACCGGCCGGACCGGCGTCGACTCGATGATCTCGGCGAGTGACTCGGGGGCGATCGAGCCGTCGGGCAGCACCGCGGGCACGGCCACCGAGTTCGCCGTCGCGAACACCCCGGGGCCGGGCAGCGGGGAGATCCGGGCGTGCTCGCCGCGCAGCCGCGCGACGACGGTGGCGCGCTGGCCGCGGTGGGCGTGCCCCCTGGCCTGGGCGAAGGTCAGCACCATCGCCCCGAGCGCCGCGGTGATCAGCAGCGCCGAGGTGAGCTCGAACGGCAGCAGGTAGTCGGTGAAGATCAACCGGCCGATCCCGGGAAGGTTGCCGTTGCTGCCCGCGGCGTCGGCACCCAGGCCGGCGGGCGTGACCGCGGTGAGCGAGCGGGCGAGCGCCGCGACCAGCAGCCCGGCCAGCCCGACGCCGAACGCCAGCGCGGCGAGGCGCTGCCCGCGCAGCACCTCGACGATCGAGTCGGAGCTGTCCCGGCCCACCAGCATGAGCACGAACAGGAACAGCATCATCACCGCACCGGTATAGACGATGATCTGCACGAAGCCCAGGAACGGCGCTTGTTGCACGATGTAGAGCACCCCGAGACTGAGCATCGTGGCCGCCAGGAACAGCGCGGAGTGCACGGCGTCGCGGGCGAACACCACGCCCAGCCCACCGGCCAGGGCGATCGGGCCGAGGATCCAGAACGCGACGGCCTCGCCGGTGGAGACGGCGCCACCGTCGGTGCCGGCCGCGGCCTGCGCGACTACGGTGGTGATCATCGAACCTGCTCCCCGACCGGGTCGTTCCCGGTCTGCTCCCCCGCCGCGGTGGCCTTGGCGAGCTCCGGGCCCTGCACGTAGTAGTCCTGCTCGTCGTTCCCGAGCCGCATGGGGTGCGGCGGCTGCTCCATTCCCGGTAGCAGTGGCGCCATCAGCTGCTCCTTGGTGTAGATCAGGTCCTGGCGGTTGTCGTCGGCCATCTCGTAGAAGTTCGTCATCGTCAGCGACCGCGTCGGGCACGCCTCGATGCACAGCCCGCAGCCGATGCACCGCAGGTAGTTGATCTGGTAGATCGCCCCGTAGCGCTCACCGGGGGAGTAGCGCTCCTCCTCGGTGTTGTCCCCGCCCTCGACGTAGATCGCGTCAGCCGGGCAGGCCCACGCGCACAGCTCGCAGCCCACGCACTTCTCCAGCCCGTCCGGATGCCGGTTGAGCTGGTGGCGGCCGTGGTAGCGGGGCGCGGCGGGTGGGAAGTCCTCGGGGTACTCCTCGGTGACGACCTTCTTGAACATCGTCGAGAAGGTGACCCCGAAGCCCTTGAAGAAATCGAACATCAGTCGCTCTCCTTGGGAGGTCCGCTGAGCACACCCGCGGGCTCGCGGGGCACCGCGGGATCCACCGGGCGGCCGCGCAGCGTGTGCCGCGACGGCGCCGGTACCGCCAGGTCCAACGGCGGCACCGGATAGTCCGAGGCGAGCTCGACGCCCGACTCGGGCCGGCGCTTGTCGGGGACGAGGAACGCGATCACGAGCACCACCACGAGCACGACGCCCAGGCTGAACAGCAGCGTGGTGACGTCGCCGCCCGCGCTGTTGCGGTAGGTGCGGATCGCGAAGATCGTCAGGATCCACAGCAGGCTGACGGGGACGAGCGCCTTCCAGCCCAGCCGCATGAACTGGTCGTAGCGGAACCGGGGCAGCGTGCCGCGAAGCCAGATGAAGAAGAACAGGAAGATCAGCGTCTTGACGATGAACCACACCATCTGCAACCAGCCGTTGGTCGCCACCGACCACAGCGACAGCGGCCACGGCGCCCGCCCGCCGCCGAGGAACAACGTGGTGGCCATCGCCGAGACCGTGACCATGTTCACGTACTCGGCCAGGAAGAACAGCGCGAACTTCAGCGACGAGTACTCGGTGTGGAAGCCCCCGACCAGCTCGGACTCGGCCTCGGGGAGGTCGAACGGGGCCCGGTTCGTCTCACCGACCATGGAGATCACGAAGACCACGAAGCTCGGCACCAGCAGCCAGACGTACCAGCCGCCGGCCTGCGCGGCGACGATGTCCGCGGTGGACATCGAGCCGGTGTAGAGGATCACCGCGACGATCGAGAGGCCGAGCGCGATCTCGTAGGAGATCACCTGGGCCGCCGAGCGCAGCGCGGCGAGCAGCGGGTAGGGCGAGCCGGAGGCCCAGCCGCCCAGCACGATGCCGTACACCCCGATCGAGGACGCGGCCAACACCACGAGCACTCCGACCGGCAGGTCGACGAGCTGGAGCACGGTCGGTTCACCGAAGATCGAGACCTCGCCGCCGAACGGGATCACCGAAAGCGCGAGGAACGCCGGGATCGTGGAGATGACCGGCGCGATGAAGTAGACCTTCTTGTCCGCCGCCACCGGCATGATGTCTTCCTTGAAGGCGAGCTTGAGCCCGTCCGCGAGGGACTGCAACCAGCCACCGGGGCCCACCCGGTTGGGGCCGGGGCGCTGCTGCATCCGGCCGACGACCTTGCGCTCCCAGTTGACCATGAACAGGGTCAGCACCATGCCGAGCCCGAACAGCGCGACCACCTTCAGCACGATCAGCCACAGCGGGTCGTCGGCCAGCAGTTGCTGGGTCCGGGTCATCCGGTCCCTCCGATCCCGGCCGTGCCGGTGACGCCGACGAGGTCGCCATGACCCGCGCCGAGGGTGGCCCGCACCCGGGAGTCCGGGGCGTTGGCGGGCAGCCATACCACGCCGTCGGGCAGGTCGGTCAGCGCCACCGGGAGGGTGATCGCGCCCCGGTCGGTGCGCACCGTGGCGGGGCGGCCCTCGGTCGCTCCGAGCCGCTGCGCGGTGGCCGCGTTGAGCCGCACGTAGGACGGCCGCGCGGTGCCGGCCAGCGCGGGCTCGTCGACGGCGAGGGTGGAGTCGTCGATCAGCTGGCGCCAGGTGGCGAGCACCGCCTGGCCGTAGGCCGGGCTTCGCGGCTTCGCGGGGGGCCGGCGCGGCCCCGGCGGCGCGGCGCCGGGATGGCCACCGAGGCGGGCCAGCTCGCCGGCCGCGGCGGCCGGGGTCTGGGTGAGCAGGTCGGCGTCCATCTCGACGGCGAGGGTGTCGAGCACCCGGCAGTCGGGCAGCACGCCGCTGGCGTCGAGGCTGGTGCCGAACTCGCGGCGCCGGCCCTCCCAGTTCAGGTAGCTGCCGGAGCGCTGGGCGTCCGGGGCCACCGGGAGCACCACGTCGGCCAGCTCGGTGACGGCCGAGGCGTGCAGCTCCAGGCTGACCAGGAAGCCCACCTCACGCAGCGCCGCCAGCGCGGCCCCCGGGTCGGCCAGGTCGTACGGGTCGACCCCGCCGACCACCAGCCCGGCCAGCTCACCCATCGCGGCAGCGCCGAGGATGTCGTCGGTGCTGCGCCCCGGGGTGGCCGGGATCGTGCCCGGGGCGAGCCCCCAGGCCAGCTCACACTCGGCGCGGGCGGCGGCGTCGGTGACCGGGCGGCCGCCGGGCAGCAGGGTCGGCACCGCACCGGCGTCCAGCGCCCCGCGGTCACCGGCACGACGCGGCACCCAGCCCACGACGGCGCCGGTGCGCTCGGCGAGCGCGGACACCGCCGAGTACAGGCCCGGCACCTCGGCCGCGCGCTCGCCGACCAGGATGACCCCACCGCCGGTCAGCATCGTCAGGACCCGTGGCGCAATGTCCGCCAGGTCCGCGAGTACCGCCGCCTCGGCCCCGGGTACCGCTCTGACCAGGTTGTCCCGGGCCGCCGGCCGAGCCACCCCCAGCTCGACAGCGGTGCGCAGCACCGCGGGGGTCGACCACTGGCCGAGGTGGAACACCAGCTGGCCGTGCGCGCGGGCGGCCTTGCGCAGCCGCAGGAACACGATCGGCGACTCGTCCTCGGGCTCGAACGCCACGCAGAGCACGGCGGGCGCGGCCTCCAGTCTGGCGTAGTCGAGGCCGTGGGGTCCCCTGCCCACCACGTGCGCGGCGAGGAAGTCCAGCTCCTCGGCAGAATGCGGGCGGGCCCGGAAGTCGACATCGTTGGTGCCGGCGGCGACCCTGGCGAACTTGGCGTAGGCATAGGCGTCCTCGATGGTCAGCCGGCCACCGGGGAGCACCCCGATGCCGCCGCTCGCCCTGGCGGCGAGCAGCCCGTCGGCCGCGACCCGAAGCGCCTCGGTCCATGAGGTCTGGGTGAGCTCGCCGTCGGCGCCCCGCAGCAACGGGCGGCTGATCCGCCGCGTGGAGGACAGGTAGCGGAAGGCGAACCGGCCCTTGTCGCAGTTCCACTCCTCGTTCACCGCGGGGTCGTTGCCGGCGAGGCGGCGCAGGATCGTCCCGCGCCGCGAGTCGTTGCGCTGCGCGCAGCCCGAGGAGCAGTGCTCGCACACCCCTGGCATGGACACCAGGTCGAACGGCCGCGAGCGGAACCGGTAGTCCGCACTGGTCAGCGCACCCACCGGGCAGATCTGGATGGTGTTGCCGGAGAAGTAGGACTGGAACGGCCGGTCCTTGGCCACCCCGACTTGTTGCTCCGCACCGCGCTCGAGCAGCTCGATGAACGGGTCCCCGGCGATTTGCTCGGAGAACCGGGTGCAGCGCTGGCACAGCACGCAGCGCTCACGGTCGAGCAGCACCTGCGAGGAGATCGCCACCGGCTTCGGGAACGTCCGCTTCGTGTCGACGAACCGGGAGTCGGTCCGCCCGCTCGTCATCGCCTGGTTCTGCAGCGGGCACTCGCCGCCCTTGTCGCAGATCGGGCAGTCGAGCGGGTGGTTGATGAGCAGCAGCTCCATCACGCCCTGCTGGGCTTTGTCGGCGACCGGCGAGGTGTGCTGGGTCCTGACGACCATGCCGTCGGCCACCGTCATCGTGCAGCTGGCCTGCGGTTTGGGCATCGGCCTTCCGCCCATCTCCACCTCGACCAGGCACTGACGACACGCCCCGGACGGATCGAGCAACGGGTGGTCGCAGAACCGCGGGACGATGATGCCGAGACGCTCGCAGGCGCGGATCAGCAGCTCGCCCTTGGGCGCGTCGACCTCGATGCCGTCGATCGTGAGCCGGACGTGGCCCGCCGGCACCGGTCGGGTCTGCTTCTCCTCGGGAGCGATGGTCACTCGGAGACCTCCGTCGAGAACGACGTTGTCGTGGTTATCAAGGCCTGTCGATCGCGACAACGTCGTTTTCGACGGTCGGCGGGAGTCATGCGGATGCTCCGGTCAGGTCGGCCAGCTGCTCGCGACGCGGCACCGCGGGCTGCGTGGAGCACAGGTCGAGGAACTCCTGGCGGAAGTACTGAATGGCACTGGTGATCGGGCTCGTCGCGCCGTCACCGAGGGCGCAGAACGAGCGGCCCAGGACGTTGTCGCAGATGTCGAGCATGGTCTCCACGTCGGTCTCGGTACCCTCGCCGTGCACCATCCGCTCCAGGATCTGGACCAGCCAGTAGGTGCCCTCGCGGCACGGCGTGCACTTGCCACAGCTCTCGTGTTCGTAGAACTCGGTCCATTTCAGCACGGCCCACGGCACCGAGACGGTCTCGTTGAAAAGCATCACCGCCGTGGTGCCGAGGATGGAACCCGCGGCGACCACGCCCTCGAAGTCGAGCGGGACGTCGAGGTGTTCGGTGGTGAACAGTGGCGTCGACGACCCACCCGGCGTCCAGAACTTGAGCGGGACGCCGTCCTTCATCCCGCCGGCCAGCTCCAGCAGCTCGCGCAGCGTGATGCCCAGCGGCGCCTCGTACTGGCCGGGCTTCTCGACGTGCCCGGTCACCGAGTAGATCTTCGGCCCGGGGCTCTTCGCCGAGCCCATGGCCCGGAACCACTCGGATCCGCCCAGCACGATCGCCGGAACGGTCGCGATGGTCTCCACGTTGTTCACCACGGTGGGGCACGCGTACAGCCCCGACGTCGCGGGGAAGGGGGGCTTCAACCGCGGTTGGCCGCGCCGGCCCTCCAGGCTGTCGAGCAGCGCGGTCTCCTCGCCGCAGATGTAGGCACCGGCGCCGGCGTGCACCACGATGTCCAGGTCGAACCCCGAGCCGAGGATGTCGCGCCCGAGGTACCCGCGCGCGTAGGCCTCGTCGACGGCGTGGCGGACCCGTCGGATGCAGTGCAGCGCCTCACCGCGGACGTAGATCGCGCAGAAGTTCGCCCGGATCGCGTAGCTGGTGATGACGCAGCCCTCGATCAGCGAGTGCGGGTCGGCCATCATCGTGGGGATGTCCTTGCAGGTACCCGGCTCGCCCTCGTCGGCGTTGATCACCAGGTACTTCGGCTCGGCGCCGGGGCCCTCCGGCCCTTGCGGAATGAACGACCACTTCAGCCCGGTGGGGAAGCCCGCGCCGCCGCGCCCGCGCAGCCCGGAGTCCTTGACCAGCTCGATGAGCTGGTCGGGATGGGCGGTGAGGGCATGGCGCAGGGCCTGGTAGCCCTCCAGCTGCTCATAGGTGTCGATCGCCCACGAACGCGGCGACGACCAGCGCCGGGTGAGAACGGGGGTCAGCGGGTCGCTCATCGCTTCTTCTCCGCCACGTCGGGCAGGGCCGGTGGCTCGTCGGGCATCGGCGGGGCGAGCCAGCCACGCTCGGCCGCCAGCTGCACGCCGCGCAGCGTCTCCACCGCGACGGACGGCCCCTCGACGCTGCGCTCCAGGTCCGGGAAGAACCCCGCCAGCTCCAGCTCGACGGTCCTCAGGTCGGTGAGCGGTGCGCCTCGGGTGGGGGGCGGCCGCTCGCCGCGACGCAGCGCGTCCACCAGCTCCAGCGCCGAGGAGACCGTCTGGTTGTCGTAGTACTCGTAGTTGACCTGCAGCACCGGTGCCAGGTCACAGGCGGCCAGGCACTCGGCGTGCTCCAGGGTGACCGAGCCCGACGTGCCGGGCTCCCCCACGGTCTCCTCGTGGCCGACGCCGAGCCGCTGCGACAGCCGCGCGTAGATGTCGTCGCCACCCAGCACCGCACAGAGCGTGTTGGTACAGACGCTGACCAGGTGCTCGCCACACGGTGTCCGCTTGTACATCGTGTAGAAGGTGGCCACCGCGGAGACTTCGGCAGTGGTCAGCTCCAGCGCCTGCGCGCAGTACCGGATGCCGTCCTGGCTGACGTAGCCCTGCACCGACTGCACCAGGTGCAGCAGCGGCAGCAGCGCCGAGCGGGACTGCGGGTACCGGGCGATGACCTCCTTGGTCCGCTGCCGGGTGGGCTCGTCGAACACCGGGGCGACCGGCGAGCCCGGCCCGACCGCAGCCTTCCAGGTGCGCTCGGCGGGCGCCACGACCGTGGCGCTGTTCGTCTCCGGCGCGCCCTCGGGCAGTGTCATCGGTTTCCCTCGCTGCGCTCGGTCGGCGTCATCGGTCCCCCTCGCTGCGCTCGGTCGGCGTCATCGGTCCACGCCTCCCATCACCGGGTCGATGCTCGCGACGGCGGCGATGACGTCGGCGATCATGCCGCCCTCACTCATCGCCGGCATCGTCTGCAGGTGCACGAAGCTGGGGTCCCGGATGTGGACCCGCACCGGGCGGGTGCCGCCGTCGGAGACCAGGTGGTAGCCCAGCTCGCCGCGCGGCGACTCGATGGGCACGTAGACCTGGCCCGGCGGCACTCCGAAGCCCTCGGTGACCAGCTTGAAGTGGTGGATCAGCGACTCCATCGACTGGCTCATGATCTTGCGGACGTGCTCGAGGGTGGTGCCCATGCCGTCGGCGCCGATGGACAGCTGCGCGGGCCAGGCGATCTTGCGGTCGGCCACCATCACCGGGCCGGGCTCCATCTTCGCCACCGCCTGCTCGACGATCTTGAGCGACTCGTGCATCTCGGCCACGCGCAGCCGGTAGCGAGCGTAGCAGTCGGCCTCGGTGGCCGTCGGGACCTCGAAGTCGTACTCCTCGTAGCCCAGGTACGGCTCGACCTTGCGCTGGTCCCAGGCCAGGCCCGCGCTGCGCAGGATCGGTCCGGTGACGCCGAGCGCGAGACAACCGTCGAGGGGCAGGTAGCCCACCCCCTCCAGGCGCTGGCGCCAGATCGGCTGGCCGGTGAGCAGCTTGTCGTAGTCGGGCAGCCGCGAGCGCATCACCGTGACGAAGTCGGTGACCTTCTCCTTCCAGTCCTCCGGAAGGTCCTGGGCCAGCCCGCCAGGCCGGATGAACGCATGGTTCATCCGCAGCCCGGTGAGGTGCTCCAGCAGGTGCAGCACCTCCTCGCGCTCCCGGAACCCGGCCGTCATCCCGGTGAGTGCGCCGAGCTCCATCCCGCCGGTGGCGATGCACACCAGGTGCGAGCCGATCCGGTTGAGCTCCATCAGCAGCACCCTGGCAACCTGGGCGCGGCGCGGCGCCTCGACGCCGAGCAGCTTCTCCACGGCCAGGCAGTACCCGGCCTCGTTGAACAGCGGCGCCAGGTAGTCGGCCCTGGTCACGAACGTGACGCCCTGGGTCCAGTTCCGGTACTCGCAGTTCTTCTCGATCCCGGTGTGCAGGTAGCCGATCACCGCCCGGGCCTGGGTGACGGTCTCGCCCTCCAGCTCGAGCACCAGGCGCAGCACACCGTGCGTCGACGGGTGCTGCGGACCCATGTTGATGACGATGCGGTCGTCGTGCTCGGCGTCGACCACGGTGTCCCAGTCACCGCCGGTGACCGTGTAGATGGTGCCCTCGGTGGTCTCCCGCGCCGGCGCGTAGTCACCGCCGGTGGTGACGTCGTCGCGGATGTCGGTCATGAGTAGGCCCGCCTCTCGTCCGGAGGGGGGATCTCCGCGCCCTTGTACTCCACCGGGATCCCGCCGAGCGGGTAGTCCTTGCGCTGGGGGTGGCCGTCCCAGTCGTCGGGCATGAGGATCCGGGTCAGCGCCGGGTGGCCGTCGAAGACCACCCCGAACATGTCCCAGGTCTCGCGTTCTTGCCAGTCGGCCGTGGGATACACCTCGACGACGCTGGGGACATGCGGGTCGTCGACGTCGAGGGCGACCTCGAGCCGGATCCGGCGCCGGTAGGTCATCGACAGCAGGTGGTAGACCACGTGCAGACGCTGCGCGACATCCACGCCGTAGTCGACCCCGGACACCGACGAGCACAGCTCGAAACGCAGGGCCGGGTCGTCGCGCAGCGTCCTGGCCAGGTCCAGCACCCGCTCGCGCCGGACGTAGAAGGTGATCTCGCCGCGGTCGACCGTCACCTGCTGCACCGCGCCGCGCGGGACCCCTCGCTCGGCGAGCGCGTCGGCGAGGGTGTCGGCCAGCTCGTCGAACCAGCCGCCGAAGGGCCGCTCGGCGGGTGCCGGGGCGTACCCGGGCAGCCGCAGGCCGCCGAAGCCGGACGTGTCGCCGGTGCCGCGGACGCCGAACATGCCGGCCCGTTGCGGTCCGGCCGGGGCGACCTGGCGGGTGCCGCCCTCCGGAGGCTGGTCGCCGCTGCCGGCCTGCTCGACCTCGCCGGCCTCGGGCGCCATGCCGCCGCGTGCCCGCTGCTCCTCGGTCGCGGCGCCACTGGCGTCGGCCGAGGACTGCTCGTCGCCGGTGGCGTCCTTCGTGGGGCCGGTCATGCCGATCACCCCTTCCCCGACTTCTTGGCGTACTTGACCGACGACGGCACCATCTCGGTCCGGTACCCGCTCGCGGCGAGCTCCGCGGCCCGCTTCGGGCCGAGTGGCTCGTCCATGATCTTGGCATGCAGCTTGAGGATCGCGTCCATGAGCATCTCCGGGCGCGGCGGGCAGCCGGGCAGGTACATGTCCACCGGCACCACGTGGTCGACGCCCTGCACGATCGCATAGTTGTTGAACATGCCGCCCGAGGAGGCGCACACCCCCATCGCCAGCACCCAGCGCGGCTCCGGCATCTGGTCGTAGATCTGGCGCAGCACCGGGGCCATCTTGTTGCTCACCCGGCCGGCGACGATCATCAGGTCGGCTTGGCGCGGCGAGGCGCGGAAGACCTCCATGCCGAAGCGCGCGAGGTCGTAGCGCGGGGCGCCGGTGGTCATCATCTCGATCGCGCAGCACGCCAGCCCGAAGGTGGCGGGCCACAGCGAGGACTTGCGGGTCCAGTTGACCAGCTTCTCGACGCTGGTCAGCAGGACGCCGCTGGGCAGGTGTTCTTCGAGACCCATGTCAGTGCCCCCTAGTTCCAGTCCAGCCCGCCGCGGCGCCACACATAGGCGTAGGCGAAGCCGACCGTGACGATGAACAGTACGATCTCCACCAGCCCGAACAGGCCCAGCGCGTCGGCGGTGACGGCGAACGGGTAGAGGAAGACCATCTCGATGTCGAAGAGGATGAACAGCATCGCCGTGAGGTAGTAGGCGACCGGCATCCGACCACCGCCCACGACCGGTGCGGGCGAGGGCTCGATCCCGCACTCGTAGGCGTCGAGCTTGGCGCGGTTGTACCGCCGCGGCCCGATGTAGGGCGCGGCGGTCACCGAGAACAGCGCGAACGCACCGGCGAGCGCGAACATGAGCACCAGCGGCAGATAGGGTTCGAGCATCCGGTTCCTTCGTCGTTGATCCGTCGATCCGACACCGAGTGGGTTCAGCGCCTGACCGTTACCGGCCCAGCCTAGCTACAAACTCGGCGCTAGCCTGGTCATCGCGGTGATGACCCGGTCACCCAGGTCGCCGTCCTTCGGGTCGTACAGGTTCGCGAGCAGCTTGAGCAGGAACGCCATCAGTGTCCTGCGCGGCAGGCCGTGACGGGTGGCGAGCTGCATGACGGTCGGGTTGCCGATCAGCCGGGAGAAGACGTTGGCGACCCGGTAGTAGCCGCCGAGGGACTGGCTCAGCTGCGTCGGGTAGGCCGCGAGCGCCGCCTCCTGGGAGGCCCCCGAACGGGCCAGGCCCTGCACGGCGCAACGCGACGCGATCGCCGCCGACTCCATCGCGTAGGCGATGCCCTCGCCGTTGAACGGGTTGACCATGCCGCCGGCATCGCCGAGCAGGAGCAGGCCCGGCCGGTAGTGCGGGGTGCGGTTGAAGCCCATCGGCAGCGCGGCCCCGCCGACCGAGCCCACGGCGTTCTCGTCGCGGTAGCCCCACTCCTCCGGCGTCCCGTCGAGCCACGACTTGAGCAGCGCGCGGTAGTCGGTGGAGCCGAACGCGCGGCTGGTGGACAGGATCCCCAGCCCGACGTTGGACGTGCCGTCACCCATGCCGAAGATCCAGCCGTAGCCGGGCAGCAGCCGCGGGTTCGCCGGATCGGACCGGTCCCACAGCTCCAGGTGCGACTCCAGGTAGTCGTCGTGGGTGCGCGGGCTCGTGTAGTACCGGCGCACCGCGACGCCCATCGGGCGGTCGTCGCGCTTGGTCATCCCCAGGCTCAGCGCCACCCGCGCGGACACGCCGTCGCAGGCCAGGGTGAGCGGGGCCCGGAAGCTGACCGGCCGTTTCGTCCTGCCCTTGCCGACGTGCCCGGCGACGCCGACGACCCGGCCCGTCCGGTCGTCGGTGAGCGCCTCGGTGACCGTGGTCTCCTCGTGCAGCCGGGCCCCCGCCTTCTCCGCATGCCGCGCGAGCAGCTCGTCGAAGTCCTGGCGGGGGCGCACGGCTCCGTAGTTCGGGAAGCTCGCCAGCGTGGGCCAGTCGAGCTCGAGGCTCACCCCGCCGCCGAGCACGCGCAGACCTTTGTTGTGCAGCCAGCCGTTCCGCTCCGAGCAGTCGACGCCGAGGTCGATGAGCTGCTTCATCCCGCGCGGGGTGAAACCGTCGCCGCAGACCTTCGGCCGCGGGAACGTCGACTTCTCCAGCAGCAGCACGTCCAGCCCGGCGCGGGCCAGGTAGGCGGCGGCCGTGGAGCCAGCGGGGCCGGCTCCGACGACGAGGACGTCGGCATCGGCGGTGGTGGGTTCGGGGGCGGCCATGCGGCTCCTTGTGAACTGTTTCACGAAGTGCGGACAAGAGTGTAGGTGGCGCGCGCGCGCGGGGTGCGAGCGCCGCCCCGGACCTCGACCGGACCGGTTCCATGATCACGCCCTCCGGCCGCCCGGCGAACCCCCGCCGGGAGGGAGGCGCCGGGTGAAGCGCGCCGGGCGAGCCGGTTCAGCAACGGCGCGCGCGGTGCAGCGCCACGACGCCACCGACCAGGTCGCGCCACGCCACCCCCGCCCAACCCGCCGTCACCATGCGCTCGGCCAGCTCCGGTTGCGCCGGCCAGGCCCGGATCGACTCCCCGAGATAGGTGTAGGCCTCCGGGTTCGACGACACCCGCGTCGCGATCGCGGGCAGCACCTGCTCGAGCCCGAGATAGTAGGCGGCCCGCAACGGCGTCCAGGTCGGCTGCCCGAACTCGCAGACCACCAGCCGTCCGCCCCGCCGGGTGACCCTGGCGAGCTCGGTGAGCGCCCGATCCGGGTCGACGACGTTGCGCAGCCCGAACGAGATCGCCACCGCGTCGAACGCCTCGTCGCGAAACGGCAGGTGCAGCGCGTCCGCGGCCACCTTGGGGACGGCGCGCCCGGCCCCGGCCGCCAGCATGCCCAGCGAGAAGTCGGCGGCCACGCACCAGGCACCGGACCGGGCCAGCGCCACCGTGGAGACGGCGGTGCCCGCGGCCAGGTCCAGCACCCGCTCGCCGGGCTGCAGGCACAGCGCCTCGCGGGTCAGGTTGCGCCAGCGGCGGTCCTGCCCCGCGGTGAGCACCGTGTTGGTGAGGTCGTAGCGCCGGGCGACGGCGTCGAACATGGTGGCGACGGCACGGGGGTCCTTGTCGAGGTCGGCGCGGGACATGGGCCCGACGCTACGCGGACACCTGGCCGGCCCTGCCTGACCGGGGCCGGATGGGCGGCGCGCTGCCCCTGCCTTCAGGCCCGCCTGCGCCGCCGCAACCACAGGGCCAGTGGCCCGAGCACCGCCCAGCCGGCGAGCAGCCCGGCGCCGACCGGGGCGAGCCCGTCCACCCCACTGTGGCCGGCGGCTCGCACCAGGTCCGGGTCGGTGGTGTCGTACTCCACCAGGATCGTCTGCCCCGGAGTCGTCCCGCGAGGGTAGAAGACCCCCCGCTTCGGCACCACCAACTGCCCGTCGGTCAGCGAGAACGCGATCAGCGTGCGGCCGAAGCTCGACCCGTCCAGCACCGCAGCGATCGCGATGCCCCGGTTCGCGTCGATGCCCCGGTCGTCCAGGGCTGCGCCCACGAGTGCCAGCCCGGCCAGCAGGGTCAGCAGCACCCCGAGGCCGACCACGATCTCCGGCAGCCGCCGCGCCACGGCCCGCAGTGCGGTCCGCGCGGACGCAGCAGCCTCGTCGATCACCTCGCCGGCGCCGGACGTCATTGGTAGTCAGGGGCGCCGGAGCCGCAGTGCGGCCCGGTTTCCCCATCCCCCTTTCAATCCGTACGTGCGGTTTTCCCGCATACGGCTTACCGACGATCTTCTGGACATGGTTACGCCGCCTTCGGGTATCGGATGGTGCCCATGAGCTG
>JBBSGM010000050.1:0-25832 GCA_038254065.1 Mycobacteriales bacterium | reverse complement strand
CCAACCACCACCCACGTAGGTCCCTCTGGCAGCAGGTAGGGGGCATTCAGTCTGTCGGTCAACCCTATGCGGCGGCCGCCACGATCCCAGCAGCTACCCGAGCCGCCAGTACGCCGATCAGTGGTTGTGTTCTACTGACCTCCGCGCGCTCGCGGCGTCAGCGGTCCGGCTGATCTCCGGCGAGCCCCGAACCATGGCGCAGCGGACGGCTGGGCGGGGGCGCCGGCACCGGTTCCGGGGGAAGCGGGGTGTTGCCTAGAACAAGGTCCGCGGCCTTCTCCGCCAGCATCATCGTCGGCGCATAGGTGTTGGCGTTGCCCAGCGACGGCATCGCCGAGGCGTCGATCACGCGCAGCCCGGCGATGCCGTGCACCCGCAGGTCGGCGGGACCGACGACCGAGTCCGGGCCGGTGCCCATCCGCGCGGTGCACGCGGGGTGCAGGCCCGTCTGAGCGGTGCCCGCCACCCAGTTCAGGATCTGTTCCTCGGTGTGGAAGGCCGGCCCGGGTAGCACCTCACCGGCGTCGAACTCGGTGAACGCCGGCTGGCCGAGCAGCCCACGGGCGAGGGCGAGGGCCCGGACCCAGGTGTGCCGGTCGCCGGGGCCGGACAGGTAGTTGACCTGGATCACCGGGTGCACGGCGACGTCGCGGGACCGGATCTTCACCGTGCCGCGGGCGTCCGAGCGCATCACACTGAGGTGGAGCTGGTAACCGTGCCCGTCGATGCGGGCGGTGCCCTCGCTGCGCATCGCCAGCGGCGCGAAGGCCAACATGAGATCCGGCTGCTCCAGGGTGCGATCGCTGCGCACGAACCCGCCCGCCTCGAAGTGGTTGGTGGCCCCGGGCCCGGTGCCGCGCACCAGCCACTGCACAGCCATCCCGGGCCAGTGCCGACGCTCCCGCATCGGGGTGAGCGACACCGGCAGCCGGCAGGCGTGCTGCAGGTGCACGGCGAGGTGGTCCTGAAGGTGCTCGCCGACGGCCGGCAGGTTGACGACGACGTCGACGCCGAGGCTGCGCAGCTCCTGCGCCCGCCCGACGCCGGAGAGCTGGAGCAGCTGTGGGGTGGCGATGGCGCCGGCGGCGAGGATGATCTCCCCGCCACGGACCTCGTGCTCGGCCCCGGACGGGTCGCGGTACCGCACGCCGACCGCTCGGCGCCCGGTGAACACGATCCGGGTCACCAGCGCCCGGCACCGCACCACCAGGTTCGGCCGAAACCGCACCGGGTGCAGGTAGGCCCGCGCCGCGGACAGCCGCCGGCCCCGGTGGATCGTGCGGTCGAGCGGCGCGAACCCCTCCTGGACGTGGTCGTTGACGTCGTCGCGGACGTCGTAGCCGGCCTCCCGCGCCGCTGCGAAGAACGCGTCGAACAGCGGTCCACGGGCCGGGCCCCGCTCCAGGACCTGCGGTCCGCTATGGCCGCGGACGGCACCGGGGTCGTCGGCGAGGCACTGTTCCAGGCGTCTGTAGTAGGGCAGGCAGTGCGCGTAGTCCCAGGACGGGTCGCCGGTCTCCGCGGCCCAGCGGTCGTAGTCGGCCGGGTGACCGCGCTGATACATCATCCCGTTGATGCTGCTGGAGCCACCGAGGATCCGGCCCCGCGGCTGCCGCATCCGGCGGCCGTTCATCCGCGGCTCGGCCTCGGTGCGGTAGCACCAGTCGTAGCGTGCACGCCCGACCGGGAAGCCCAGCGCGGCCGGCATGGCGATCAGCGGATCCCACCGGCGATCGGGCCGGCCGGCTTCGAGCACCAGCACCCGGTGGCGGGGGTCCGCGCTGAGCCGGTGGGCCAAGGCACTGCCCGCGGAGCCGCCGCCGACGACGACATGGTCGAACGTGCCGGTACCGGCATTCAGGTGGTCGGCATGGGTTCGGCGCATGTCGCCCATGAGGGTAGCGTCGGCGGGAACAGCACAACCGGGAGGTCGCCGTGCGCGGTCGCGCCCAACCCGCGGTCGTGGTCACCGACCTGCGGGAGCCGCTCGTCGCGGTGCACCGGCGCATGATCCGCACCCGGACCGTGCTGCTGGGCATCTGGATCCTGGGTTGGGTCTCCACCGGTTTCGTCTACCGGAACGGCTGGCTCGCCGTGGCGATCCTGGTCGTGACCGGGCCCGTGCTGTGGTCGCTGGTGTACGCGGTCGAGGCGCGCAACCGGCCGGGACGACGGGTGCCGGTCGCGCCGCAACGACACCGGGCGGTCAGCCGCCCTGGAGAGCAAGCACCTGGCGGGGCAGCGGATCCACCCTGATCCCACGCTCGGCACGGGAACGTTGCTCCCGTGGGTAGCCCAGCGACGCCTCCACGAACCGGACGCCGTCCTCGTGCGTCACCCGCGGGATGTGCAGGTGCCCGTACACCACTGCGGCCGCGCGGTACCGCAGGTGCCAGTCCGCGGTGCGCTCGGTACCGCACCAGAGCGCGAACTCGGGATGGCGCAGTACCCGGGTCGGGAGCCGGGTCAGCGGCCAGTGGGTGACCAGCACGGTCCGCGCCGACGGCTCGATCCCGGCCAGCCGCCGTTGCGCGTCGGTGACCCGCGCGGCACACCACGCCTCCCGGCTCGGATACGGATCGGGATGGAGCAGGTACTCGTCGGTGCAGACGATGTCCGCCCGGTAGGCGATGTCGAGCGCCTCCTGCTGCGTGGTCGCTCCGGCGGGCCGGAACGAGTAGTCGTAGAGCAGGAACAGCGGCACGATCGTCACCGGGCCGCCGTCGCCGGTCCACACCGGGAACGGGTCCTCCGGGGTGCGCACACCGACCTCCCGGCACCGTTGCACGAGGTGCCGGTAGCGGTGCTCGCCGCGCAGCTGCACCGGGTCCGTGCTGCCCGTCCACAGCTCGTGGTTGCCCGGGACCCAGATGACCTCGGCGAACCGGGTGCGCAACGACGCCACGGTCGCGACCACGTCCTCGACCCGGTCGGCGACGTCACCCGCCACGATCAACCAGTCCCCCGGATGGCCGGGCGTCAGCTCCTCGGCAACCCGCCGGTTCTCCGGGTGGCGGACATGCAGGTCGCTGACGGCGAGCAGGCGGGGCACAGCCGAGGAGGACACCGTCAAGTCGTACCTCGCTGCGGTCGCCGCTGCACTGCCGGCGCGCGGCACGGCACACCGGCGAGAGTCTGGCAGGACTCGCTACTCGCCGGTAGCTTTGGGGGTACCGACGAGGGGAGGGGTGGGGTCGTGGCCGGTTCGAGGGGCGTCCGACGCGGAGTTCGGTGGGTGCTGAGACACGGCTTGTTCCGCCGCGCGGTCGGCAAGCGGGCCGCTGCGGGTGACCTCGGGGCCCGGCTGATGGTCGACCCCGCCATGTTCACCGAGCCCTACCCGTACTACGACACGCTGCGCGCCCAGGGCAAGCTCGTCCACACCGGGCTGTCGTTGACCTCGGCGCACCACGATGTCGCGACGGAGGTGCTGCGCAGCCAAAACTTCTGCGTCGGGATGCGGATGCCGGAGAACCTGCCTGTCGCGGTCCGGCTGGGACTCAAGGCGGGCGGACGCTGGTCACTCGGGCCGGTGCAGCCGCCGTCGATGCTCACGGTGGACCCGCCGGACCATGCCCGTTACCGCAAACTGGTCACCCGTGCATTCGGCGCGAAGGCGGTCGCCGCGCTGCGCACCCGTACCGAGGAGATCGCGATCGAGCTGCTCGACGAGATGGTCGCGCGGCGCGCGGGCCCGGCCGATCTGATCGACGACTACGCTGCGCTGCTCCCCGCAACGGTGATCGTGGAGATGCTCGGGGCTCCGCTCGCGATGCGCCGCCAGTTCCTGAGCTGGGGTGCGAGCGGCGCGCTGTCGCTGGACATGGGGTTGAGCTACCGCGACTTCCGGCGCTCCGAGCTGCATCTCGAGGCACTGCACCGCTGGATGCTCGGGCATTTCGCGGAGATCCGCCGCCGCCCCGGCCCCGACCTCCTCTCCGCACTGGTCACCGCGCACGACGAAGGCGGGCAGCTCAGTGCGGACGAGCTCTGCAGCATCGCGATGCTGCTGCTCGTCGCCGGGTTCGAGACCACCGTCAATCTCATCGGCAGCGGCGCGGCGCTGCTCATGGACCACCCCGACCAGCTCGCGCTCCTCCGCGCGGAGCCAGAACGCTGGGGCAACGCCGTCGAGGAAATCCTGCGGTTCGAGTCACCGGTCCAGCGCACCGGGCGGGTCGCGCACCGCGACACCGAGGTCCGCGGAACTCCCGTCCCGCGGGGCACGATGGCGGTGCTGCTCATCGGCGGCGCGAACCGGGACCCGGCGGTGTTCACCGACCCGAACCGCTTCGATGTCACCCGTCCCGAGGCCGGTGAGAACATCGCCTTCTCCAGCGGCATCCACTACTGCCTCGGCGCCGGGCTGGCCCGGATGGAAGGTGCGGTTGCGCTGCGCGCCCTGTTCGACCGGTTTCCCGACCTCGCCCCGGCCGGCCCGGCGCACCGGCGCCCGACCCGGGTGCTTCGCGGCTACGACTCGCTGCCGGTGGCCCTGGACCGGGTCAACGTGCCGGCGTGACCTGTCACGGGGATCAGCGGGTCGCGCGCCCGCCCGTCGCCGACACCGCGGCGCCGGTGACGAGGCTGCCGATAGCCAGCCCGATGATCAGGTGGATGACCGCGGTGGCCAGCCGGACCGCGATCGGGTCGGAGTCGAGGAACGGCAACACCACCGCCACCGCGGTGAGCAGGCCGACGATCCAGCCGAAGTAGGCCATCGGCCGCGGCGTGCTGACGACCAGCAGGTGCGCGAGCCCGGTGGCGGCCAGCGCGGCGATGGCGGCGGACACGCACAGCACGATCGTCTTCCCGTCGCCGAGCGCACCGGCCCGGACCGGTGCCAGGTACGGGATCTGCAGCAGGGCCCGCACGACGAGCAAACCGACGAGCCCGATCAGTGCGGCGACGACCGCGGTCGCCACCCCGCCCGACCACAGCCGTCCCGCATTCACCGCGGGAGCCGGCGCAGGGCTGCGCGGCAGCTGGCGAGTGCGATCGTCGTCGGGGTAGCCGCCGTAACCCGGCTCGTTGTACCCGCTGGCCATGGTGCTCCCCGTCCTGCCGATATCACCGACCGTGCGCCCCCAGCATGTAGGACGGATCGACGTCGGCGCGAGGCGGGCGGAGATCTGTCGGTGAGATGGACCACGCCAGCGCATTGTCGCGTATCCGGGCCGCGCCGTCAGCCCCGGTCCACCCCGACCGCGCCGCGCACCACGACCCGCACCCGCTCGCCGACCGTGGGCAACGCATAGCCGGGGCAGCGGGCGGTCACGACACCGGCCCCACCCAGCCCGAGCCGGACGACGGCGTCGTGGCCGTAGAACTCGATCCCCAGCACCTCGGCCGGGACGTCGTCCTCGGCCCCGTCCAGCGCAATCTGCTCGGGACGTACCAGCACGGTGCCGGGACCGTCCGGCACGTCAGCGGGTACCCGTAGCCCACCGAGCACACACCGGGCCACCCCGGAACGCAGCGTCGCCGGCAGCGTCACGATGTCACCGATGAACGCCGCCACCCCGAGGTCCACCGGATGCCGGTACAGCTCGGCGGGGGGCGCCTCCTGCACGATCGCACCGTCGCGCATCACCGCCACTCGCGACGCGAGCGAGAGTGCCTCGGTTTGGTCATGGGTGACCAGCACGGTGGTGGCACCCGCGGCGGCCAGCGCGTCGGCGACGGCGCGCCGGGTGCTCTCCCGCAGCTCGACGTCGAGGGAGGAGAACGGCTCGTCGAGCAGGACGATCCCCGGCTCCGGGGCGAGTGCACGGGCCAGCGCCACCCGCTGCTGCTGGCCGCCGGACAACTCGTGCGGGTAGCGCCGGGCGTAACCGGCGTCGAGGCCGACGAGCTCGAGCAGCTCCGGCACCCGGTGGCGGGCTCGCCGGAAACGCCGGGACAACCCGAACGCAACGTTGGCCGCCACCGTGAGGTGCGGGAAGAGGTTGCCCTCCTGGGTCACGTACCCGATCCGGCGCTCTTCCGGGCTCAGCACGCCGGCCGGCCCGGCGACCTCGCGGCCCGCGATGTGGATGACGCCGGCGTCGGGCCGGTCGAACCCGGCGACCAGCCGCAGTAGCGTCGTCTTGCCGCATCCGGATCGACCGAGAACCGCAGTCAGCCCGCCCACCGGGACGACGAGGTCGACGCCCTGCAGCACTGGCACCGCGCCATAGGACTTGCACACACCGCTGACCCGCAGCCCATCGGACGCGCCCGCCGGTACCGTGTCGAGAACCCGGTCCCGGGTCGCTGTGGCGATGCCGGATGCAGACCTCCTCAGCTCGGTCATGGATCCTCTCCGGTCGCCCGGTGGAGGTTAGCATCTCCTATCAGTCGGCCAGCCAACAATCACTGAGCCGGACCAGCGCGGAACAACCCCCACCCCGAGTCCGCATCGACCGCGGACCGGTCCCCGCTCAGCGCCGGGCCCGCCGCCAGCTCCACCCACTGCCTGCTCTCCTCACGTCTGCGCCGCACGGAGAGCAGGTGGTCGATGCTGAACCGGCCCGGGCCGGCCGCGGCCAGCAGGAGCTCACAGGCCGCGATCACCCCGACGAGCTCCCAACCGCCGTCCTGGGCGAAGATCCCGTGGGACATGTGCACGAAGCCTGCGGCGCCGACCATCACGATGAGGTGCAGCCCGACGACGACGCTGGTCAGCGCGCCGATGATCAGCAGTGCACCGCCGACGAACTCCACCACAGTCACGAACGAGGCGGACACGATGGCGAGCGGGATGCCCAACTTGTCGAACCCACCGGTCGTGCCGGTGATCCCTTTGACCATCAGCTTCTGCCAGCCATGGGCGAACAGCACGACACCGAGCAGGACCCGGGCGAGCAGCATGACGGCATCGCGCGAGGGCCCGGACAGGGAGCGGTTCATGCGAAGTCCTCCGAACTGTCAGTAGCCGATACACCTTATCGAGTGATAGATGGTAGACCGCTGGCTGCCGCGGAAACGGATGGATCGGACCGGTGAGGCGCCAGAAGGCCGGGCGGGAGCGACGAACGTGCCACTCGTCCAAGCAGGGTCACCAATCCAGCTGGCGCGGACCGATGGACGCGGTGCCGCGACCGGCGGCGGCTCGACGCGGCGGCTCCGTCCGGCGCTGGGTGGCGCAACCGCGTCGACCGGCGGCGCCGAGCCCCGCCCGGACCCGACGCAGCGGGTGGGCATGATGAGCAGCGTGTCCCATACCAGCACCGACGCAGGGCGCACCGATCTCACCGCGAGCCCCGAGTGGGCCGCGCTGGCCGAGCACCACCGGAGCGTCGAGCCACGGCATCTGCGGCAGCTGTTCGCCGAGGACCCCGGCCGGGTCGCGGCGCTGACCGCGTCCGCCGCGGACCTCGTGCTCGACTTCTCCAAGCACCGGATCACCCGCGACACCGTCGCACTGCTCGTCGCGCTGGCCCGCCGCGCCGGGTTGGCGGAGCGCACCGCGGCGATGTTCCGCGGCGAGCACCTCAACACCAGCGAGGGTCGTGCCGTGTTGCACACCGCGCTGCGGCTGCCCCGCGACGCGCAGCTCGTCGTCGACGGACAGGACGTGGTCCACGACGTGCACGCGGTCCTGGACAGCATGGGGACCTTCGCCGACGCCATCCGCTCGGGGACGTGGACCGGGCACACCGGCGAGCGGATCCGCACGGTCGTCAACATCGGGATCGGCGGGTCCGACCTGGGCCCGGTGATGGCCTACGAGGCACTGCGGGACTTCACCGAGCGCGCGCTGGCGGTCCGTTTCGTCTCCAACATCGACCCCACCGACCTCACCGAGACGCTGCGTGACCTCGACCCGGCCACCACGCTGTTCATCGTCTCGTCCAAGACGTTCACCACGCAGGAGACGTTGACCAACGCCCGCAATGCGCGGTCCTGGCTGCTCGACGGCCTGGGTGGGGACCGGGCCGCGGTCGCGACGCATTTCGTGGCGGTGTCGACCAACGCGCAGCAGGTCCACGAGTTCGGCATCGCCGAGACCGCCATGTTCGGCTTCTGGGACTGGGTGGGCGGGCGGTACTCCGTGGACTCCGCGATCGGGCTGTCGCTGATGGTCGCGATCGGGCGGGTGCGCTTCGCCGAGTTCCTCGCGGGCATGCATGCGGTCGACGAGCACTTCCGGACCGCGCCGCTCGAGTCCAACCTGCCGGTGATCGCGGGCCTGCTCAACGTCTGGTACACGAACTTCTTCGGAGCCCAGACGCACGTCGTGCTCCCCTACAACCAGTACCTGCACCGGCTGCCCGCCTACCTGCAGCAGCTGACCATGGAGAGCAACGGCAAGTCGGTGCGCGGCGACGGAGCCCCGGTCGGCGTCGACACCGGCGAGATCTGGTGGGGGGAGCCCGGCACCAACGGCCAGCACGCGTTCTACCAGCTGCTGCACCAGGGCACCCGGCTCGTGCCCGCCGATTTCATCGGGTTCGCCCAACCGCAGCACGAGCTGCCCGGGGACGGGGCAGCCGGTTCCTCCGGGGACATGCACGACCTGTTCAGCGCGAACCTGTTCGCCCAGACCTCAGCGCTGGCGTTCGGCAGGACTGTCGAGGAGATCGTTGCGCAGAGCACTCCGGCCGACGGCGTGGCGCATCGGGTGATGCCGGGAAACCGCCCGTCGTCGACGATTCTGGTACCGCGGCTGACGCCCTCGACCCTGGGACAGCTGATCGCGTTCTACGAGCACGTCACGTTCGTCGAGGGCACGATCTGGGGCATCGACTCCTTCGACCAGTGGGGTGTCGAGCTGGGCAAAATGCTGGCCCGGCGGCTCGCCCCGGTCCTCAGCGACGAGACGGCCGACTACGACGGGCTCGACGCCTCCACCGTGGCGCTGGTCCGACGCTACCGGGAGCTGCGCGGGAGGACGGTATGAACGCCGTCGAGCAGGCGCGGACGCTTCCCGACCGCAGGCCGATCGTGGTCGGGCTCGTCCTGACCGTGCTGCTGGGTGCGGTCGGAGCCTGGCTGCTGCTGGGCGCCGCGAGCGGCACCGGCCCCGCGACGGTCGACCCGCGCGTGCTCGACTGGTTCCTCGGCGTGCGGGTGCCCGCGCTGACCACGGCCTTCGTGATCGTCACCCAGGTCGGCAGCACCGTGGCGATGGCCGTGCTCGCGGTGCTGGTCGGCGGCTGGTTGTGGTGGCGCGGGCGGCGCACCGACGCGGTCTTCGTCGTGGTGACGATGGCCGGGGCGAGCGCGCTGTTCCGGGGCCTGAAGCTGTTCTTCGACCGGCCGCGCCCGCCCCCGGTGTACCACCTGGTGAACGAGACGAACGAGTCGTTGCCGTCCGGGCACGCGACGATGTCGGTCGTGGTGATCGGCAGCCTGGCCGTGCTGGCCTGGGCCGGGCGCGCTGCACTCACCCGAACGGTGACCGTGCTGGCCGCGCTGGTGTGGATCGGGGCCGACGGCACCAGCAGGCTGTACCTTGGCGTGCACTGGTTGAGTGACGTGCTGGCCGGCTACCTGCTCGGGGCGGCGTGGCTGGCGGCGTGCATCACGGCCTGGCTGGTGGGGGCCCGGCACCGCACCCACACCCACGCCCCGGAGCTACTTGCCCCCTGACGCGTCGACAACGACGTTGTTGTCGTTTTTGGTGCCCCCGAACCGCGACAGCGTCGTTGTCGACGGGTGCGGTGCGCCGGCGGACCGCACCGGGTCGCACTCAAGGATGACAAGCTGGTGGGATGAGCGACCTCGGACGCTGGTGCGCCGTCGACCACTACATCACCGACCTGCTCATCGGCCCCGACCCCGCCCTCGACGCCGCCCTGGAGGCCAACGCCGCAGCCGGACTGCCGGCAATCGACGTCTCCCCGGCCCAGGGGAAGCTGCTGCACCTGCTCGCCAGGGCGATCGGGGCGCGCCGGATCCTGGAGATCGGCACGCTCGGCGGCTACAGCACGATCTGGCTGGCCCGGGCGCTGCCCGCGGACGGCAGCCTGGTGACGTGCGAGTCCTCGGCCCGGCACGCCGAGGTGGCCAGGGCGAACATTGCCAGGGCCGGCCTGGATGATCGGGTGGAGATCCGCCAGGGCCCGGCGCTCGACACGCTGTCCGAGCTCGCCGGCCCGTTCGACCTGGTCTTCGTTGACGCCGACAAGCCCTCGAACGCGGACTACTTCGGGTGGGCGCTACGCCTCACCCGGCCGGGCAGCGTGATCATCGTGGACAACGTCGTGCGGGAGGGCCGGGTGCTCGAGGCGGACAGCGACGACGCCGCGGTGCTCGGTACCCGGCGATTCACCGAGATGCTGGCCGCCGAGCGGCGGGTGAGCGCGACGGAGATCCAGACCGTCGGCAGTAAAGGCCATGACGGGTTCGCGCTGGCCGTGGTGCTCGAAGCGTGACACCGATGCTTCGAGCCGAGACAGCCTCAGTGCTCCGAGGGGCGGATGTGGTACTCGAACACCAAACCGCCGACGGCGATCATCAACAGCACCACGGCGGCGACCAGTAACCAGATGTAGTAGAACGCGAGCGAGACGGCGACCAGCGTCGCGGCACCGGCCAGTCCGATCGGCCAGTAGCTGCCCGGCGAGAAGAAGCCGACGTCGCCAGCACCGTCGGACACCTCGGCTGTCGGGTTGTCCTCGGGCCGACCCTCCAGCCGGCGTGACACGAACCGGAAGTAGGTACCGATGATCAACGCAAGACCACCGGTGAGGAACAGCGCGGCGATGCCGACCGGCTCACGGCTGAAGACCGCGTAGATGATCCCTGTCACGAAGAAGAAGACGGTGAGGATCTCGAAGATCCTGGACTCGACCTTCATCGGTGCTCAGCTCCTCTGCCCGGTCAGCCGTTGGTCGCCAGGGAGGCCGAGCGCTGCGTTCGGTTCGTGGACAGCGGGTAGGTGGTGATCGCCGCCGGCGCGCACCACTGACCACAGTTCAGCGCGGCCAGGGCTCCGCCTGCGGTGTACGGCACGCCGGTCTGCGGGTCGTTCTGGGTACGCAGCACCAGGTACCGGTCGTAGAGCGCCGGCTGCAACGCCCGGACCTCGAAGTTCATCGCCGAGTGGTACGTGCCGCAGAGCTCGGCGCAACGGCCGACGAACGCGCCCTCCCGATCGATGCGGTCGATCACGAACACGTTGTCGGTGTCGTTCTTGTCCGGGAACGGGAAGACGTCGCGCTTGAACAGGAAATCCGGCACCCAGAAGCTGTGGATGACGTCCTTGGAGGCGATGGTGAACTCGATGCTGCGGTCGGTCGGCAGCACCAGCAGCGGGATCGTGGTGCTGGTGCCCAGCGTCTCGACCGGGGTGCCCGCCGGAGTCCGGGTTCCGGTGTAGTCGAACTGCCAGTTCCACTGGAAGGCGGTCACCGCGACCCGTACGTCGGGGTTGGGCCGCTCGACGTTCACGTAGTCCTGCACCTGGACCGTGAAGCCGAACAGCACAGCCACGATGATCGTCGGAACGACCGTGAACACGATCTCGAGCGGTAGGTTGTACTGCGTCTGACGCGGTGGCGTGTCGTCGCCCTTGCGCTTGCGATAGAACGCGACTGCCCAGAACATCGCGCCCCAGGTGATCGCACCGACGACCAGCGCCGCGATCGACGAGGCCGTCCACAGCTGCCGCATCGCCTCGGCCTGGGGCGTGACACCGACCGGCCAGCCGAAGCGCAGGACCTCGTCCACCGAGCAGCCGGTCGTCAGCGGGACGACCAGGGCCGCCAGCCCCACGAGCTTCGCCACCCGTCCGACACCGGTGCGGCCGCGGACTGCCTCGCGCTGTGCTCGGCCCACTGCTCGCCGCCTCCCTGCCTCATGCCTGACGGCCCGCCGACACCCTCTGCGACCAGGTCGGGACCGCGGCGTGCGGACACACCTTCGACCCGGCGTAGAGACTAGCCGAGCTGATCGCCCGATCGCCTGCCGGGTACGTCGCACCCGCGCCCGCGGCCTCGGCATACTGGCTCGCTGTGTGCGGACTGCTGGGACTGCTGACCACCGGGGCTGACGCAGCTGACCGGATCGGGCCAACTGCCGCGGCGCTGCGCTGCCAGCGGCACCGCGGCCCCGACGAGAGCGGGACCTGGAACGACGCCGACCTGGTTCTCGGCTTCAACCGACTGTCGATCATCGACGTGGCACACTCACACCAGCCGTTGCACTATGCGAACGGGCGTTACACGATCGTCTTCAACGGCGAGATCTACAACTACCTCGAGCTGCGCGCCGAGCTCGTGGAGCGTCACGGTGCGATGTTCGCCACAGACGGTGACACCGAGGCCGTCGTCGCGGCCTACCACCAGTGGGGTCCCGGCGCCGTTCGCCGGCTGCGGGGGATGTTCGCCTTCCTGATCTGGGACGCCCACGAGCGTGTGCTGTTCGGCGCCAGGGACCCCTTCGGTATCAAGCCGCTGTTCCTGGCCTCCGGGCCGGCCGGGGTTGCGTTCGCCAGCGAGAAGAAGAGCCTGCTGTCGTTGCTGCCGGGGCTCGGCCTGACCGACGACCTCGATCCGGCCGCGCTGCAGCACTACCTGCTGCTGCAGTACGTCCCGGAGCCCTCGACGTTGCACCGGGCGATCCGGCGCGTCGAGTCCGGGACGCACGTCACGATGCGCCCCGGCGGTGAGGTCGAGCACGAGCGCTACTTCACCCCCGAGTTCTCCGGCAGCGGTGGTACCGGCACGGCGGTGCATGCCCGCATCGCCGACGTGCTGCGCGACTCCGTGGCCAAGCACATGCGCGCGGATGTCACGGTCGGCGCGTTCCTGTCCGGCGGGATCGACTCCACCGCAATCGCGGCGCTGGCCAAGGAGCACAACCCGGACCTCATCACCTTCACGGCGGGCTTCGAGCGCGAGGGCTACTCCGAGGTCGACGTCGCGGCGGAGTCGGCGGTGGCGATCGGCGTGCGCCACATCGTGCGCACGGTGCAGCCCGACGAGATGATGGCGGCGCTGCCACTGATCGTCTGGTACCTCGACGACCCGCTGGCCGACCCCGCGCTCGTTCCGCTGTGGTTCATCGCCCGGGAGGCCCGCCGGCACGTCAAGGTGGTGCTCTCCGGGGAGGGCGCGGACGAGCTGTTCGGCGGCTACACCATCTACCGGGAGCCGATGTCGCTCGCACCGTTCGAGAAGGTGCCGGGTGCGCTGCGCGGGCTGCTGGGCCGGGCGTCGACCCGGCTACCCGAGGGCATGCGGGGCAAGGACCTGCTGCGCCGGGGCGCGCTGCCCCTCGAGCAGCGCTACTACGGCAACGCGCGGATCTTTCGCGACGACCAGTTGGGCGGGGTGCTGCGCTCCTACGACCCGCGCTGCTCGCACACCGACGTCACCGGACCGCACTATGCCGGCTCGGCGGCCTGGGACCCGGTGTCGCGGATGCAGCACGTCGACCTGTTCACCTGGTTGCGCGGCGACATTCTGGTCAAGGCCGACAAGGTGACCATGGCCAACTCGCTCGAGCTGCGGGTACCGTTCCTCGATCCCGAGGTGTTCGACGTCGCGGCGCGGCTGCCGCTGTCGGAGAAGATCCCCGGCCGGGTCAACGGCGACAGCACCACCAAGTACGCGCTGCGCCGGGCGCTGGACGGCATCGTCCCCGCACACGTCCTCCACCGCCGCAAGCTCGGCTTTCCGGTGCCGATCCGGCACTGGCTGCGCGAGGAGATGTACTCCTGGGCCCGAGACATCATCCGCGACTCGCAGGCCGACCACCTCGTCGACCTCACCGCGGTGCAACGAATGCTCGACGCCCACCGCGACGGCCCGGTCGACCACAGCCGACGAATCTGGACCCTGCTGGTGTTCCTGCTGTGGCACGGCATCTTCGTGGAGCGCCGCATCACCCCACAGGTCCCCGAACCCGCCTACCCCGTCACCCTCTGACCCCCGCGAGTCGGGGTATCTGGGCGAGCGAGTCGGGCAGGTCGAGCGCGCTGGGCTGCCGAAGAGACCTCATCCGCCCGCGAACGGGCGACGGCGGATCAGTTGAACGAGTCGCCGCAGGCGCAGGAGCCACCGGCGTTCGGGTTGTCGATCGTGAAGCCCTGCTTCTCGATCGTGTCCACGAAGTCGACGACCGCACCCTGCAGGTACGGCGCGCTCATCCGGTCGACCCCGACCTTGAGCCCGTGATAGTCGCGGAACAGGTCGCCGTCCAGCGAGCGGTCGTCGAAGAACAGCTGGTAGCGCAGGCCGGCACAGCCGCCCGGCTGCACCGCGATGCGCAGGTGCATGTCGTCGCGGCCTTCCTGCTCCAGCAGCATGCGTGCCTTCATGGCGGCGGCGTCAGTCAGCTCCACGCCGTGCGTCTCGGTGGCTGCGTCGCTCTGGACGGTGTTCTCGACGGTCATGAACTCTCCCAACAACGCGCGGGGCGATACTGTTCCCGATGCGGTTCTTCCCCAGAGGGCTCCCTCCATACTAGGCCCTCGCGCCGACCCTGCTCCCCCGACGTCGCCGGACAGGCGTGATCCACGACACCGGTGCGCTCAGCGACTCCAGCGCGCGGCGACGTGCTCGGCCAGCGCCGCGAGAGTCCCGGCCGGATCGGCCATCGCCGCCTCCACACCTACCCGGTCGGCCACGGCGTAGGCCGCGTCCACCCCGATCGCCGCCGCCTCCCGCCTCCCGACCGACACCTGCCCCGCCAGCACCACACAGGGGATGCCGCGGTCGGCCGCGGCCCTGGCCACCGCGGTGACCAGCTTCCCGCGCAGCGACTGCCAGTCGAAGCTGCCCTCGCCGGCCACGGCCAGCCCCGCCGTGTCCAGGGCCGCGTCCAGCCCGACGAGCGACCGGACCAGCCCGGCACCCGACTCCGGCCGTGCCCCGAGCGCCCGCAGGGCCGCCCCCAGCCCTCCCGCCGCGCCGGCTCCGGGCTCGTCACGGACATCGGCGCCGAGACCGGCCAGTACGTCGGCGAACACGCCGAGCGCAACGTCGAGCTCGCGGATCGTCGCGGGATCCGCGCCCTTCTGCGGTCCGAACACGGCCGCGGCCCCGTGCCGGCCGAGCAGTGGGTTGTCCACATCGGCGGCGGCGACCAGCCGGATCCCGTCGAGCCTGGGCGTGCCGTCCAGCCGGGCGCACCGGGCGAGTGCCGCACCGCCCGCGGGCAGCGGCACCCCCCGCGCGTCGACCGGGACCGCACCGAGCGCGGCGAGCATCCCGGCCCCGCCGTCGGTCGTCGCCGACCCGCCGAGCCCGACGATGATCTCGCGCACCCCGGCGTCGCGGGCCACGGCGATGAGCTCGCCGACCCCGCGGCTGGTCACCGTGCGGGCGGCGTCCGGGGTACGCCGGTCGGGCGGAACATGCTGCAGCCCGCAGGCCGCGGCGGACTCCACATAGGCGCTGTCCCCGACCAGCAGCCAGCCCGCGGGCACCGGGTCACCGAACGGGCCGGTCACGGTCCGCTCGTGCAGGGTGCCGCCGAGCGCGGCGTGCAGCACGTCGACGAAGCCGGTGCCACCATCCGCCAGCGGCAGCAGCGTCAGCTCGTCACCGGGTGCGGCACGGCACCAACCCTGCGCGATCGCGGTGGCCGCCGCCGCCGCGCTGAGCGTCCCACCGAAGGAGTCCGGCGCGACCACCACCTGCACACGACGCAGATTAGCGCCGGTAGGTCCGGTGATGTGAGAGGCTGGCGACGTGAGGATTCTGCGCCGCCCCGACCAGGCCGCCGTTGTGGTCGACGCGCCCGCACCCGCACAGGACGCAGGCCCCGCGCGCACCACCGGCAAGGGACGTCCCACCCCGAAGCGCCGCGACGCGCAGACCAAACGCCGCGGGCCGGCCCCGCCGCCGCCACGCACCCAGCGCGAAGCCGCGCGGCTGGCCCGCGCCAACCGCCCGGACCGGGAGCAGCGCCGCCAGCAGGCCGCGGAGCGCCGGGAGCGGATGGCCGCGGGCGACGACCGGGTGCTGATGGCCCGCGACCGCGGACCGGTCAAGGCCTACATCCGCGACGTCGTCGACTCCCGGCCGCACCTCATGGGCCTGTTCATGCCGCTGGCCGTGATCGTGCTGATCTCGGTGCTGCTGCCGATCCCCGCGGCCCAGCAGTACCTGAGCCTGTTCAGCCTGATCGTGCTCCTCAGCATGATCATCGAGGGCCTGTTCCTCGGTTCACAGACCACCCGCAAGACCCGCGCGAAGTTCCCCGCCGAGCAGATCGGCGGACTCGGCACCGGATGGTATGCGTTCACCCGGGCCAGCCAGCTGCGCAGGCTGCGGGTGCCGAAGCCGCGGGTGGAGCGTGGCGCGAACCCCTGACCCGCCCACCGAAGCCGGCGGACGGTGACCTGCACGCTCGTGCTCGGTGGCACCCGGTCGGGCAAGTCCCGGCACGCCGAGGACCTGCTGCCCACCGAGGCCCCGGTCCGATACTGTGCCACCGCCCGGCACCACGGCGACGACGCCGAGTGGGCGGCCCGGATCGACGCCCACCGCTCGCGGCGTCCCCCGGCCTGGACCACGGTCGAGGACCCCGACCTCACCGCCGAGCTGCGCGGCCAGGGCCCGCTGCTGGTCGACGACCTCGGCACGTGGCTCACCGGCGTGCTCGACGACGCCGGGGCGTGGGCGGCCCCCGAGCTCCCGGCCGCGGTCGGCAGGCGGGTAGCTGCCCTGGTCGACGCGGTCGCCGGGTGCTCCGGTCGGGTGGTGCTGGTGTCGGCCGAGGTGGGTCTGGGCGTGGTGCCCGCGACCCGCGCCGGACGGCTGTTCCGCGACGAGCTGGGCGCACTGAACGCCGCGCTCGCCATGGTGTGCGACGAGGTGCTGCTGCTCGTGGCCGGGCTGCCGGTACGGCTGAAGTAGCCGCCCGGTAAGAAGAGCGTCGTGGATCTCCCCAGCTCGGATCTCCCCAGCACCGACCAGACCGGCGTGGACCTCCCCGCCGTCACCGCCCTGGACGCCGAGTCCCGCCGCGAGGCGGTCGCCCGGTATACCGAGCTCGCGGTCCCGACCGGGGCGCTCGGCAAGCTCGCCGAGCTGGGCTGCTGGCTCGCCGCCTGTCAGGGCGTCTGCCCACCGCGGCCACCGAGCCGGGCGCGGGTGGTCGTCGTCGCGGCGGACCACGGGATCGCGGCGGCCGGGGTGTCGGCATACCCGCCGTCCGTGACGGCCCGGCAGGTGGCCGCCGCGCTCCAGCAGACCTCGCCGGGATCGGTGCTGGCACCGGTGGCCGGCGCGACGGTGCGGATCGTCGACGTCGGGCTGGACACCGAGCCCGAGCACGACCGCTACCGGGTCCGCCGCTCGTCGGGTCGGATCGACCGGGTCGACGCGCTCACCGCGGAGGAGACGGTGGCCGCGATCACCGTCGGGCGTGCGGTGGCCGACGAGGAGGTCGACGCCGGGGCGGACCTGCTGCTGCCGGCCTCGCTCGGCGTCGGCGCGACCACGCCGGCATCGGTGCTGGTCGCGGCGTTGACCGGGGCCGAGCCGGTCGCCGTCGTCGGGCGCGGCAGCGGGATCGACGACGACGCCTGGATGCGCAAGGCCGCCGCGGTCCGCGACGGGCTGCGCCGGGCCCGGCCACTGACCCGCGACCCGCTCGCGCTGCTGCGCACCGTGGGTGGTGCCGACCTGGCGGTGCTCACCGGCTTCCTCATCCAGGCCGCGCTGCGCCGGACCCCGGTGCTGCTCGACGGGCTCGTCGTGGGCGCGGCGGCGCTGGTCGCCGAGGAGCTGGCACCGGGAGCGCGCGAGTGGTGGCTGGCCGCGCAGCGCTCCCCCGAGCCGGCGATGGACCTCGTGCTCGACCGCCTGGGCCTCATCCCGGTGCTCGACCTGGAGGTTCGGCTCGGCGACGGCAGCGGCGCGCTCGCGATGGTGCCGCTGATGCAGATGGCGGCCCGGCTGCTCGCCGAGACGGCCACCGCGGCCGACAGCGGGATCACGCCGGTCCGGGCCGGCGCCTGAGCCGTGCCCGCCGCGCTGCGCGGGCTCGCGCTCGCGTTGAGCTGGCTGACCGTGCTGCCGGTGCGGACGCCGGCCCCCGACGCAGCGGTGGCGGCCTGGGCGATCCGCTGGGCACCGGTGGTGGGGGCGCTGCTGGGTGCCGCGGCGGGCGCGCTGCTGCTGGGGTTGACCGCGCTTGGTGTGTCACCGCTGGTGGGCGGCCTGCTAGCGGTTGGGTTCCTCGCGCTGGCCACCCGCGGGATGCACCTCGACGGGCTGGCCGACACCGCCGACGGCCTGGGCTGCTACGGGCCGCCCGAGCGGGCGCTCGCGGTGATGCGCGACGGTGGGGCGGGGCCGTTCGCGGTGCTCACGCTGCTCGTGGTCGCCGGGGGCCAGGCCACGGCGCTCGCCGCGTTGGCCACCGGCCCGGCCACGGCGCTGGTCGGCGCGGCGGCGCTGGCCGGGGCCACCGGGCGGGCCGGGTTCGGGTGGGTGTGCCGGCGTGGGGTGCCCGCAGCGCGGCCGGGCGGGTTGGGGGCAACGGTCGCCGGGTCCCAGCCGTGGTGGGTCTCGGTGCTGTGGTGGACGACGCTCGCGGCGGCCGCCGTGCCCCTGGCCGCCGGTCGGCCGGGGCAGGGCCCGCTGGGGGTGCTGCTCGGTGCGCTGGTCGTGGTCTGGCTGTCCGCGCACACCCGGCGGCGGTTCGGCGGGATGACCGGCGACGTCCTCGGCGCGGCCTGCGAGCTGGCCGTGCTCGCCGTGCTGGTGGTAACCGCCGCCGGTTCAGGCCGAGCGCTGTGACGCCAGGTAGGTCTCGAGTGCCTCCCGAGCGAGCTCCGGGTCGTAGCCGGTCTCGACCTCTCCCGAGACCTGGTCGAGGTTACTCGGGCGTGATCGGGTCGCCCCGGGAGTCACGGATCAGCTCACCGGTGCGGGTCGTAGTCGGCCTGCTCGGCCGTATCACTACTCAGCTCGGACCTCCATTGTCATCGCCGAGAGGAGCGGTACCTCGGCCTCACCTCAGGTCGTCGAACTCGCCTGCCTTGCAGCCCCTGATCCAGGCATGCATCTCGGTGCGGGTGAAGAACACGGTCCCGGCCTCGGGATGGTTGCTGTTGCGCAGGGCGATGCTTCCACCGGCCAGGGGGGCGACCTCGACGCAGTTGCCGCCTCCGATCTCGCCATCGCCGGAGAAGCTGCTCTTGCGCCAGTCGGTGCGAGCCACCGGATCGGTGTCGGTCATCCCGCTATCCTCCTGCGGCATCTGTCACTCGTAAGCCTTGGCGGCTTCCCTGATCACATCCACCGAATGCGCCTCCGACAAGGCGCGCTCGGTGAGGACGCCCCAACGGAGGACACAACCTCGCACAGCGGAGTGACCTCTGATGTAGACGGCTCCGCCGGGGCCTTCGGCGTAGCCGAAATCCGGGATGGGCTCGGGCAGGGACAGCAGGGAGAACGGGCCCGGCAGCGCGGGGCTTGCTCCGGCCGCTTTGGGGAGGACCTGAGCGGTGATGTGGTCGGCGGCCGCTTCGTCGACCAGGCGGCGGAGCTGAGTGCGCATGATCCCAGCGTTTCCGATCGGACGCTCGAGGATCGCCTCTTCGATGATCACGTGGAAGCGAAGCGGGTTTGCCCTGGTCAGGACTTGCTGACGAGCCATGCGGGCGACCACCCGCCGTTCCACCACGTCGGTGGCCAGGCCGGGTCTCGCGCCGTTGATGAGGGCGCGGGTGAAGTCGGCGGTCTGCAGCAGCCCGGGGATGAGCATCGTCTCGAACTGGCGCAGCCCGACGAGCGCGGCCTCGACGCTGAGGAACTCGTGGAAGTCCTCGGGGAGGTCCTTGCGGATCGCCAGCCAGTACCCGCGTTCCGGCGCCGTCGCGGCCAGCTCGAGCAACCACACGCGAACACTGTCGTCCGTGACGTTGTAGAGATCGAGCAGCTGCTCGACCTCCTGCACCTTCACGCCCTGCTCGCGGGTCTCGATCCGGCCCAGCTTCGACCGTGACCACGCGCCGGGCCCGGTGCGCAACCACCTCACGGCCTGCTCGATGGTCAGCCCGGCCTGCTCCCGAAGCTGTCGCAGCGTCTCGGTGAGCTGCCACCGGCGCACGGTCGCGTTGACCATGTCACTGCTGTCCTGGCTCACTGCCACCTCTCCGGGCACGCCCCACCACCCGTTGCTCGCGCGTACGCCGAACGGGTAGGAGAGTGGGTTCCCACTTTATCGATCGGGTTCCCACCGTCATCCTAGCCCCTACGCCCACATGCCAAGGCGGGCACGACACGTAGGAGGCAACGATGCTAGTACTACAGGGACAGATCCCTGGTCACGGCAGCGGCGCGGAGAACGTCCGCGCAGGTCGAGGAACTCTGGATCATGCAAGTGTCCCTGTAGTACTAACGGGGCTTCGCCCCAGCCCGACGAGGCATGTCGTGGTCGGCTCGAGCGCGCGGGCTCCGGTCGGCGGGATCTAGACCGTGACCGGCGTGCCGGTCCGGTGTATGAACCGCTTAGAGCGGTTGGTTGGCCTGCTGGCCGCCCGTCTGACCGGAGCCCAGCTATGACCGTAGCGCGCACTGTCGCTGATGTCCTGACCGATCATGTGGTGTTCGAGGTCGAGTGCATTGACCGGATGTATCTCAATGTGTACGTGCCCCAGCTGCAGTACGCGGCCGGGCTGGTCGGCTACGTGCACCGGCAGTTGGGGTTGCCGATCGCCTCGACCGCGCCACTGGGGAAGATCAGCGACGGGTTCACCGCGGGGATCCGCCGCTTCGCCCGCGACCAGGGCGTGCCGTGGGTGGACTTTGTCAAGGGCCAGCGCAAGGACGACGTCATGCATGCCCACCTGGCGTCGTTCACCGCGCAGGAGGGGGTGTTGTTCATCGGGCGGGCCCAGGAGAAGAACTCGGTGTTTCGGACTGAGAAGCGCCGTGACGCTCAGGGCAGGGCCTACCCGTGGATCGTCCGGGCGTCCGGGGTGATCAACCAGTTCTACGTCTATGCGGTGGACGCCGACTTCGGCCCGTTTTTCCTCAAGTTCAGCTCCTACTTCCCCTACAACGCCAAGCTGTGCCTGTTGACTGAACTAGGGCGAGGGAGTCCCCAGGTCACAGGACAGATCCCGGCGTGGGTGGCTACGGTCCCGGGCCGTGATCGAATCCGACGAGCCCCTACGGGACCTCAGCGCGTTGTCGGTGCCGCAGCATGGGGCGCTGCAGGAAAGCGGGGATCCGTTCGAGCCTTACCGGCTGCTTGACGCCTCCGGCGAGGTCGTTGCACCGGTCGCGGTGTACTTGCGGGACCTGCAGGCTCGCGGGCTGCCCGAGACCACCCAACGGTCCTACGGGATGGCGTTGCTGCGCTGGTTCCGTTTCTTGGGCGCGATCGAGGTGCCGTGGGAACAGGCCACTCGCGTCGAGGCCCGCGACTTCACTCGGTGGGTGCAGGTGGCGGCCAAGCCTGGGCGACCGCACTGGCGGCACCGCGACGAGTCCGCGGCGGAGTCCCGGCTGACACCGGCGAAGGCGCAGCCGTCGCCGAACCGGGTGACCGGCAAGACTTCACCGGGAACGACGTACGCCCCGGCCACCGCGGCGCACAGCGAGACGGTGCTGCGGGGCTTCTATGAGTTCCATCTGGAGGCAGGGTCGGGGCCGATGGTGAACCCGTTCCCGCTGTCAAGGAACCGCCGTGGCGGGCGAGCGAACGCCCACCACAATCCGATGGAGCCGTTGCGGAACGAACGCAGCGGACTGTATCGACCGCGTGTCGTGCAGCGGACGCCCCGACGGATCCCCGAGGAGAAGTTCGACGAGTTGTTCGCCGCGCTGGGCTGCCACCGCGATCGGGCTCTGGTGGCGTTGTGGGTGTCAACCGGCGCGCGGGCCTCGGAGTTGCTCGGGGTGACCTGCGGGGACGCCGACGTCGGCCAGCAGCTGATCACGGTGATCCGTAAAGGATCTCGGGCGTTGCAACAGCTACCCGCCTCCTCGGACGCGTTCGTGTGGCTACGCCTCTACCAGCAGCAGATGCAGGA
Source organism: Mycobacteriales bacterium (assembly GCA_038254065.1). Taxonomy (GTDB): domain Bacteria; phylum Actinomycetota; class Actinomycetes; order Mycobacteriales; family Pseudonocardiaceae; genus Pseudonocardia. The sequence goes on along the minus strand of JBBSGM010000050.1, from coordinate 3,901 downwards.
TCTGGTGCCGGGCGGCCGGGATCAGCCGTTGTGGTGGACGCTGCGGCGCCCGTTCCGGCGGCTGACCTATCACGCCGCGTATCGGATGTTCGTCCGGGCCAACGCCGAGCTGGGGGCGAACTGGTCCCTTCATGATCTTCGGCACTCGGCCGCCTACCGGATGGCCCGTGATCCGCAGATGCCGTTGACCGACGTGCAGTGGGTGTTGGGCCACGCCCAGCTGAGCACCACTCAGCTCTATCTTGCGCCGCTGCCCGAGGACGTGATCGCGAACGTCGTGGCTTTTCACGCCCGTCGCGCCGGCCGGCAGGCCGAACCATCCCCGCCGCCGCCCCGATACCGGCCGGAGTCGTTGGACATCTTGTTCGGGACCGACCGGTGAACGCGGCCGGATCGAAGCCCAGCACCCGAGTGGTGATCGGGTCGGTTCCGCCGGCCGTGGCGCGCCGGACCGGGACACGGTCACCGACGACGCGGTTCCCGGCCCGTCGGGGCGCCGGGTCCTGGTCGCTGACGCGGCTGTCGCGGCACTCAGTGCTTGCGCGGCTGGGGAGGCCACCATTCGTGGTGGACACCCCGGCCGGCGAGGACAACCGCCGGCGCGGGGTCCGCATCGTCGTGGACTGGCTTGAGACCAAGCCGGGCGACACCTGGCAGCAGCGGTGGCTGGCCAGCGGCGCCGAGGCCGACGGCCGGGTCGACTGGCGAGGCTTCCCGATCCGGTGGCGCAAGGCCACCACGTCGTGGGACTGCAGGTTCGATACCATGGTGCTCGGCACCGGCCTGCTGTCGTTGATGTGCGCCGAGGTGATCCGTCCCAGCCTTGCCTGGCTGCTCACCACGGCCACCCCCAAGCGGCTGGCCGCGGAGATGGCCCGCACCCGCGACCCGGTCGGGTTCGCTGAGCTGAGGGCGCGATGCGACGCCAATCCGGTCGGGGAATCCACCACCAGGGTGGCAGCGCACCAGATCGCCGCGATCATGGCCGCCAAGGGCGGCGCGGTCGCCGACATCACCACCGGCGACTGCCTGGAACTACTCGAGGTCGCTGCCGAGGTCTGCACCCTGTCCAGCCACAAGAGCCCGTACTTCTACCAGCTGCTACATGCACTCGGGGTGCTCGACCCCACCGCCGCACCGACCGTGCGAGTGTTGTCTGACCAGCGGCAGCTCAGCGTGGAGCAGCTGATCGATCGCTGCGGCATCCAGTGCCGGGCGGTGCGCGATCTGTTGGTCGACTATCTGGCCGAACGCCAGGTCGGCATCGACCACGTCACGCTGGTGCGCCTCGCCGACACTCTGGGCCGGCTGTTCTGGCGGGACCTGGAGCTCCAGCACCCCGGGATCGACTCGCTGCGCCTGGCCCCATCGGTCGCCGCGGGGTGGAAACAACGCATCGGCGTGAAGATGACACGGCGCAAGCAGGCCGACGGCGCCATCATCGAGGTCCACAGTCCCCGTCGAAGCGCCACACACTGCCTGTCGACGGTGCGGGCGTTCTATCTCGACATCGCCCAGTGGGCGACCGATGACCCGCCACGGTGGGGACAATGGGCCGTCCCCTGCCCGATCAAGGCTGGGGAGATCCCCCACCGCAAGGAAGCCGATCACCGCAAGTCCCGCATGGATCAGCGGACCCGCGAACGCCTACCCGTGCTGCCCGCCCTGATCGCCGCGGTGGATCGGGGGCGCACGGCGGCCGCGCAACGCCTCACCGCCGCCCAGGCCACCCGGCCCGGCGAGACGTTCACCGCCAATGGTCAATCCCTGCGCAGGGCGGTCACCACCCGGGCCCCCGCCAACATCTGGGCCGAGGACCCCGCAAACGGCCGCCGACGCAACCTCACCCGCGAAGAACACCGGGCGTTCTGGGCGTGGGCCGTCGTGGACGTACTTCGCCTCACCGGGGTCCGGATCGAGGAACTGACCGAACTGACCCACCCCAGCCTGGTGCAATACCGGGTTCCCGGCACCGGCGAGCTCGTGCCGCTACTGCACATCGCCCCGTCCAAGACCGACACCGAACGCCTGATCGTCGTCTCCCCAGAGCTCGCCGATGCGCTCAGCGCGATCATCTGCCGGGTTCGCGGTGAGAACGGGACAATCCCGCTGGTCGCCGCCTACGACTACCACGAGCGGGTGTTCAACCCGCCGCTGCCGATCCTGTTCCAACGCCGGGTCGGCACCGAGAACCGCGCGATCAACGCCCCCGCCATCCGCAGCCTCCTCGACGAAGCGCTGGCCACCACCGGACTCACCGACACCGGCGGGCAGCCGATGCGGTTCGTCCCCCACGACTTCCGCAGAATCTTCATCACCGACGCCGTGCTCAACGGCATGCCCCCGCACATCGCCCAACTCGTGGTCGGACACCGCGACCTCAACACCACCATGGGATACAAGGCGGTCTACCCCGAAGAAGCCATCAACGGCCACCGCGCGTTCATCGCCCGCCGACGCCAACTGCGTCCCTCCGCGGAGTACCGCACCCCGACCGATAAGGAATGGGACGAGTTCCTCGGCCACTTCGAACGCCGCAAGGTCGCCCTCGGCGACTGCGGCCGCGCCTACGGAACCGCGTGCATCCACGAACACAGCTGCATCAGATGCCCACTGCTTCGGGTCGACCCGGCCCAGCGGCCACGACTCGCAGCCATCCGCGACAACCTGACCGCCCGGATCGACGAAGCCCAGCGGGAGGGCTGGACCGGCGAAGCCGAAGGCCTCAATGTCAGCCTCGCCGCAGCCACCCAGAAACTCGCCCACCTCGACGACCTCGCGGCACGTGCCACCACGGTCCACCTCGCCATGCCCGGCTTCCCCGAAGTCGCCGGGTGCACCGTTATCATGCCCGACGACAAGGGTCCGTCATGACAAGCACCGCCGACCTGACCGCCGCGCTACGCGCTCACGCTCAAGGCCTGCACAGTCTCGAAGCAGCCACCGAGCTCCTGATCAGCCACGCCTCCTGGCTCCGACGAGCCGACTTCCTGCACCACCTCGCGCACACCACGCCTGACCAGATCGAAGGCACCCCGACGGCGCCCATCGACTGGCCCGACGCGATCGCCGCCCTCGACCACGGACACCTGCCCTGCTCCGGCGGTGAAGCCCGCATGCTCCGCCTCGCCGCAAGCCTGGCTGAGGGCGTCCCCGTCGACCTCCGCGACGCACTCACCGGCCTGGACAGCCGCAACGCCGAACTGGTCTCTCGTGCCGTCAAACACGCAACCGGACACCGGTAAAACGCCCACACAACCACGCTGGCCAGCCTGCGATCTTGATAGTTCAGAGAATGCCTCAATGGCCACGAGTGGGCCAAACGCCAGGCGACCAAGGCGGGGATCGGGCACACCGCGCTGGACAACGGGTTCGCCGCGACCGACGACCCGGCCGCGGTGCAGGCGATCTGCGACGGGTTGGGTCCCGAACAGATCGACGCGCTGCTGCGCAAGTGGCTGGCGATCCTGCCGCACCCGTTCAGCCGGGAGGACCGGGCTGCGGGCTACCGCTATGACCTGTCGATCCTGCAGGCCGAGTTTTCCCTGACCCAGATGCTCGACAAGCCGGTGTCGGGGCGGGTGTTCTTCGAGCAGGTCATCCGCGACAACCTCGACACCGGCCGCCCCGACCAGGTCTCCCTGATTTTCGACCGCACGCTGGTGCGTCGTGGCCCGCGGGCCACCCCGGGCCGGTTCCGCACCCGGGTGATCACCGCAGGGGTCACCCCGAGCCTGCACATCGACTACAAGCACACCACGATCAAGCAGTACCACAAGGAAGGACGCGCACTGCGCACCGAGACCACGATCAACGACACCGGTGACTTCCGGATCGGGAAGCGGCTGACCAACCTGCCCGCCCTGCGGGAGATCGGCACCTCCGCCAACCGGCGCCTGCT
>JBBSGM010000049.1:0-25983 GCA_038254065.1 Mycobacteriales bacterium | reverse complement strand
GTGGGCGAGGTCCTTGTAGGCGACCACGACGGAGGGGGCGTCGAGCTTGTCGGCGGGCACGCTGGTGCGGATGACGTAGATGCCATCCAGAGCGGCTTCGGTGGCGATACTGGCCTGGTCACGCTGGTAGGTCAGGGTGGTGTCAGTGATCTGGTAGGTGAGGTGTTTGCCCATCTTGTACTTGTTGATCACCTTGCCGACCGCGACGCCGATGGCGTCGGCGCCAGCCAGCCGGCCGGCCTGCACGCGGGTGGTGATGGTGGCCAGCAGGGCCTCGGTGGCGGTGAGCATGCTCTCGCGGGTGGTGGCGCGGTGCTGGGCCTGGGCTGGGTTGCGGCAGGCGATCAATCGCTCACCGGGGTAGTCGGGGTGGCTGATCTCGGCCAGGTCCTGGGTGTCGAACAGACTCATCTGCAGCGGCCCGTCCTCGGCCGCCAACGCCTTGATCGCGGGGGCGCGCAGGCAGGTGATCCACGACAGCCCACCCAGCTCCTTGATCGCATCAATCCGCGCTGAAGTGATCATGCCCCGGTCGCCGACCAGGGTTAGCTGCTGCAGGCCGAAGCGGTCGCGGACGATGTCGACCGCGTCGATGAACGTCGTCGGGTCGGCGGTGTTGCCGGGGAACACCCGGATCGCCACCGGTCGCCCGGCGGGGTCGGTGAGCAGCCCGTACTCGATCTGCGCCTTGCCCTTCTTGCCGTCCCGGGAGTAGCCGCGGGCGGCCAGCTCACAGTGGCTGCCCTCCACCCACGACGAGGACAGATCGAACATCGCCCTGCCACCCTCACCCAGGTGCCGACCGGCCAACTCGGCCTCGATCGCGTCCTGGCGACCCAGCAGCCAGTCCATCGCGGCATACACCTCATCCCGCGAGGCCCCGGCCACCCCCAGATCAGGTCCCAGGGTGACGTCGTCCCACCAGGCCAGGGTGGACACCTTCGGCTTGGGCCGCACCACCCGCGAGACGATCAACGCCAAGGCCAGGTCCCGCTCCCGACACGCCGGACCCAGCACGGCCGGCAAGCCCAACCGGCGGGCCTGGGCACACACCAACGCGACATGCCCGTGCGGTCGCGACCGGGTCACCTCCAACGCCGCCTCGGCATCCACCAGCGTCTTGCCCTTGAGTACCGCCTCGAGCGCATCGACCGCCGCCGCTGGCAGCGCCGAGAGATTCGCCAGGGTCTGCTTGCCGACCGTGCCATCCGGCTTGCGGAACGACCGGCGCAACAGATGCGACACATACTCCCGGGTCTCCCCGGACGCCACCGTGTGCCGACTCCGAACCCTGTCTACATGCACTCCGCCCGCAGCGCGCCGACCCATCCACCAAGCCTGCCACAACCCTTAGCGATCCACCCAGTCGACACGCCTAAAATCCTGTCTACAATTCTGGCGGCTTGGACGCCCTCCATGCAGGTCAACCCGACAATCCCAGCCACAAGATCACGAAACTTCGGCCTAGGGTTGGTCGCGGAGGGCGGTGTGTGGTGTGGCCATCGGTCGGGGAGTGGACCGTAGCTTGCTAGGTCAGCGGCCCCGATGCGATCAAAAAGATATAACGGATAAAACATAATTACGGAGCTTATCGTATCACCCCGAACCGACCCGCATGCTAGAGCCTGCAACCAGCTGAAACGCCCATTGGGCCACCTCTTCGCGACCATACAGGAAACCCGAGGCAGCTTCAGATGCCAGAACCACACAGACCGACGGAGAACGCCCAGGTCCTGGGGGCTATAGAAGCCACAAAAGACTCAGGGAACTCTGGGCATATTTCTTATCCGCCGCGACGACGTGGACCTCGACGCATGCCGCATCCGCATCACCCAAGGCAAAGGCGGCAAAGACCGCTACGTGCCCGTTCCCTGACTCCTTCAAAGAAACCCTCGACCTGCACCTCGACGCCATCAAAAACAAGGGCGCCACGTTCCTGTTCGAATCCAGCTGGAAAAAGCCCTACTCCACCCGCGGGGTACGAGCGATGCTCTCCCGGTACGCCGCCAAAGCTGGACTGAACCACCACATGCCACCCCACCGGCTCCGGCACTTCCTGTTCACCTGGCTCAAAACCCACGGCATCGACGACACCCTCATCCAGCCCTACTCCGGGCACACCTCCCGCCCCAGCCTCGAGATCTACAGCCGCCTCGCCCTCGCCGACGCCCAGACCAGCTACGACAGTGTCATCGACCAGTTTCCCGTGTGAATCTCACGGGACCCAATCCCCGAATTTGATCACATGGCACCAGGTCGTAGGAACCTTCACGGCACCCCCGTTACGGCGAATCCACACCCAATAGCGCCGCCTAGAGTGGCTGCAGTCGGAGCGCCTTCGGGGTCGCCGACCGCCGATGCCGCGAGGACGCCTGCACCAGCACCTTTATAGGCACCGCTGCCGCACGTCTTCAGTGTGTTCTTCGCGCCCGTGACCACGCTACCCCCTCGGCACCCTTCACCGTGCTTATGCGTCTTACCGAAAGGACAGAAGCCGAGATGCCAGCTCTCCGCGGTATTTAACGTTCTGGATGCGCCGGCGAGTGTGACAGGGGGCGACATCTTTGCTACTACCGCAGCGCCAGGTACTGAGAGCGCTCCGGTAACCATCCCAGCGGCCGCAGCGACCGCAAGGATACGGCGAGCAACAGAGGCGGCGACATCAACCACGATAGGCACCTTTCTAAAATGATCATTGAGGACCCGTCAATATGTCGAGCGGTCTTGCGAAAAGATTCGCCCCGCTCAGAGGTGCTGACCAATCCACTTACTGTAGTTGCTTACCCGGCTGTAGGTTCCGGGCTTTCCTTTCTGGGCGCAATCGCCGTTGGTGCCACCACCGGAGACGATTCCGGCGAGCTTGCCATTGATCAGCAAAGGGCCGCCGCTATCCCCGCTGCAGGCGTCGTGCGTGGTGTCACCCGCGCAGAAAAGGGACCGCTTCATCGCGGCCGGTGATTGTTTGTCGTTTTTGTACGGCCCGCCCACGTCGAAGCAGGAGTCCGAAACCACCGGCACGGTCGCCTTAGCCAGGTGCCCGTCACTGTGCGCGCCCCAGCCGAAGACTGTGCCGGTGTTGCCTGGCTGGTACAGACCGCCGTCATCAGGGCGGCCGGCGAAGTCGACTGGGGTAACTCCAGAGACCGCCTTGTCCAGCGTTAACACCGCGACGTCGTCAAAGTGCAGGTCCGGGCTTTCCGAAATGGTCTGGAAGTGCGGAGCCTTCGCGCGAGCGGTCACAGTGTACTGCCGACCACCCGAACCGGGTTTCTTGTCCTGCCCCACAATAATTGTGGTTGCTTTGTCGGCACAATGGCCTGCGGTGAGCACCTTCGTCGGTGCGATGAGCGCACCGCCACAGTCCTTGCCGACGAGCACCACCCAGGGATACGTATTCGTCGATGCTGCCGAGCCACCGATGATTCGGGGCGAAACTTTGTCATCCGGTGCGACGTTGGTCTCTGATATGTGGTCGCCGCTGCCGTTGTTGAACGCGCTGACGACGAGAGCGTCTGCGCGGACTTCGGCGGTAGCCGAGCCAAAGGCCATGCTGTTGGTGGTGGCGAGAATTGCGGCGAGGATGAGCAGGCGCCGTGAGTGGTGAGACAAGGGGATTATTCCTCTCCAGTTCTGGGCGGCAGGATCCGCCGGGCGTTTATCAGACAGTCTGATCAGCTTGTGGGATTCGCTTGGAGGACGCAGCACGGGATCGACACCACACCCGGCCGGACCCTCGGGTGTGGGTTGGAGCACCAAGGAACGAGACTGCCGGCCTACCGGCGGTGTCCGGATCTGTTCTGCCTCTGTTGTCAGCTCCAGCTTAGGCGTGTTTTTCCTGCACGTCTTTGAGGAAGCTTTTGAAGCTGCTGGTTAGCGGGTCACCCAGGCTGAACTCGTCGCCGGGGCCGGCGCCGCCCTCGTTGTCGCCGCCGAGCGCGGCAACCACGGTGCCTTGGTGTGTCTGAGGGTCGTAGTTGATCATGTATGCGCTGCCGCTGGTGCCGTTGTTGAAGTTCTTCCCGCAGTCGGTCTGCCACTCGTTGTGGTGGCCACCTTTCCAGACGTGCACCGTGGCGTCGGCACCGCAGTAGTACGGGCGACCATGACCGTCAGAGGGGTAGCCAATGACGCTGACACGACCGCCGATGGGAACGTTGATCTCGTAATTCTGACCGCCGGCGACGTCTTGGATGTTCTTGCCGTTCTTCTTTTCCATGACAAGCACTTCGAGGTCACCCGGCCCGTCATAGGCTCCCTTGACTTTCCACCTTCCATAGGGCTCGGGATTTTTGACGTTCTTGTCATACCCGGGCGCGAAGTAGTCGATGGCAAATTTGCCGACTCCCGCCGTGCAGTGCTTTGCAGTGAGGACGACGTCATGCTTTGGGGTATTGAGCACAGTACCGGTGCAGTTGGCGCCGTCACTAAACCCGTGTGCATGGGTGACCAACTTGCCGACTGAGGGAATAGGATTGGTCGGCGTGGACGACACGACCGCAGCCGCGTTGGCCGTGGAGGCCGCCCAAGGGAGCACCGCGAGGGTGGCGAGGGCGGCGAGCCCATGTCGGGCAAGGCGGAGCCTGTTAGTCAGCACGCGTTAATTCCCCTTTGTTCAGTATAGTGGTTTTTGTGTTGGTGGACCCGACGATTGCTAACCGTGCGTGAGGGTCTCTCGCGTAATGAAGAGCACACCTGTGCTTAACGAATGAGATTCGATTCTTGTCGGGTACGTCTGCTGTTGGGGATGCCTCTTGTCAATCGGCTGCATGAGCCCCCCCGGTGTCGCCGGTCGGCCAGGGCCGACCAGACGGAGCACAGTGGGTCGGGTCGGGTTGGTAGCAGTCGCCGTAGCCATCCGAGCTACCCCGTACCGGCGCACGATCTCTTCCCAGACCGCTGGGTCCCCGTCGCTCATCCGCAGCACCAGATCAGCAACGCTCGACGTGGCGGTTGTCATCGGCATTGCTGCTCCCTGTTGAATCGTCGAGGTTGTGCTTTTCGAGTTGGTCGATGTCGAGGACAACTCGGACTGAGGCTGCAGATGACCTGGTTTCGGCGATGGCCAGCGGAACCTTCATCGGGTATCCGGTGGAGCGGTCAGATGGCGGGCGAGCCACTCGTCGTCATTTGGTCGTTCCTCCACCGCCGTTGGTGCGAAGTACCAGTCCTGTTCATACAGTGCACTGCCGCAACGGGGACATCGGCCGCGCTGGCGGCGGGCGGTGCGAACCGCCAACCACTCCTCATTGAGCCTGCGGCGTTCCTCGGCTTGCCGGTGAAGCTTGGGCTGGACGGCCTGGATGGTCCAAGAAGATCCGAGCAGCAGCCCGAGACAGACCAGCAAGACCGCTCTCAGCACCTGGATGGTCATCGCGCTGCGCGGTGTGTGCCGCCACGACGTGTCGTTCCCCGCCCACGGCCCCCCCACTGAGCACCGGGAAAACGCGTCGCGCTCCGGTCGAATGTGGACATGATCACCCGTGCTTTCCGCATTTGTGATGTAGGTGCGGCACCGCGGATCGGGTTCGCTCACCGCGGCACCATACACAAACACGATATACCCTTAGCAATACTCTAGCAAGAGTACCGGTGGGGACGCTGTCGTGGTTCTGCGCTCGCTCCGCTCGGTTGACTTCGGGCTGGCCCTCACTAGACTTCAGGTATGGCTCCCCGGATGACGACAACCGTGCGACTGGTTCTGGAAGCCCTGCTGCAAGTCTGGGATGACGATCCCGCTGTGGCTCTTTACGGTTTAGAGATCACCGCACGGACCGGCCTGCTGCCGGGGACCACCTATCCGATCTTGCAGCGGCTTCTGGACCACGGCTGGTTGACTGACGAGTGGGAAGATCTGGATCCGCGTGCGGCGGCCCGGCCGCGGCGCCGTTATTACCGACTCACTGAGGATGGCGCGTCGCAAGCCCGCAAGACCCTCCAGAAAGTGGCGGCGCGCTCGGACGCGAGACGCCTTGCGTGGGCTCGTGGGCATGAGACCGCCTAGCGCTTAGCCAGTGGACACCAGGCCTGCTGAAGGGAATAGCCCGTGAACAGGGCCAACTACCGCCGTCCGATGACCTCGGTTCCCGGGGGGTGAGCCCGGATGTGGTGCGGCCGGTGGGTGAAGGTCGCCAAGGTCTGTGGTTATGCCGTGGGCATCGGTAACTTCATCCTGTTGGTGCTTGGTGGGGTCACGATGTGGACTCTCGGCCTGGCGGTTGTGCTGGCTCCGTTCACCCTCGCGTTGGCTTTGAAGCTGACGGCCTTTCTTGCGTGCAATGTGGTCAGCCTTGCTCTGGGTGATTGTCGGGAGCGGGCTGAGCTGCTGGTGTGTGCAGTCAGCGGGTTGCAACCGCCCCGCGCGAGTGAGACGTACCGGGAGGCCATGCTTGCCGAGGTCAGCGCCGCTCCGTCCCACCAGGTGCGGGCGATCAGAACCAACCTGGTGACGACGGCCCCGAGGACGATCTTGGCGGCGTGGGTGCACCTCCCGAGACGCCCTCGGAGCGGCCCGGCAACGCGGTAGGTCCGTCAACCGCGTGTCCCGGCTCCGAGATAATGGAGCTGCCTACTCCGAGGCACCGCCAGCCCAAGGGTGAGGTTGCGTCCATCGGAGGGGTCGAAGAGCTGGACTTGGTCCGGGTCGAACCAGATCTGGACTCTTTGCCCCTCGGTCGCTGCTGACGCGACGGGCAGCCGGGTGACCAACTGGGCGGCGCCGAGCACCTCGGCGGTGCCTGCCTCGGCCGCCAGCTCCGTCAGCTCATCCGCGTTGACGGGCTCGCCCTTCAGCGAGAAGTGTGCATACTTATCCGAGCCCAGCGATTCCAACATCTCGACGTGCGCTGTGAAAGACATCCCATACTCCTTGGCATCGGGCTCCACCAGCGCGGCGTCTTGGAAGTGCTCGGGCCGCACGCCCATGATGACTTCGCGGGGTGCGTGGGCTGCGTCCAGCGTCCGACGCATCCGGTCGGATAGCCGCAGCTCGCCCAATATGCACCGCAGCGCGCTGTCCTCCAGCCGCGCCGGCAGGAAATTCATCGCCGGTGAGCCGATGAACCCCGCCACGAACAGGTTCGCCGGCTGCTCGTAGAGCGACTGTGGCGCGCCGACCTGTTGCACCACTCCCCGGCGCATGACGACCACCCGATCCCCTAGTCGCATCGCTTCGGTCTGATCATGGGTCACATAAACCGTGGTGGTGCCCAATTTTTTCTGTAGTCGCGACACCGAGACCTGCATCTGAACCCGCAGTTTGGCGTCGAGGTTGGACAGCGGCTCGTCCATCAGGAACGCCTGGGGGTTGCGCACGATCGCGCGTCCCATCGCCACCCGCTGCCGCTGCCCCCCGGAGAGCGTGGCCGGCTTGCGATCGAGAAGGTCGGTGAGGTCGAGCAGGTCCGCGGTGCCAGCCACCCGGGCTTCGATGGTGGCTCTGCCAGCCCGGGCGAGCTTGAGTGGGAAGGCGATGTTGTCCCGAACGGTCATGTGCGGGTAGAGCGCGTAGGACTGAAACACCATGGCCAGGTCGCGGTCCTTGGGTGCCCGCTCGTTGACCCGCTCGTTTCCGATGCGCAGCTCGCCGGAGGTGATGTCCTCCAAGCCGGCGATCATGTTCAGGGTCGTCGACTTCCCGCACCCGGAGGGCCCGACGAGGATGACGAACTCGCCGTCGGCGATCTGGAGGTCCACTTCCCGCACGGCGAGCACGCCGTCGGGGAACCGCTTGGTGAGCTTGTCCAGGACGATCGTGGCCACCGCTACCCCTTGACTGCGCCGGCGGTCAGCCCGGCGACGATCCGACGTTGGAAGCACAGCACGAACAGGATGATCGGGATGGTCAGCAACACGGCTGCCGCCGAGATGGAGCCGGTTGGTTCGGTGAAGTCTGAGGCTCCGGTGAATTCGGCGATCGCCACCGTGGTGGTCTGCGATGCCTCGGTGGAGGTCAGCGAGACCGCGAACAGGAAGTCGTTCCAGCAGAAGATGAACACCAGGATCGCGGTGGTGAACACCCCGGGTGCGGCTAGCGGGACGATCACGCTGCGGAATGCTTGGAACGGTGTCGCGCCGTCCATCTGAGCTGCCTTCTCCAGCTCCCAGGGAATCTCCCCGAAGAACGCCGACAGGGTGTAGATCGCCAATGGCAGCGAGAAGGTGATGTAAGGTAGGATTAGCCCTGGCCAGGTGTTGAACAGCCCGACCGTGCGTTCGATGTCGAATAGCGGCGAGACGAGCGAGATCTGCGGGAACATCGAGATCAGCAATGCGACGCCAACCAGCAGCTTTTTGCCCGGGAAGGACAGTCGCGCGATCGCGTAGGCCGCGAGCGTGCCGATCACCACCGACAGTCCGGTTGCGATAAGCGCGATGCCGATCGAGTTACGTAACGCGCTGACGAACGGCGCCAGCCGGAAGATCTGCTGGTAGTTCGACCAGGTGAACTCGGCTGGGATGAATCGGCCGTCATAGATCGAGTTGAGGGGTTTGAACGACAGGCTGACGATCCACAGCACCGGGGCCAGCGCGTAGACCAAGATGACGATGTCGGCGACGGCCCACCAACTCTTACGTTCCCACCCCGTGGTCATCGCTGGCTGCGCTTCGCCTCGGAGCCCGGTGCCGCCGCACCGAACAGCTTGACGAACACCAACGCGATCATCGCCACCACGATGAAGATCAGGACGCTGATCGCCGAGCCGATGCCCAGGTTGAACGCGACGAACAGGTTGTCATAGCCGAGCATCGATACCGACCCCGTTCCGTTGGAACCTCGAGTCAGAATGTAGATGGAGTCGTAGACGCGGAACGCATCCATGGTGCGGAACAACAGCGCCACCAGGATCGCCGGTTTGATCATCGGCAGGGTCACCCTGGTCAGCCGCTGCCATGGCCCCGCTCCGTCCATCGCGGCGGCCTTGAGCAGGTCCTCGGGTACCAGCGCGAGGCCGGCGAGGAGCAGCAATGCCATGAACGGCGTCGTCTTCCACACCTCGGCCAGGATGATCACCGCGATGGTCGCGACCTGATCGGTCAGCGGCGCCGAACTCTCCGGTAGCAGCGCAGCCAGATACCCCTGGCCTGGCGTCCAGGCATACTTCCAGCTGTAGGAGGCGACGACCGTGACAATGCCGTACGGGATCAGTACCGCGGCGCGCACCAGACCCCGCGCGACCAAGGTGCGGTACATCGCCAACGCCAGCGCCAGCCCGATCACGAACTCGATCGCCACCGAGACGACCGTGATAACCGCGGTGACTGTGAACGCCTGCCACCAGTAGCCAGAGCTGAGCACCGCGCCATAGTTGGCCAGCCCGACGAAGCCGCGTTTGTTAGGAAAGCGCAGGTCGAACCGTTCCAACGACAGATAGATCGCATAGCCGATCGGGTAACCGGTCACCGCCAGGATCACCAGCGCCGCCGGCGCGCAGAGCAACGCCGCCAGCCGACGCTCCACCCGAGCCTTCTCCGAGATCGGCGCCGGCCAGCGCCCTCTCGCCGACGCGGCGGCGCGGACACCCGACCACACGGTCGTCATGGCACCAACCCCTGCGACTTGACAGCCGCGGCGATCTGGTCGCCCAGCAAGCCCACCACGGTGTCCGGGTTGATCTTCGCTGGCGGGTTGAGCAGGTCGGAGACCACGATCGAGATGCTCTTGTAGGCCGGTGTCTCCGGCCGCACACTGGCGTTGTTCAACGAATCCCGGATCGCCTGCCAGGCCGGGTAATGTTTCTGGAATGCCGGGTCGTCATACAACGCCACGAGTGTGGGCGGCCTTGCCAGGTCTACCGCGCCGCGCAGCTGGTTGTCCCGATTGCGCAGACACTGCACCGCCTCGAACGCCTCCGCCGGATGCCGCGAGGTAGCGCTCACCCCCAAGTTGACACCACCGATGGTCACCCTCGCGGGCTTGTCCACCGCGACCGAGGGGTAGGCGGCCCAACCGAACACGTCCCCGACCCGGCGGCCGGTGTCCTGGCTGGTCGGCCGCCCCCGCTGATCGATAAACGTGCCACCCCCGCCGCCTAAGCCTGGGGGGTACATCGAGACGTAAGTGTCCGGGTAGTTGACTTCGAACGCCGCCTTACCTGCCTCCATCGCCAACCGGCCGTCGGCCTCCTTGCTCACCGACAGCGACGGATCCGCCGCCCGGGAGGTGGCGACCCGCAACATAACGCCTAAAGCCTGCCGGGCGGCATTACCCCGAGCCACCCGCACATCGCCATTGTCCGAGACGATCGAACCGCCGGCACTGGTAAGCAGGGTGTTGAACCACACCGTCAAACCCTCATACCGGGCGCCCTGCACCTCGATGTAATGCGGCAGGCCCCGCGCCGCCAGATTCTCCGCCATCTGGATCATCTCATCCCAGGTTTTCGGCGGGTGTGGCACCAAGTCCTTGCGGTACCACAGCACCTGCGTGTTGGTATGCAATGGTGCAGCGTACAATTTCCCCTGATAAATCCCCGTCTCCAACGGGCCCCGGAGGGTCCCCTGCTCAATTTGGCGCGCCAGCTCGGCGGGGTACGGCACAATCCACCCGGCCTGAGCGAACTCCCCGGTCAAGATCACGTCGAGTTCCATGATGTCCAGGCCGGAATCGTGCGCCACCAGCCGGCGCACCAGCTGCAACCGCTGATCGTCGGAATTGTTACTCTGCTCGATCCGCTGCTCGATCGTGTACCGACCACCGGAGGCCCTACTGCACTCCACCGCGGCTGCCCGGTCTTCACCCGCACCTTCGGCGCCGGTGTCGAAGGCCAGCACCACTTGGCCGGCAGCCTCAGCGCCGCAACCCACTAGCGTCGCCGCCCCCAACACCATCCCCACCGCGGCCACCGCCACCCGCCACCACCAGGAGGCACTACTCATCCCGCCTCCCCATCGACCGGGCGCTCAAGCATAGCTGAAGTCTATGCAGGGCTCATATGAAGTCAATAGAGGGTATGTTCAACCTTGTTCGACGCTGTCCGATGAGGTCGGCGAGCTGCCGGGGAAGCGAGGCCTAAGCCAGGGGGTCGGGAGACCTATGCGGTGGTTGCGGGTGATGTCCCTGGTGCTTGCCGGTGCTGTAGTCGTTGGGGGGTGCGCAGCGAGACCGACCAAAACCGTGGGAGATCAACTGTTCGAGAGCCCGGTGGTCCTGCGGCGTCGCCAGGTGCGGATTTCCGCGTCCGTGGTGGCGTCTCGTTGGTCGGCGTAGCGGAGCACTGTCTGGGCGTTGGCGTGTCCGAGGCGGCGCCGGATGGTCTCCAGCGAGACGCCGGCGTTGACGAGCTCGCTGGCATTCACATGGCGGAGCTGATGAATCGCGGCCGTGACCTGGGCCTTCGCCCGGTATTTGGCCCAGAGTTCCTGGACAGAGGCATACCGCAGCGGGCCTCCCACATAGTTCTTCTCCGCGCGGAACAGAGACCCGTGCCGGTAGACGCGCGCCTTGAGATAGCGCCGCAGCAGTGCCACCAGCGTTGAGTCGTCGAGCAGGACGGTGCGTCGCCGTCCTGCTTTGCCCAGGACGGTGACGTGCTCATCGTCGCGGCGCAGGTCGAGATCATCGACCTCGATGGCCAGGGCCTCGCCGACGCGCATGCCGGTGGTGTAGAGCAGCAGGAACAGCATCCCCGCCACCATGCTGGCCTGGCACCGTCGTCTGATTGCCAGGAAGTGGACCTATCCCAACCAGCGCGGCCGGCCGCCCATCAGCGAGGAGACCCGTGAGCTAGTGCAGCGCCTGGCACAGGAGAATCCGACCTGGGGCCACCGCCGCATCCAAGGCGAACTCGCTGGACTAGGGCACCGCCTGGGCGCAGGCACAATCCGCCGCATCCTCGCCGCCGCCCGCCTCGGGCCAGCACCACGCCGAGCAGACACCGGCTGGCGAACCTTCCTGCGCACTCAAGCCACCGGGCTGCTCGCCACCGACTTCTTCACCCTCGACACCATCACCCTGCGCCGACTCTACGTTCTGTTCATCATGGAAATCCGCACCCGCACAGTGCACATTCTCGGAGTGACTGCGTTTCCCCTCGTAACGTGGAGACATCGCCTATAAGGGAGGGGCGGTGTCTGAGACACGCAGGAAGTTTGATCAGGATTTTAAGGAAGGTGCGGTGCGGCTGGTCCGGGAGGCCTTTTCCAGCACCGGGCAGCATCGCCAGCCGGTCCCGCTCGGTCGCCCGGCGGGCCGGGCTGATCAACCTGGTGGCCATCAGCAACGCGAACAAGTCCAGCGCGTCGTCGATCGCCGCGGCTTCCAGACCGCGTATGACCGCCGCGATCAGCGCCGTGCGCTTGGGCTCGGATGTCCGCTCAATGGCCTGGGCCTTGGAGAGCAATCCGTAGCGCGCCAGCGTCACTAACCGCGTCACTGGCACCCGCGACAGATCCACTCGCCTCAGCCCGAACGCCGCGATCTCCTCGACCCGCTCCATCGCGCGGGCCATCGCCGTTCCCGTGGACCGCGTGGGCGGGCGGCGCAACCGCTCCAACTCCGAGAACCGCGCCCCGTCTGGCACATCCAGCAGCGCCACCAGCGCCGCCGGCAGACTGGGATCGGCGCGCCGTACCGCTCTGCTCACCGTGGTGTGCAGCCGGCGGTCGGCGACCGCCCGAGCTTCGGCGACCGCCCGGGCCGACACACTTGCCCCCGGCAGCAGTACGCGGTTGCGCCGCAGCCACGCCACCGCATGGTTGAACAGCGCCACCGGCCCCTCCGGGTGCGTCCACGCCCGCCCGTACAGGAACGTCCGGAACTTTCGGCCCCACGCCCGGTCCTACTGCTTCACACACGACGGGTCGCTGATCCCCAACTGTTCAGCCAAGTACTCCACCACCAGCCAGGGCACATCCAGCGGGTCTTCCAGGAACAACCCGATGTAGCGCACCGTGCAGATCTGCAAAGCATATCTTATCTTGAGCTCGATTTTCGATCATGACTTTGAACTGCAGTGATTCGATGTGGACATTGTCGTTGACGGGGCGATGCTGGTTGCTCGATCAGCAGGGTCCGATGAGTTTCGAGGATCTTCTCTTCGGCGTGTCGCGGCTGCTCGACGTCCGAGCACTTCGGCGGCGCGGCGTTCGCCGAGTGCTCGCGCGAGCGCCTCGCGGAGTTGCTGGTTGTCGGCCTCCAGATGGCGGATCCGAGTGGTGGCGGCCTCCAAGCGGCGCAGCAAGGAGGAATCTGATGCCCGCTGGCGTTCGGGAGGGACCGGCGCTGGTGCAGTGGCCGGATGCCTGTCGCGGAGTCGTTCGATCTCGGCGCGCAGGTCCTCTTGGGCATAGAGCCAGGACCGGGACACTCCGGCCGCGCGGGTGACGGTGTCGAAGGTGATCCGCTGGCCGGTAGCGTCCATGCGCCGCAGGGCGGTAACGGCGCGCTGCCGGGTTTGTTCGGCCCGGCGCTGGGCGGCCGCGATGACGTGGCGGGTGTTGTCAGCCCGCATCGGCGGCCTCGGCTCCGTTGTCATTTTCGATCTCGCTGATCATCCGGTCCAGGTTGGTGAGGACCTGCTGGTTCATCTCCGCGAGCCGGGTCTGGCCCTTCCCGCTGGATACGTCGATGAGGGTGAGGGTGCGGTGCCGCTGCTCACGCAGCTCGGGCAGGAACTCCGGCCCGGACAGGAAAACCGGACAGGTCAGACACGCGTTCGCGTGCGGGCAGATCTTCTGTACCGGCAGCCCGCAGTAGCCGTTCGAGAGCGTCTGGGTGGCCATGCCGTATCGGGTCTTGGCCCACTGAGCCTGAGCGAGTGGCCCATCAGGGTCGAGAGCGACACGCTCGCCTTTGATGTTGACCTTGGTCGCGGCTTCCCAACGTCGCCGGACAGTTTGATCGGTGATCTTCGCATAATGAGAGGTCATCTGAGTCGATTCATGATCAAGCAGGACGCGGATGACCTCCTGCGGGACGTCGCGGTTGATCAATCTTGTGGCGAACGTGTGACGCCACTGGTGCGGTGTCAGATGGACTGGCTGGCCGTGCTCGTCGCGGACGTCGCAGGTCTGCAGCCAGCGTTGCATCCAGTTCCGGTAGGTGTCGGGCGAGAGGGGCTTGCGTCCATCGATGTTCGTCCGCGCTCGGGGGAACAGGTGGGGATTGCCCTCCGGCCAGCGCTCCAAGACCCGTCGCTGCTGTGCACGGATCTCGGACTCAAGCTCCTCGTCGATGGGGACGGCAGCCTCCCGTTCCATCTTGGTGTTGTAGTAGCGCAGGTAGGGGGCGTCCTGTCCGTCGTGGAGCAGGCAGTCGAAAGCCAGGTTGGAGGCGGAGGAGATCCGCAGGCCGCCGCGGATGAGGATCACGGTGATCAGACGTCCCTCGGGGTAGGGCCAGCGGTCGAGGTTGGCGGCCTTCTCGATCTGGGCCATGACGTACTCGGCCAGGTAGCGGATGACGCGTTGCCGGCGGCGCGGGAAGTCGCCGGTGAAGAACACCACGGTGGTGGGCAGGGTGTCGTCCCAACCGTGCTGCCGGATGGCCTGGAAGAACAGGTGGAGCCCGCCGACCCTGCTCTCATTAGAGCTCGTCCCGCCGGGCTGGTCGATCAGCCAGGCCAGGAAACGCTCCAGTAGCGGGCGGTCGATGCCGGCCAGCGCGGTGATGTCGGGGGTCACGGCCGTGAGGAACTCGCTGAACTTGGTGAGTGCCCGAACGTCACCGAACGCCGTGCTGACGTTGAGTCCCGAGGTCAGCCGTAACCTCACCCAGCGTTTGGCGAGGCCCCTCAACCATGGCTGGGTGATCCGGTCGAACCGCAGGTTGCTGCGGCCGGGGGCGGCTGGAGCTGTGCTTGAGGCCGGAGAGCTTGCTCAGACGCCAGACGTCGCGGGGGTATTCGACCTCCCAGCCGGCGCCGTCCCGCAGTGTCTCGACGACGTCGCGGGCGTAGAACAGGAAGGAATCGGCTCGGGCCCGCAGACCGCCACGGCCGGTGCGGTCCCGCGTGCGAGCGAGTTGTTCTTCCCATTGCTGCTCGGTGAGATCGAGCAGGGAGGTGACTCCGCTCGTGGCGGCGTTGCGAACGGTCCAGCGGAGCACGCGCGGTGGCGCGGTCGCCGTCCGGGCGTCATGGCGGCACTGGATGGCGTAGTGGAGCTCGAATTTCAGCTGTGGCGGCAGTGCGCGGAGGTCGGTGAACATCGTTCCGTAGCGTTCACAGCCGGCGATGAACTCCTCCAGATCAGGGAGGTCCACATTCCGCCACCGGCTCATGTGGCCACCGCAGAAGGGGTTGTCGGTCCTCTCGGTCCAGAGCGTGCAGAACGACAGCCGGCACTCCTGTCGGCTTCCCGACACCAGCGGAGCTGCCGCCGCAGCCCAAATGGCAGGGTCGGGATAACCCGCTCGGCTCCACTTGTCGCGGTGACGGCAGCACAACCCGTGACTGGCGGCGTGGTAGCGGCAGCCCGGCACAGTGCACGAGTCCAGCTCTCGCCGTCCCATCTGGGGCGACCCCAGTTCGGCCTTGAACTCCGAGATGTCTGGCCTGTTCGCCTTGTTCCACCGCAGGTAGTGGCCATTGCACAGGCCGAAGTGACGCAGCGGCCGGTCACAGCCACCGATCTCGCAGGGCTTCACCCCGAGCACCGGATCGTCGGGATCGTCGGGATCGGGGATCAATACGTCGACCCGGAACTCGGACCGGAGGGCGGCGATCAGCTTCTCCAGAAGTCCCGCCCGCCCCGGGCCCGGAACCTGCCCGGGGAGCGTCACAGCTGGACCTCGCGGCCGGTGAACCAGCCCGCGGCCTCCAGCGTCCGACGAGCGTCTTCGACGGTGAGATGACCATATGTGTCGATCGTCGTGGTGATCGAGGAGTGCCCCAGGAGCTCCTTGACGCTCTCTATCCCAGCTCCTCGTCGAAGCAGCCAGGTCGCGTAGGTGTGGCGCCAGTGGTGGGGTTCGAAGTCGATTCCGGTCCGTTCCCGCAAGCGCAGGACCAGGTCGTAGACGGCGGCGTAGGTCCAAGGACGGCCGTGGGGCTGCGACCACAGATTGACGAACACGTAGTCCGAATCCAGCGAGCCGTACTCGCGAGTGAGGTAGTCGGCATACAGGCGCATCAACTCGGCGCTCGCCGGGACCGTCCGGGAGACGCCCGCCTTGGCGCGAGCCCGGTTGTCGTTGGTCCGGGGTGTGACAGTGACGGTGCGCTCGGCGATCCCCATGTCCTCGTGGCGGAGGCCGAGGGCTTCGCCGATCCTGACTCCGCAGTCCAGCAAGAGCGCGAAGAGCAGCCGATCTCGCAGGTGGTCGCAGGCGTCCAGGATCGCCTGAACCTGCTTGGCCGTAAGGACTTTCGGTCGCGGCCGGGACGTCTTCAACTTGATCGTGCGGCGGCGTTGCGGACCGGTCTTGGTGACGTGGTGCAGGAACGGCTTGTAGGACGTCAAGGACCCGGCGCCGCGGCGCCCCGCCGGCTGCATCGTGACCAGCAAGCCCGCCAGATTCACCCCGGGGCGGGCGTGGAACTCACAAAAGGAGGTCAACGCCGCGAGCTTGCGGTTCACGCTTGCCGCCGAGCAGTGATGCTCGACCGTTGGCAGGACGGCCACCTTCCCGTCCCTGGCTTCGGGTGGCAGTCGCAGCCAGGCGACGAAACCGGCGACGTCCTCCACCGTGACGACCCGCCAGTCGCGGTCGTGACCCGCGAGGTAGGTAAACCAGTCCTTCAGATCGTGGGCGTAGGCCTTGACCGTGTTCGGGGACTTCTCGATCGAGGATAAGTAACCCAGGAACCGTTCCACCGGCTCCAGTAGAATCTGGTCGTCACCGAGCAGAGTCCACGACTCCACCTCGGAGCCCGGCATGAGCACCCGCTGTACCCGCATCGAACCTCCCGCTTCCGTGAAAGACAGCAGGAGATAACCGCATCCAGCACCATGATCGGGAACAACCAAGCCACGTCATGCACGTCATGGACGGACGTTCGGGGGGCTCCAGATAACATATCCCAGCCGGGTGCGATCCTCGGTCCGGCGCCGGGCCTGCTCGGGGTCGGCCTCGCCTAGATGGCACACTCGCCCCAGCCAGTCCCGATCCAGCTCGGTGGGGAACGCGGCGTAGTCGGCCAACGCGGTCGGGTCCACGACGACCGGCATGGCCGAGCCCCCGATCAGCAGTGACGAACAAGCACGCGCGACGGGCCGGAAACCACTATCGCACGGAACGGCCCATTCTGTGCGATAATAGCCAGCGCTAGCAGGGTCGATGCCCCGCTGCGCGCCTGGCGAAGCCGACATGTTCTGTGCGATAGCCCCGGGAGTTGGTCGTGGCGACGGTGCACCGGCTGCCCCTCCGCGCCGCCGAGGCGGTAACCCTCGCGGCCGCGGCCGCGGCGTTCCTGGACACCTTCAGCCGGCCCGAACAGGTGGGTACACGTCGCACCTACACCGAGGTGCTCGCCCAGCTGCGGCACTCGCCGTTGTCGTGGTCGGATCCGGTGGCTGTGCTCGACGACCCGCTCGTGGCCGCGCAACTGCGTGACTGGCTCACCCAAAGGTGGGGCGTAGCGAGCGCGGCGACGTGGAACCGCAACCTCGCCGCCCTGCGCTCGGCCTGCGCCTCCTGGCGCTCCCAACACTGGATCACCACCGATCCGACCGCCGGGCTGACGCGCGCGAAGCTGCCCCCCGCCCGGGCCCGCGCCCGCTCCCGGACCGCGATCGCTGATCTGCTAGCGCGCCCGGACCTGGCGTTACGGGAGCGCACCCTGTGGGCGCTGCTGTATGAATCCGCGGCCCGCGCACAGGAGGTCCTGCTACTCGATGTCGCCGACCTGGACCGCCCCAACCGGCGCGCGGTCGTACGCCGCAAGGGCGGCGCGGTCGACGAGATCATCTGGCAGACCCGCACCGCCCGGCTACTGGCCCGCCACCTCGCCGGGCGCACCCGAGGTCCGGTGTTCCTCACCGACCGGGCCGCCCGAGTTCAGCTCGCCACCACCGACCTCGACCCCGATACCGGACGAGCCCGACTGTCCTACCGACGGACAGCGGAACTATTCACCCAGGCCAGCGGCGGGTGGACCCTGCACGACCTACGGCACTCCGCACTCACCCACGCCGCCGAAGACGGCATGCCCACCCCAATGCTGATGACCAAATCCGGGCACGCATCCATCCGCACCCTGTCCCGCTACAGCCGACCCTCCGTCGACGCCCTCGCCCGCTGGCAAGACCAACGCGATCCCGCCGGGCGCCGCCCACCACGCTGAGCAAAAACCCACCCAATAACCGGTCACCGACACACCCCGTTCAGGATCCTGTTCCGATCCTCGTCACAGGCCGATGGGGTGGCTACCGACACGGGCCCCTGTTCCGCGCGGAACAGGGACCCGTGCCGGTAGCCGCGCGCTTTGAGGTAGCGCCGCAGCAGTGCCACCAGCGTTGAGTCGTCGAGCAGGACGGTGCGTCGCCGTCCTGCTTTGCCCAGGACGGTGACGTGCTCATCGTCGCGGCGCAGGTTGAGATCATCGACCTCGATGGTTAGGGCCTCGCCGACGCGCATGCCGGTGGTGTAGAGCAGCAGGAACAGCACCCGGTCGCGGTCGCGGTTCTTGGGGATGGCGCGCAGGACGGCCTCGACCTGCTCGGTGGGCACCGGGCGCGGCACCGAGACCGGCGGGTGGGTGCGGTCCAGGCGGGTCATCGGATCCGCGGCGATCATCTCGGCCCGGTAGGCCCAGGTCATCAAGGCGGCCAGCGCGGCTTCGCGTCGGGCCCGGGTCGCGGGGGCTTTGCCGGCCAGGCCGCCCAGGTAGGCCCGCAGCACGCCGACGGTGATCTGGTCGATCGGTCCAGTGAAGAACCGGCCGAAGTCGCCCAGGTCGCTGCGGTAGCCGCGCACGGTGTTGGCAGACTTGCCCGCTCGGGTCAGGTCGGTGAGGAAATCGGCGACGATGGTGGCCATCGGGGGGTTCGCCATGCCCGCGTCACCCTTCCCCGAGGCCGGTTCCTGCGATAACGATAGAATCGTGGCCCGGTAAGATGCCGCGACACCGCAGGCCGGGTGAACGGTCGGAGCGGTTTCCCTGTGGTAAAGCTCCTTATCCAGCAACGATGGGTGAAGAAGGTCTAGATGGATGCCGGCACGCCACACGCCGCCGGGGCGGGCGAGCAGGTCTACTGCCTGCGGGTGGTGGTCGCTGGGATCAGCCCGCTGATCTGGCGCCAGCTCGATGTGGCGGGCTCGACCACCCTGGCCGAGCTGCACCGCATTTTGCAGGCGGCGTTCGGCTGGAGCGGCGAGCACCTGCACTGCTTCACCGTGCGTGGCGTCGACTATCGCGCCTACCAGGGCGAGGGGCTGCCCGACGGTAAGGACGCCGACGGCGTCACCCTCGCCGCGCTGGGTCTGCGTGTAGCGGAGCGGTTCAGCTACGACTACGCGTTCTTCTCCAATCTGAGCAGCTGGCGCCACGACATCCGGGTGAAGGCCATCGCGCGCCGCCCCGGACACGGCAACGCCTCCCGTGGTGCGCTGGCGGGGCCCGCGGCGCTCCCCCGGAAGGCTGCGGCGGACCGCAGGTGTTCGTGGCCCTGCGCCAAGAACACTCCGCTTGGCAGGCCACCGTGCGCCTGGCCGAGCTGATGCGCCTGCTGCTGGACGCCCCACCAGGTGAAACGGTGCGCTCGGTGCTGGGCCAAGACGCCCTCGACGAGCTACCCGCGCTGCTGTATTGGGCCCGCATCGACCGTTTCGACAAGGCCGCGGTCAACGCGGACCTGGGCACCCTGTGCAGGAAGGACACCTCGTGAAGATCACTGTGCGGGTCGCCGTGGACACCGGCGACGACACCACCGAGCCGGTCGAGACCTAGGTTCTCGCCCTCAGCCGCGACGAGTTGACCCCCGACACCCTGGGTCTGCACCTTGCCGAGGCCCACGAACTCCTGGCCGCCCTCCAGGAAGCGCTGGTCAACGCCCAGGTCACCCGCGCGCTCGACCAACATCGACACTGCCCCGAGTGCGACACAGCGTTTCGGCGCAAGGACATCAAGACGATCCGCCTCACCACCCTGTTCGGTGTGGTGGTCGTGGACAGCCCGCGCTATCGCAGCTGTCCCTGCCGGGTGCGCGAGGTGGCGACGGTCAGCCCGCTGACCACGGTCCTGACCGAGCACACCACCCCCGAGACGGTCTATATGCAAGCTCGGTGTGCGCCGTGAGGCGCTTCGTTGTATCCCCGACGCAGTCGGGAGGAACTCGGAGGGAGGTTCTTGGGTCGCCTGACTTACCCAGAGGCGAAAGCCCGACGGGGAACAGAGCATGTCAGGGAAGCGGTGGCCGTCTGGAGGCGTTCAGGGCGAGGTACCGCAAGACCCGCACGATATGGTCAAAGCTGGATTGCCTGAAGCCTAATCCCCAACGATGAAAGTGCGCATCCGTCGGAACGACGTCTGTAACCGACGGCGCGCCATGCTCGGGCATGAACCGTGGGACCGGGCAACCTCCGTGGCGCGCAGTGCCCTCCAGCGAGGAGGGTCAAGGGGATGAGTGGGCGGCTTAAGTCGTGCTCGATACGTACAGCGAAGACGTACCGCGGGATCACCTACCGGGCGCGAGCCCCAGGGTGACGGAGTGCCCGTAGTAGTCGCAGGAGTAGCGACCTGCCAAGGATCCCGGGAAAGCCGGGAGCAGGGCGAAGGGGCACAGGTGATCACGATGGTCAGGCGGGGAGGGCTGCGAAATGCAGGAAACTGAAACCGTGCTGAGCGTCATTCGGGACCTACCACCCGAAAATGATCGCTGGAGAGCCCGTTACGGGGAAACTCGTCCGGCGGGTTCGGGAAGGGGCCGACGGAAAAGGATCCGAACTGTCGAACCACGGGCACCTCGCCGGCGGCCTACTTCACTCGCCGCGGTGATGTCCTACCGCCCGGCCGCGGCGCTGCTCGGTGAGGTCTTCCCGCTGGACCGCACCCTGCACGCCGCCGGGGTGCGCGAGCAGACCCACCGCGTCGCGGCCCGGTTGGACAACGAGCGCGGCGCCGAGAACACCGCCGGGTTCAGCTGCTGCCCTCGCGATCTGGAAGACCTCCCCGTGCCGGCGCTTCCGCTGGTGGTCGGCCTGGACGGCGGCTATGTGCACTCCGCCGCGCAGACCAGCCGCAGCAACGGCTGGTTCGAGGTCATCGCGGGCAAATCGATCCCCACCGACGGACAGGGCGACGCGAAATGCTTCGCGTTCGTCCAGACCATCGAGACAAAACCGAGGCGACGCCTACACGAGGTCCTCACGGCCCAAGGCGTGCAGGCCAACCAGGCGGTGGTCTTCCTCACCGACGGCGGCGAGGACGTGCGCGACCTGCCCCGATACCTCTACCCACTGTCCGAGCACTACCTGGACTGGTTCCACATCACCATGCGGCTGACCGTGCTGTCCAACACCGCCAAATCCCTCGCCCCACTACCGGAAGTGCCCGACTTCGCCGCCCGCATCGGCACCGACCTCCAACGCCTCAAGTGGCTGCTCTGGCACGGCAACACCGTCCGCGCCGACCAGATGCTCTCCTGGCTCGAAGACGACCTCTACGTCGACGACGAAACCGCCAACCCGCCGATCGTGCAGGTCAAGCTGGCGAAATACTTCCACGAGTTCGCCACCTACATCCGTGCCAACGCCCACCTCATCCCCAACTACGGCGAGCGCTACCGCTGCGGGGAGGCGATCTCCTCGGCTATCGCGGAGTCCACGGTCAACCAGGTCGTGTCAAAGCGAATGTGCAAAAAGCAGCAGATGCGCTGGTAACCAACGGGCGCCCAACTCTTCCTCCAGATCCGTACCGCCGTCCTGAACAACGACCTGGCCGGCCACTTCCAACGCTGGTACCCGGCCTTCACCCACCCCGGCGGCCCAGCCGAAATCGAAGTCGACCTCGCCGCCTAACAGCAGGAAGAGCACCGGACGCTGGCGATCTAACTCCCCCGGATCCGAACGGTCTGCCGATCGAAGCGGTCGCGATCAACAGCGCTGGCCAAAGCAAGTAGAACTGCTCCTCAACACCCAGCGACCAGTAGTGCTGAAATGGGGAGGGAGGCGCATCCGCGGCCAGATAGTCCGTGCCCCGCAGCGCGAAGCGGTAGTTGCCCGCATAACCGCACTGGCCAGCCCATCGCCCAGGACACTGCGCGCCTGCAGCGGAGGCAACCACCAAGCCGAGGCGACCGCCACAGCCACCAGCACGGTAATCCCGGCCGGCAGGAGCCGTCGGGCCCGGCCACCATAGAACTGGGCCAACCGAACCGTGCCGGCGGTGACGATCTCCCGCCAGAGCAGGCCCGTGATCAGGAACCCCGACACCACGAAGAAGACGTCGACGCCGACGAAACCACCGGGCAGGCCACGAACCGCAGCGTGGTACAGGACAACGGCCAACACAGCGACTGCCCGCAAGCCCTCGATGTCCGGCCTGAAGCCACCGCCGGGCTCCTGATCCACCACCGGCGCAGGCTACGACCCCCGATGCGACAGCATCCACGCACCCGGCCACCGCGGCGCGTGGCTCGGAACCAGGGCCGCCGGGACCAAAAGGGAGGTTGTCCCAGACTTGTTGGATGAGGTTGCGCGTCGTTGCGAAGGACGGCGTTGCGGAGTTGCCGGATCTGCCCATGAGGTGCGGATCGCGTTGAGTGAGGCCGCTGGCTGGGCTCGGAAGGGCTGCTGGCGATGAGCGTGGCCACCGGTTTGCAGGTGATGGCCGCGATGATGGAGGCCGAGGTCACCCGGCTGGCCGGCCCGCGTGGCAAGCCGATCAAATCTGCACTCAATGGGCGTGGCGGCGGGGTGAAAGTCTGGCCCCCACGGACAGGGGGCCAGACTTTCACCTGCTCGGTATCCAGGGCCAACCGGATGTCCGGAGCACTCGCCAGGGTTGTCCACCATCGGCGTCCGAACAAGGCCGCTTTTGTCCGGAACCCGTTCGGGTCCGGACAAGACCCGCGTCTTCCGAACACCGCCGGAACCTATCTGCGCAGGTGAGAGCCCTGCCGGATTCGCCGGACGGATGCCAGGCGACCGTCTGTGCGACGACGGACCGAACACCATCCACAGTCGACACGATCGTTGCCGCGCAGTGCCGCGCCAACGCCGAAGCGGCGATCAAAGCCGTCACCTGTCGTGTCCGCCATGCGATACGTGATATGCGTCACTCCATTCCGGGCGGCACGCGACAGGAGTCCGGACGGTGCTCTCTTCTCCGCACCGCCCGATATGAGCAAGTATTGGTGGCCGGCAAGAGCGCCACCGGTATCCAGGGCCAACCAGTTCCAGTTCGGAGGAAGAACGTGATGTTCATCATTCGCTGCTCGTCGCTACCCGTTTCCTGGCGTGGGTCGTGTTGTTACCCGCTGCTGTCGATCTGCCGGATCGTGGTGATGCTCGTCGTGCTAGTCCTCGCGGTGGTTCTCGCGCTGCGGGGCTACGCGCCGGGGACCATCGTCCCTCAGGTGTTGGTGCTGGTGGCGGGCACGGCCGCGGCTGCGGATCGGCTCGTCGGGGCCCAACGTGCGCGAGCCATCCCAACACTGCCTGCGCTATGACCAGCCCGGACGACCCACTCAAGCCCGGGTCGAAGCTCAACCCAGTCAAGGATCCTGACTCGCCAGCCGGTCAGCTCGCACAGTCCCTGCGCGAGCTGACCGGCGGCGAAAGCCTCCGCCAGCTCGCCCGCCGCATCCCCTGCGGGACGACGACACTCTCCGACGCGCTATCTGGCGACCCGCGCAAGGTACCGACAACGACGATCATCGAGGGGATCTGCAAAGCTCGCGGCGCAGACGAGCCAACCGTGGAGCGTCTGCTTGGCATGAGGGATGAAGCCAACAGACAGAAACTGCACGATTCTGGGTCGCTTGACGAGCGGGGCGAGGTCGGCGTGACCCACCCCCCTGGCGGCAGCTCTCAACAGCATCCGGAACGGTGGTGGTGGCCTAGGCCGGTTGTGCTCGTCGTCGTGGTCCTGATCCTAGTGGTGGGCACCGCAGTCGCCTGGGGTATCAACATGCTGGTCAACGCCTGCGGTGGACCCGGCTCCGGGGTCAGCCGGGTCGACGGCGAATGTGTGGGTGTCACCGACGGCTCCTACGTCTTCGACCCAGCCTTGGCCGACGTCGAAGCGAAGATCGCGGCGGAAAACGCCCGGGTCGCTGGTTCGGGTCATACCGTCACCGTCGCACTGCTGAACCTGATGACCGTCAACAACACCAGCCCGGTGTCTCTCGCTGAGGTCGTCCACCAGCTAGAAGGCGCCTACACCGCGCAGTACCGGGCCAACCAGACCAACGACCTCGGTGACCCGTCCCCGTTGATCCGGCTCGTGCTAGCCAACGAGGGCAGCCACGAAAACCAGTGGCAGCCGGTGGTACACCAGCTCGAGGGGATGGTCGGCGATCAGGACCCGCTGGTCGCCGTCACAGGTCTCGGGGTCAGCGTCACACAAACCGAGGACGGCGCCAAGGATCTCGCGGCGCACCATATCCCGATGGTCGGTGCGCTCACCACGGCCGATGAGCTGAACTACAAGAACATCCCCGGTTTCATCCGGGTCGCGCCAAGCGACGCAGAGTATGTCCAAAGCCTGTTGGCCTACCTACAACATCGCCAAGATCCACATCGTCAAGATCAACAACGTCAAGATTTCGACTCGGCGATACTCGTATACGACACCAACTCCGACGACAGCGGGGACCTGTTCACCAGGTCGCTACGGAACAACTTACGCAGCGGTATGAGAAGTCTGATCAAATCCACCCCCGCGCAGGGTTTCACCGGCACATCAGGGCAATCCCCAGGAAACCCCGACCTGTTCAGTGTTACGACTGGCAACATCTGTGCAGTAAGCGCAGTGAAACCGCCTGTCATACTGTTCGCCGGCCGCGCGCTCGATCTGCTCACGTTTCTGCAATCACTGGAGGCTCGGATCTGTGCGGATAAACCGATGACTGTCCTCACCGCTAACACCAACCTGGGCACACTCGACGAGGCAGCACTGGAACGCGGCAAGATCACGGTGGTGAACGCTGCGGCGAGCGATCCCACCGATTGGGCGAACAACGTACTCGGCACGCCCCCGCATTTTGGGGAATTCATCTCGGATTTCAGGAAGCTCGGGTTCGATCCCGCACATCTGCACGACGGCGACGCGATAGCAAACCATGACGCACTGGCCACGGCGATCAAAGCCGTCCGGCTCGCCGCCAGCCAAGCACCATCCTCCCAGAACGGCGTCCCCAAGCTCATCGACGTGTCCCATCAGATGCTGAACCTCAACACCCTGAACCTTGTCCCGGGGGCCAGTGGAAATCTAACCTACCAATTCCGTGGCCAAAATGGTGAGGGCGAAGATTCCGGAAACCCCTGCGACAAACCCATACCCATCCTGGAAGTACCTCCTTACAAACCGCCTGCCGGAATGCCCCCGCCCTACGTCACGTCCTGCGCCGTTAATTAACGCGTCGAGCCGAGGCGCGCGCAAACGGCAAAGCGTCGATCTTGAAGCGTGTCCGTGGTGAGCAGGTTGAGGGCACTGGCCTTTACCTCGTCGAGGACCTCCACCGCTGGTAACCCGGGTTCACCAACCCGCCCGATCAACAAGTCCTGGCCGCAGAGGAGCGCCGTCCCCAACCCGGCCCACCAGCACGGACCCACAGGTCAAGTCCGCTCATAGCTTGCCTCCCCCACTTTGTCCCGCTCTCCGTGTCCTCAGGACCCTGATGCGGCTCCCTCTCGGGAGTACGCACTGGTCAGCAGGGGGAATCAGGTTCGGGGAGGCGGTGGGGAAACTTCCCGGCCGTCCTGGACAAACTTCCGGCTCCAGTGTCAACGGCACTCGAAATCTGACCCCCTGTCGGCATCTGAAAATTGACCCCCTGCCTGTGTTTTGATCTTTACTTGTCGGTGGTGGTTGCCGCGGGGACGCGGCCGAGGTCTCGGTCTTTGAGCCGGTAGCTGTCGCCTTTGAGGGCGAGGACTTCGGC
>JBBSGM010000048.1:0-26845 GCA_038254065.1 Mycobacteriales bacterium | reverse complement strand
CGCGGGTGGCGCCTCCCGGTGCCGGTCAGGAACACGACGGGTGTTCAGATGGCAAGGTCGTGTCCGGCGTCACAACCGTCGCTCGCCGTGCTGGCCTACGCGCTGCCGGTTTCCATCCCCGGCGCGCTCAACCCTGCTTAGGACCTCGGCGCCGACATATTCGACGATGCCGTGTCCGCGCACCGGCTCACACGCGGGCGGTGGCCTCATCGAGTGAGGACGCGGAGCGGGTGGCTTCCCGGTCTGATCATGGCAGGGTGATCTCGGTCGCGTCGGTGCTCCGGTGTCACGAAAACGTCGTGCCCTGGGGGTGGGTGCAGGCCGGCGGGTGTGGTCTGCTGTGTCGTTGCCTCGGACCCCGGGGACGTGTTGCCGACGACGTCTGTGGAGGAGTGGCTGGTGACTGAGCATTCCGCGATCCGCGGCATCCGGGCGGGGGTCATTGTCACTGATCGGCTCGGGGGAATGCGGGATGAGCCGCGGCGTCCGGTGTCGTATTGGTGCGCCCGCGGCCATCACCCGCGGCTGGTGTTGGTGGTGTCGGCTCCGGTTCCCGAGCTGTGGTCGTGTCGGCGCGGCCTGGCCAGGGGCCAGGACCGGACTCAGCCACCCGAGCCGGTGACCGAGGGGCCGTCCAGGACCCACTTCGACGAGGTGCGGGACCGGCGCGGCGACGCCGAGGGCGAAGCGCGGGTGCGTGCTCGTCGAGGCAGCCGGCGTTGCGGTCCGGGCGCGCTGCCCGGGACGGGGTCGTCGTGACGGTGACGCAGGGACACGGCGACAGCCCCGCGCGGGCGTCGGGCGTCCACGGCTCCCTCGGGTCGGCCGTGTCGGGCGGGGAGCTGGCGTTGATCGACGCGTACTGGCGTGCGGCGAACTATCTGTCGGTGGGGCAGATCTATCTGATGGACAACCCGCTGCTCACCGAGCCGTTGCGGCCCGAGCACGTCAAGCCGCGGCTGCTGGGGCATTGGGGCACCACTGCGGGGTTGAACCTGGTCTACGCGCACCTGAACCGGGTGATCAAGGCGCGTGACCTCGACGCGATGTATGTGATCGGTCCGGGGCACGGCGGGCCGGGGATCGTGGCCAACGCCTATCTGGAGGGCACCTACACGCAGGTGTACCCGCAGGTCGGGCGGGACGCCGAGGGTCTGCGGCGGCTGTTCCGCCAGTTCTCCTTCCCCGGTGGGATTCCCAGCCATGTGGCGCCGGAGACACCGGGCTCGATCCACGAGGGCGGCGAGCTGGGGTACGGGTTGGTGCACGCCTACGGCGCGGCGTTCGACAACCCCGGCCTGCTCGTCGCGTGCGTGATCGGTGACGGGGAGGCGGAGACCGGGCCGCTCGCGGCGAGCTGGCACTCCAACAAGTTCCTCGACCCGGCACACGACGGCGCGGTGCTGCCGATCCTGCACCTCAACGGCTACAAGATCGCCAACCCGACGGTGCTGGCCCGGATCCCGCAGACCAAGCTGGTCGCGCTGCTGCAGGGTTATGGCCATCGCCCGATCATCGTCTCCGGGGACGATCCGATGCTGGTGCACCGCGCGCTGGCCGCGGCACTCGACGACGCGCTGGATGACATCGCCACCATCCAGTCACGGGCCCGGGGCGGCGGGCATGTCGAGAGACCGACCTGGCCGATGATCGTGCTGCGGACCCCGAAGGGGTGGACCGGTCCGGCGAGGGTGGACGGGGTGCAGGTCGAGGGCACCTGGCGGGCGCATCAGGTACCCCTTGGCGAGGTCCGCACCAACCCCGAGCACCTGGCGCAGTTGCAGGCGTGGATGCGCAGCTACCGGCCCGAGGAGCTGTTCACCCCCGACGGTGCGCTGCGCGCCGATCTGGCCGCGCTGCCGCCGGCCGGTGAGCGGCGGATGAGCGCGAACCCGCACGCCAACGGCGGGACACTGCTGGCGGACCTGCTGCTTCCCGACTTCCGCGACTACGCGGTCGAGGTCGCCCGACCGGCCACCGGGTGGCGGGGGTGTTCCTGCGCGACGTCGTCCGCGCCAATCCGCGCACGTTTCGGGTGATGGGCCCGGACGAGACCGCGTCCAACCGACTGTCCGCGCTGTTCGAGGTGACCGACCGGGCCTGGGATGCTGCCACCGTGGCCGGTGATGACCACCTGGCTCCTGATGGGCGGGTCATGGAGGTGCTCTCGGAGCACCTGTGCCAGGGCTGGTTGGAGGGCTACCTGCTGACCGGGCGGCACGGCCTGTTCAACTGCTACGAGGCGTTCATCCACATCGTCGACTCGATGCTCAACCAGCACGCGAAATGGTTGAAGACCACCCGCGCCATCCCGTGGCGCCGCCCGATCGCGTCGCTGAACTACCTGCTGTCCAGCCACGTCTGGCGCCAGGACCACAACGGGTTCTCCCACCAGGACCCCGGGTTCATCGACCACGTCGTGAACAAGAAAGCGGAGATCGTCCGGGTCTATCTGCCCCCCGACGCCAACACCCTGCTCTGCACGGTCGACCACTGCCTGCGCAGCCGCAACTACATCAACGTCGTGGTCGCCGGCAAGCAACCCGCCTTGGACTACCTGTCGATGGAGGAGGCGGTGCTGCACTGCGCGCGGGGGGTGGGGATCTGGGAGTGGGCCAGCAACGACGGCACCGAGCTGCCTGATGTCGTGCTGGCCTGCGCGGGTGACGTCCCGACGCTGGAGACCCTCGCGGCGGTGGCGATCCTGCGCGAGCGGCTACCGGGGCTGCGGGTCCGGGTGGTCAACGTCGTGGACCTGATGCGCCTTCAGCCCGACACCGAACACCCCCACGGGCTGCCCGACGCGCAGTTCGACGCGCTGTTCACCCTCGACCGGCCGGTGGTGTTCGCCTATCACGGCTACCCGTGGCTGATCCACCGGCTGACCTACCGGCGCACCAACCACCACAACATCCATGTCCGCGGCTACAAGGAGGAAGGCACCACCACGACCCCGTTCGACATCGTGATGATGAACGACCTGGACCGCTATCACCTGGTCACCGACGTCATCGACCGAGTCCCGTCGCTGCAGGGCCGGGCGGCGCACCTGCGCCAGGAGATGGTCGACAACCGGGCCCGGGCCCGCGCCTACACCCGCCAGCACGGCGAGGACCCACCGGAGGTCTCCGGCTGGACCTGGCCGTCCTGAGATGCGCGTGCTGGTCGTCAACGCCGGGTCGAGCTCGCTGAAGGTCGACCTCGTCGAGGGCGGTGCGGTGCTCACCTCCTACGCCGGGCTGCCCGAGGAGCCGCCGCAGGTGGACGCGGTGGGGCACCGGATCGTGCACGGCGGGCCGGACCTGGTCGAGCCGGTGGTGCTCGACGCGGGCGTCGAGGGGCGGTTGCGGCAGCTGGTGGAGCTGGCGCCGCTGCACCAACCCACGTCGCTGCACGCCCTGGACGCCGCCCGGGGTCTGCTGCCGGGCGTGCCGCATGTGGCGTGCTTCGACACGGCGTTCCACGCCACCTTGCCGCCGGCGGCCTACACCTACGCGCTGCCGCGTCGGTGGCGGGAACGCTGGGGGGTGCGCCGCTACGGCTTCCACGGGCTGTCCCACGCCTGGGCCTCCCGCCGCGCCCAGCAGCTGGCGCCCGGCGTCCGCCGGGTCGTGACCTGCCACCTCGGCGCCGGCGCGTCGCTCGCCGCGGTCCTCGACGGGCGCAGCGTCGACACCACCATGGGGTTCACCCCCCTCGACGGGCTGGTGATGGCCACCCGCAGCGGATCGGTGGACCCGGGACTGCTCACCTGGCTGCAGGAGCACGAGGGGCTCGCCCCGCACGAGCTCGCCCACCGCCTCGAGCACGACTCGGGGCTGCTCGGTCTGGCCGGCACCTCCGACATGCAGGAGCTGCTCGCCCGCCACGACCCCGATGCCCGGCTGGCGCTGGAGGTCTACCTGCACCGCCTGGCCGGCAGCGTCGCGGCGATGACCGCCAGCCTGGGCGGCCTCGACGCGCTGGTGTTCACCGGCGGGGTCGGCGAGCGGGCCGCTGAGATACGGCGGCGCGCCGCGGCCCGGCTCGCCCACCTCGGCGTGCGCCTCGACGAGCGGCTCAACGCGGCCGCGCAACCAGACACCGACATCAGCGCCGGCGACGCCGGTGTCGCCACCCTCGTGGTCGCCTCCCGGGAGGACCTGGAGATCGCTACCGGCGTCGAGCAGGTCCTGACCGGCGGCGCTCGCTCATGACCGCGCGAACAGGCGCTATGCAGCGGGACAACGCCCACCGCCCCGTCGACGGGGAGTCCGTGCCGGGCATGCCGGTCAGCGAGGCCGCCGCGCTCCCCGCGGCACAGGTGCTCGACCAGCTCGACAGCACCCCTGTCGGCCTGGACGCCGACGAGGCCGGGCGTCGGCGGGCGCTCGTGGGTCCCAACGCGGTGCGCACCCATCACGCGCAGCCGCTGCGGATACTGGGCCGCCAGCTGCGCAGCCCGGTGCTGATCCTGCTGGCGGTGACCGCGTTCATCTCCTTCTTCCTGGGCCAGCGCACCGACACCGTCGTCATCGGGGTCATCCTGGTGGCCAGCATCGGGCTGGGGTTCCTCAACGAGTACCGCGCCGAGCGGGCCACCCAGGCGCTGCACTCCCAGGTGACCCACCGCGCGGTCGCGCTGCGGGGCGCAGCGCCCGTCGAGGTCGAGGTGACCGCGCTGGTGCCCGGTGATGTCGTCCGCATCGTCCTGGGCGAGGTGGTCCCGGCGGACCTGCGGCTGCTGACCACGACGGGCCTGGAGTGCGACGAGAGCGTGCTGACCGGGGAGTCGCTGCCCGCCGACAAGGCGGTCCCTCCTGTCACCACCGGGTCGGCGCTGGGCGATCTGACCTCCTGCGCGTTCATGGGCACGGTCGTGCGGTCCGGCACCGGCACCGGGGTGGTGGTGGCCACCGGGGCGCGCGCCGAGTTCGGGCGCATCGCGGTGGGGCTGGGCGAACGCCAACCCGAGACCGACTTCCAGGCCGGGCTCCGACACTTCTCGGTGCTGCTGCTGCAGGTGGCGGTGGCGTTGACCAGCCTGATCCTGGTGGCGAACCTGCTGCTGGCGCGGCCGCTACTCCAGTCGCTGCTGTTCTCCCTGGCCATCGCGGTCGGGATCACCCCGCAGCTGCTGCCCGCCGTGGTCAGCACCAGCCTGGCCACCGGTTCCCGGCGGCTGGCCACACTCAGGGTGCTGGTCAAACGGCTGGTCTGCATCGAGGACCTCGGCGACATGGACGTGCTCGTCACCGACAAGACCGGCACGCTGACCGAGGGCCGGATCACGTTCACCGCCGCGCTGGACCCCGCCGGGGTCGACTCCACGCAGGTGCTGCGGCTGGGCCTGCTCGCCACCGAGACCGACCCAGCCGGCGGTGCGACGGGCCCGGTCGGAGGGAACCCGCTGGACACCGCCCTGTGGGACGCCCCCGCGGCGGCCCACCTCGTCGCGGGCTACGTCCGGGTCGGGCTGCTGGCGTTCGACCACGACCGGCGGATGACCTCCACGCTGGTGCGGGCCCCCGACGGACACCAGCAGCTCGTGGTCAAGGGAGCCCCCGAATCGGTGCTGGCCCGCTGCACGACCCTCCCACCCGGGGCCGACGCCACCGCGGCGGCGCAGTTCGCCGCCGGCGCCCGCGTGGTCGCCGTCGCCACCCGGCCCGCCCCCGAGCTCACCGTCCCCACCCCCGCCGACGAGACCGACCTGACGTTGGCGGGTTTCCTCGTCTTCCTCGACCGGCCCAAAGCCGCCGCCGCGGCCTCGCTGGCGCGCCTGGCCGCGCTCGGCATCACCGTGAAGATCTGCACCGGGGACAACCCGCTCGTCGCCCAGAAGGTCTGCGCCGACCTCGGCCTGCCCTCCGGTGGGACCCTGACCGGCGTCGACCTCACCGGCATGGACGACGACGCGGTGACCGTCGCCGCGCAGACCACCACGATCTTCGCCCGGGTCAGCCCGGAACAGAAGGCCCGGCTGATCACGCTGCTGCGCCGCCGCGGGCGCGCCGTGGGGTTCCTCGGGGACGGCGTCAACGACGCGCTTGCCCTGCATGCCGCCGACGTCGGTATCAGCGTCGACACCGCCACCGACGTCGCCAAGGACGCCGCCGACGTGGTCCTGCTGGAGAAGGACCTCGGGGTCCTCGCCGACGGTGTCACCGAGGGCCGGCGCATCTTCGCCAACACGATCAAATACGTGCTGATGGGGACGAGCAGCAACTTCGGCAACATGTTCAGCGCCGCAGCCGCCTCCGCGGTGCTCAGCTTCCTGCCGATGCTGCCGGGCCAGATCCTGCTCAACAACCTGCTCTACGACGCCAGCCAGCTCGCCATCCCCACCGACCGGGTGGACGCCGAACAGCTGCAGGCCCCATCACATTGGGACATCTCCTTCATCCGCCGCTTCATGCTCTTCTTCGGCCCAATCAGCAGCGTGTTCGACTTCCTCACCTTCGCCCTCATGCTGGGCGTGTTCCACGCCGGCCCCGACCTGTTCCGCGCCGGCTGGTTCGCGGAGTCACTCGCGACCCAGACCCTCGTGATCTTCGCGATCCGCACCCGACGCAGCCCGTTCACCCGCAGCCGCCCCAGCCGCCCACTGCTGCTCGCCGCCCTCGCGACGGTGACCATCGGTGTGGTGCTGCCGCTCTCCCCGCTGTCGCACATCCTGGGATTCGCGCCCCTGCCGCTCGGGTTCTTCCTCGCCCTCACCGGCATGACCGTCGCCTACCTGGTGCTCATCGAGCTGGCGAAGCGGCTGTTCTTCGCCGACCCCGAGGGCCGGCTGCCGCACCTGCGCCGACGCGGCCCACAGCACCACCTGCACCGACGTGCCGCACGCTTCAGCGTCGGCGTTCGCGAGACCCCGGGGTGAGATCGATCCTCTACTGCCGTGCCCTGGCGCCGGCGCCCGGCGATGCGTCCCGCTCGCTCGGTCGTCTACCGGGCCGTCCCGCATGGCCCGTCTGTACGGGTTGCCACTCCTGTACTCAGAGCGGGAGCGGCCAGCGATATGCGGAGTGCGGGTCGTCGAGCCACACATACTGCAGATCGGCATCGTTGTGAGCGATGACGCCGAAGGTCGCGATGTCGGGCGCGCCGAGCCGCTGCCACGCCGCGAAGCTCGATTCCACAGTGTCCCAGAGTCGCTGTGGACCGCCCTGCTCGACTGAGAACAGCCCGTCATCGTCGGGGACAAGACCGGCGGTGAACCAGCTGCCGTCGGTGGAGCTGCCGGACATCTCCGCACCGTCGAGGTCGCGGGCGAACCCGCGCAGTCGTCGGCCAGCAAGATGCAGTTGCACCATGAATCGGAGTGACCTGCTGTCGGCCACCACGCCGGGATCGACGGAGGTCGTTCCCTGTTGCGGGTTGCGCTTGTCGAGGATCTGGTCCCAGCTTTCGCCGTCGCGGTGCGGGCTGTCCCGCCGGGTGCGCATGGGCATGAACGCTCCGGGCAGGTTCAGGAATGCTCCTTCCGCAACATCGTCCTCTGCCGCGGTAAGCCGCAGTAGTGAGCCCTCAAGGCTTCCGCGCAGATCGACGACGATGGAGCCACCAGGGGCGAGCTGGGAGATCCACGCGGGTGGAATGTGATCGGTGGACGCGGTGGCGATGATCCGGTCGAACGGTGCCGCCGTGGGCTGCCCGGCCGCGCCGTCGCCGGCGTGTACGGACGGATACAGTCCAAGACCGGCAAGCGCCCGGTGTGCAGCGTCGGCCAAAGCCGGGTCGAGTTCCATGCTCACCACGTTCTCCGCCCCCACTCGGTGACAGAGCAGCGCAGTGTTGTAGCCAGTCCCGGTGCCAATTTCAAGGACGCGATGACCTGGCTGTAGATCAAGAGCTTCGAGCATGCCGGCCATGACTGTCGGCATGGAGCTGGAGCTGGTGGGGGCGCCTGCTTCGTTCACCAGGTCGGGTGCCGGGGTGAGTTGGACGGTGAGTACGTCGTCTGTGTAGACACCGAGCAACCACTCGTCGTGCTGCTCCGGATCGGTCCCGTCCACCAGTAGCGTCCGGCCTGCCCGCGATCGGTAGAAGCGGGGAACGAAGTTCTCCCGCGGCGTCTCCTCGAAAGCTCGTCGGACCCAGCGACTGCGCGCGGCTCCATTTTCGATCAACACGCTCGCAAGTTCGCGGCGGTACGTCACGGCGGTTGTCACGTAGCACCCACCAGCTCGTCAGCGAGCGCGCCAGCAATAGGCAGCCCGGTCTCCTCGGCCAGCCATCCCCATTGGCCGGACGGGTTGCACTCGAGAAACCACCAGCGACCGTCCGGAGTGACCGAGAAATCGAACGCCCGAAAACTAGGCCGAATCTTCGCAAGTACAACAATGTGGCGCGGCGGACCTCTTCCGGTGTTTCGCGCACCTCGTATCGCAACTCGCCATAGCGGGAACGCCAGTCGATCTCGGTCGCCGGGCTGCCGGCATGCACAGCGACCGCGAAGCACCGGCCTCCGACGACGGTGAGCCGCACGTCGAATGCCTTGGGCACCCATTCCTGGAACAGGTGACAACATAGTGCGATCGCGCCGTTGTCGAGGTCGTCAGCGGTCAGTCGGGAGGTGTAGATGATGCGCAGTTCGTCCTGCTCGGTGACAATCCCGGTGGACAATGACTTGTACACCAGCACGCCGACCTCGTCCGCGAACGCGCGCGCACGGGCACCGATATTCGTGACTAGCGACCTCGGAACGGTCAGCCCGCACTCGGCCGCCACCCGGAGCTGTCTGGGCTTGTAGGTGGCATCGGCCACCGCTGCAGGCGAGTCGATCCACCGCCATGGCTGGGCTGCGAGCATACCACCGAGCCCGGAGACCGGGCTCCAGCGTGGCGAACCGTTGTTCGGGCTCCGACATCCCTGCGGGAAACGTGAAGCGGGCCGGGTGGCGCCGGTAGACGCTGTGCACCGACGCTAGGTCGATTCGACGGTCACGCATACACAGCCACCCGGGTGAGTCGAGGCGATCCGGCGTACCGGCGAGGGACAGCGAGCGAGGGAAGTCCACGGTGTCGATCCGTGCCACGTCTGCGCCGCGGGCCAGCAGCGCGTCCACGACCAGATCGGCGGTGGTGTCCTCGGACTGTGCAATTACCAGCACAGTGGGTGTGCTCACTCCTCGTCCATTTCGACGTAGTGCTCGGTGTCCGGCTCGTAGCCTGTCACCTGGCGTGTCACCTGGCCGTCATCGGTGATCTGCGTTTGCTTGGTTTTGGTCTTGTTCGTGGGCTTCTTGCTGTGGGCGCCGGACTCGACCGGCCGCACGGCGTATCGCATCCCGAACGGTCGAGTGGCGGGTCCGGACGGCAGCGCTGAGCTGGGCGTCATCAGGCCCCCGTTCGGCGAGAGCGGGAACCGGCTGGTGACGGGCACGAGGGGGTCGGGGACCCCGGGAGAGGTCGGTGTCATGGGCCGAAGGTAACAGCACTGTCACCCTCCGAGGTCGGAGAAATCTGTGCTGCGACGGCCCTGCTGCAGCTCAGGCAGTGCCGCGATCCCACCTGGACCCACGCCCGTCTGCCACACCTTCTGCAGATGACACGATGCAGCCGAACCCGGCAGCCTGAGTGTCGTCGCCAGCCGTAACTGGACCAACTTACCTTGGCGAACACCGGCCAGCCGCGCAATGCGACCTTGACCTGACTCATCTTGTTGCCCCTTTCCCGGGCTTGGTTGCCGACATCGACGCTGGAGCGGCACCCGCCACCGAGCCGATCCCTGCTGCCGGGCGTACTCGCCGGTACGGGCTTCGCCCTGTGCTGCGCGGGGGGGCACAGCGGTGCGAGGTGACGGTGGCGGGTGCCTGCGGCTGAGCGTGGCCGCTCGGGTCGAGATCGGGAACAGAGCCGGGCGCGGAGGGCCGACCCGGATGTGGGACACGAACGGGCCAGGTGTCAACCGGAGGTTTGCCCGGAGGATCGACGGTGATCGCCGTCGTCGGGCCGCGCGACCGCTACGTTGTTCGATCACGCGATGACGGGAGAGAGGAAGCCGTGCCCCACGAACCGAACGGCCTGCTCCGTGCTGCTCGTGAGGCGGCGGGTCTGACCCAGGGTGAGCTCGCCGAGCGTGCCAACCGGCGGGCTGAGCAGCTTTCCGGCCGGGCGGCGGCGATGGATGGCGACTACGTCGGCAAGCTCGAACGCAGTGTGCACCGCTGGCCGCACAAGGACTATCGGCGGGCGTTGTGCGATGTGCTGCATGCGGCCTCTGATGCCGGTCTCGGGTTCTACGACACGCGCCGTCGGGCTGTTACCGTCGCGGGACACCCGTGGGAGGCGGACGAGGAGGTGGCTGATGTGCGGCGCAGCGAGTTCCTCCACCTGATGGGCGGCCTGGGTGTCAGCGCGGCGTTCGCCGACCCGGCCCGGCTGGTCACCTCACCCGCGACGGGCCGGATCGGCATGAGCGAGGTCGCCCTGGTCCGCGACGTGACCGTGGCGTCCCGTACCCTCCGGGAGACCCACGGCGGGGCGGCGTGCTCGACGATCGTGGCGGGGCAGGTCCGGTGGGCCACCGATCTGCTCGGCCGGCCCTGCACCGGTGCGGTCCGCACCGAGGTGCACGCGGCGGTGGGGGCGCTGGTCTCCATGGCCGCCTACGTCGAGGTCGACGCCGGGAACCCGGCCGCCGCCCGCGGCTACCACACGCTGGGCCTGCACTGTGCGCGGGAATCCCACAGCTGGGGCCTGCGCTCGGAGATGCTGCAGGACATGGGGCAGGCCGCGATCGGGCGCGACCAGCCCGACGACGGGCTGAGCCTGATCGAGCTGGCTCAGGTCCGCGCCGACCGCGTTCCGCCGACCGGGCGGGTGCTGCTCGGCGCGGCGCACGCCGGTGCCCTGGCCGCAACCGGTCGCCCTGCGGAGGCGATGGACCGACTGCGAGCGGCCGAGGACCAGCGCAACACCATCACCGCGGTGCAGGATGGACGTGGCTCTTTCTTCGCCGAGGCCACCGCCCTCGACCTCTCCTGCGAGCTCACGCTCGCGGCGGTTGAGACGGCCGTGCGCGATGTCCGTTTCGCCCCCGACGCACTGGACCGGGTACAGAACATGCTCGACAGCCCCGGGCTGGCGATTCGATCTCAGGCACGGCTCACCGCGAAGCTCGCCGATCTGGCCCTGCGGGCGGGGGAGGTCGAGCGGGGCCTCGCCGCCACGGGCCGGGCCATCACCCTGAGCGAGAGCGTGTCCTCGGCGCGCCTGATCACGGATCTGCGGCAGCTCGCGGGCACCCTCGCTCAACAGGATGATCCGGAGGCTCGCGAGTTCGCGGCCCTGCTCGACGCCCGCCTGCCCCGCGAGTAGCCGAGCACGACACGTCATGCGCCACGGCGTTATCGGGGCGCTGGACTGACCGGCAGGCTCGCGGCTTTGCCTGCTCACCGAGCGCCGGCAGCAGGTCACCGTCAGCCCCAGCGATCCGGCCGCTCACCTGCGCGGTGTCCTGGACGT
Source organism: Mycobacteriales bacterium (assembly GCA_038254065.1). Lineage (GTDB taxonomy): Bacteria > Actinomycetota > Actinomycetes > Mycobacteriales > Pseudonocardiaceae > Pseudonocardia. The sequence continues at coordinate 15,395 of JBBSGM010000048.1, read as the reverse complement.
CCTCGACCGAGGCACCCGGAGCCGAGTGCTCTGCTCGGGGTCATCATCTGCAACCGCTCTGTCCGAGGAGGTGTTCAGGTGGACGTGCCCGAGAAGTTGGTCGACGAGGTCGAGGAGCAGCTGCAACACGCCCTGATCGCCGACCTCGATGCCGGGTTCACGGCCGTGGTCCGCGTACACGAGCGGGTCGTCTACTCCGTCGCGCTACGCCTGAGCAGGCGCCCCGCCGACGCCGAGGATCTCGCAGCGGACGCGCTGCTGCGGGCCTACCGGGCGCTGTGCGGCTACGACGCCGCGCGGATCCGGGAGTTGCGGGTGCGGCCGTGGCTGCTCACGATCCTGCGCAACACCGCTCGCAACGCCGCCCGGGACGCGGACCGGCGCCCCGGTCCGCCGCCGGTGTTCGAGCCGGTGGAGCAGGCGACGGCCGGCCCGAGCGTCGAGCATCAGGTCGAGCAGGACGACGTGCAACGCGAGTGGGGCGAGCTGCTCGCCGGGCTGCCCGACCCGCAGCGGACCGCCGTGGTGCTGCGGCACGTCGTCGGCCTGCCGACCAGCGAGGTCGCCGAGGTTCTCGGCTGCCCGGACGGCACGGCCAAGTCCCACATCTCCCGGGGACTGACCCGGTTACGAGCGCTGCTCGTCGAGCACGGCGACGGCCCACCTGGGTTGTCGACGACCGGGCTCCCGTCGGCGCTCACGTCTGGAAGGACGGTGTGATGATGCTCGACGGTGTCGACCCGGTCGTGAGCGCACTGCGTGGCCTCTCGGCTCCGGCCCCGCCCGGGCTGGACGAGAAGGTGTTCACGGGCTGGCTCGTCGTGCCGAGCCGCCTCGGCGCGGTGTTCGCCGCATTCACCGGCGACGGCGTGCAGTTCGTGCGCTCCGCCGAGTCCGTGCACGGCGACCCCGCCGCGTTCACTGACGCCTATCGGCGGCGTTTCGCCCGTCCACTGCGCCCCGCCGTCCGGGCGCCCGCAGGGCTGTTGCCCACACTGCGCGGGCGTCGGGCCGGGTTGCCGCAGCTGGATCTCCACGGGTCGTCGGACTTCGAACACGACGTCCTCGCCGCGACCCGCCGGATCCCCGTCGGCGAGACCCGACCCTACGGCTGGGTCGCCCGTGAGGCGGGTCGCCCCGGCGCGGTCCGGGCCGTCGGATCGGTGCTGGCGCGCAACCCGGTGCCGCTGCTGGTCCCCTGCCACCGCGTCGTGCGCGCGGACGGCCGGATCGGCGAGTACCTGTTCGGGCCCGCCCACAAGGAGGAGCTGCTGCGCGCCGAGAACGTCAACCTCGACGAGGTGGCGGCGTTCGCCCGGCGCGGAGTGCACTACCTCGCCAGCGACACCACGGGCATCGTGTGCTTCCCGACCTGCCACAACGCCCGCCGGATCAGCCCCGCGCACCGGCACGGGTACCGCACGGTCGCCACCGCCGTCACCGACGGCTACCGGCCCTGCCGGACCTGCCGGCCGACCGCCGCATGAGCACCACCCCGGTACGCGACGAACGCGACGGCCACGGCGTCACCCGGTCCGCGGGCCGCGGATCGATCCGACACGGGGACACCAGGAGGACGCGATGAGCACGACGAGGACAGCCACCCGCACGACACCGGACGAGGCGGTGGCCCTACCGGGCCTGGACACGCTGGACTGGCCCGACCTGGGCCACCGGATCGACGACCAGGGTTTCGCGATCACCCCGCGGCTGCTCTCCCCCGAGCAGTGCGCCGAGGTGACCGACATGTTCGACCACGACGAGCACTTCCGCAGCACCGTTGTCATGGCTCGGCACTCCTTTGGCGAAGGCAGCTACCGTTACTTCGCCGATCCGCTGCCTCCGATCGTGCAGACGCTGCGCACCGAGCTCTACCCACCGCTCATGGCGATCGCCAACCTCTGGGCCGAACGCCTCGGCGAGCGCGGATTCCCCGCGACCCTCGACGGGCTGCTCGACGAATGCGCGGAGGCCGGCCAGACCAGGCCGACACCCCTGGTCCTGCGCTACGGGCCCACCGGCTACAACTGCCTGCACCAAGACGTCTACGGCGACCTGACGTTCCCCCTGCAGTTCCTGATCATGCTCAGCCGCCCCGACGAGGACTTCACCGGCGGCGAGAGCGTGTTCGTCGAGCAGCGCCCCCGTCAGCAGTCGCGCCCGATGGTCGCCCGCCCCACCCAGGGCCAGGCGGTGATCTTCCCCGTGCGCAACCGGCCCGCGCCGGGCGCCCGCGGCTACCACCGCGTGCAGATGCGCCACGGGGTCAGCGCCGTGCACAGCGGCAACCGCAACGTGTTGGGCATCATCTTCCACAACGCCCGCTGACCCGGCGCGCGCTGGTCGGTGCCGATCAGCTTCGCGTTCGGCCCACGCGGCTGCAACCGCGGTCGAAGGCACGATCAGGACGATCGATTCCTCGACCGCGGTCCAGACCGCCGCGACGGCGTAGATGGAGGTGCCACGTGCGAATGCCACCAGTGCGGATGTGTCGAGAACCCGGCCGCCGATCACGCGTCGGCGGTCGGAGCGGGCAGCTCCCACGCGCGGCGGACGGCGGCTCGCGCTGCCAACGGCGGGGGCCCACCCAGGACACGCACCAGCTCGGCGAGCGCATGGGTGCGGCTGAGTCGGTCTCGCAGCGCGTCAACGACGAACGCGGACAGGCTGTCGGCAGCACCAGCGTCCACCGCGCCGCGTGCCTTCGCTAACACATCAGGTGGCAGGGTCACGGTAACCCGTTCCACAGTCATACGAATAGGCTATCAACATCATGCTATCCGGGGTCGATGGGCTGCGGGTGTATCGTGCCGCGTCGCTCTCGGACCAGATCGTCGTCATTCCCGGCCTCCCGTGGCGTACTTCGGGGCGATCAGCTCCATCTGCTCGATGACGAGCTTGATCGCGCCGGGCTGCTTGTCCGGCGGGTACTTGTACTTGACGAGCAGCCGCTTGATCGATGACCGGAGCTTCGCGCGGACGTCGTCGCGCACCGTCCAGTCCGTCCGGACGTCGCGTTGCATGATCCCTACGAGCTCGCGGGCGATCTGCGCCAGCACGTCGCGCCCCTGCAGGAGCACCGCCGACTCGTTCTGCGCGACGGCGTCGTAGAAGGCCAGCTGGTCGTCGTCCAGCGGTGGGGTGAACGTGGCGCCGCGCCGCGACTCCGTCGACACCTCCTTGGCCAGCGCGACGAGCTCGGCGATCACCTGGGCCGAGGTGAGCTGCTGGTTGGTGTAGGAGGTCATCAGCTCTCTCACCCGCTCGGAGAACATCCGCTCCCGGACGGCGTTGGTGCGGGTGGCCTTGCGGGCCTCGGTCAGCACCAGCTTGCGCAGTGCCTCGATCGCGAGGTGTGGGTTCGTGGCGGCCTGGGCGCGCGCGACGAACTGGGGGTTGAGGTCGCTCAGCTCGGGCTTGTCCATCCCGGCGGCGGCGTAGATGTCGAGGACGTCGCCGGTCTCGGTGCTGTCGGTGATGAGCGCGGCCAGCAGCCTGCTGACGTCCTCGGGCACCGGGCGGCCGGTCGCGCGCCGGTCCTCGGCGTCGAACTTGGCCAGGTAGACGCGGACCTCTTCGTAGAACTGCGCCTCGAAGCGGAACGGCGCGAGCTCGTCGGTGCCGGTGCAGAGTGCCCACGCTCTGGCCAGCCGGCTGCTCAGCGTCCGGTACCGGTCGGTGAGCCGCTCCCCGTCGTCCTCCACCTGGTTGCCGGGAGTGGCCGGGTCGCGCAGGTAGTTGGTCGCGGCGACGGCGGTGCGCCAGAAGGTCTGGCGGAGGTTCCGGTCGATGCGGCTGCGCCAGTCGAAGCCGGCCAACGCTGCTCGGGCCTCGCCGAGCAGCTCATGGACGAGGTCGACGGCCTCGGAGACGTCACGTCCCAGCGGCTTGCCGGCCTGGTCGCTCTGGGTGTACTCGGCCAGCGCGCGCTGCAGGTTATCGGCCAGCGGCGCGTACCCGACGAGCAGCCCGGCGTCCTTGCCGCGGAAGGTCCGGTTGACCCGCGCGAGGGTCTGCATGAGCAGCGCGCCCTTGAGCGGCCGGTCCAGGTAGAGGGTGTGCAGCGGGGGTGAGTCGTACCCGGTCAGCATCATGTCCTTGACGATGACGATCTCCAGCTCGTTGTCCTCGAGGCGGAGCCGGTTCTTGATCACGGCGTTCTCCGGGTCGCGGCGTACGTGCCGGGCGATCGGGTCGACGTCGGTGGCGTCGCCGGAGTAGACGACCTTGATCCGGCCCTTGTCCAGCTCGGGGGAGTGCCAGTCGGGCCGCAGCTCGACAATGGCCTGGTAGATGCGCGCGCAGATCTCGCGGGTGCCACCCACGATCATGGCCTTGCCCGGGACGCCGATGAGCGGCGTCATGGCGGCCCGGCGGGCCTCCCAGTGGGCCACCAGGTCCGCGGCGAGGGTGGCGATGCGCCCCGGCGCACCGTAGACCGCGTTGATCACGGCGACGCTCCTCTCGAGCTGGGCGCGCTCGGTGTCGTCGAGCCCGATCGTGGCGTCGTCGGCGGCGCGGTCGAGGTCGTCGGCGGACACGTCCTCCTTGAGCGTCACCTTGATCAGGCGCGGCTCGAAGTACACGGGGACGGTAGCCCCGTCCTCGACGGCGCGGGTCAGGTCATAGACGTCGACGTAGTCGCCGAACACCGCGCGGGTGTTGCGGTCGGCAAAGGAGATCGGGGTGCCGGTGAACGCGATGAGCGTGGCGTTCGGCAGCGCGTCCTTGAGGTGGCGGGCGTAGCCGTCGAGGTCGTCGTAGTGGCTGCGGTGGGCCTCGTCGACGACCACGATGATGTTGCGCCGGTCCGACAGCAGCGGGTGCTCGTCGCCGGAGTTCTTCTCGTCGAGGGTGCGGCCGAACTTCTGCAGGGTGGTGAAGTAGATGCCGCCGGTGGTGCGGTTCGTCAGCTCGGACCGCAGTTGGGCCCGGCGGCGGATCTGCTGGGGCACCCCGGGCAGGAGCAGGCTCTTCTTGAAGCCGTCGTACAGCTGCCCATCGAGCTCGGTGCGGTCGGTGATCACGACGACGGTCGGGTTGAGCAACCGCGGCGCCTTCGAGATGAGGTTGACATAGAGCTCCATCTCCATCGACTTGCCGGAGCCCTGCGTGTGCCAGACGACGCCGGCCTTCCCGTCGCTCGCGACGGCAGCGATCGTGCTGGCCACGGCCTTGGTGACGGCGAAGTACTGGTGCGGTTTCGCGACCCGCTTGGCCAGCGTGCCTGCGTCGGAGTCGAAGGCGGTGAACGAGCGCAGGATCTGGAGGAACCGTTCCTGGTTGTAGAGGCCGTAGAGCGCCAGCTCCAGCTGAGTGACGGGCGCGCCGTCGACGCCGGGCCGGCCGGGGTCGACCACGGCGCCGTCGTCGTCGACGTTCCACGGCGAGAAGTGGTGCAGCGGGGTGAAGGCCGTGCCGTAGCGGGCGAGGATGCCGTCGGAGGCCAGGTTGAACACCGAGAACCGGAACGCCATCGGGAACTCGCGCAGGTAGGTCTCGAGCTGGGCGTGCGCAGCCGCGACGTCCGCGCTGCGGGTGCCCGCGTTCTTCAGCTCGACGATGCTGACGGGCATGCCGTTGCAGTAAAGGACGAGGTCGAACCGGCGGTGCCGGTCGCGCTCGCGCACCGTGACCTGGTTGGCCACCATCCAGTCGTTCGCATCCGGGTCGGCGCTGACGAGCCGGATGGTGGGGGTCGTGTCCTGGCCGTCGGCGTCGACGTAGGTGACACCGTGATACCCGGCGGTGAGCCACTCGTGGATGCGGTGGTTCTCGGTGATCGCGTCCTGCGACCGCGGCGCGACGATGTCGGCCAGGGCCTGCTTAAGGTAGACGGCAGGGACCTCGGGGTTGAGCCTGCGCAGGGCGTCGAGCATGCGGGACGGGATGTGCAGCTCGTCCCAGCGTTCGCGCTCGCCGGAGCCGGGGGCGATGTCGTGGCCGGTGCGGGGGGTCCAGGCGAGCTCGGCGAGCTGCTCGGTGGCGAACTCCTCCCAGTCGGCTTCCGAGGTGGCTGCTCGCCTGGTCATGTCGTGTCTCCTCGGGAGCCCGGCGTTGCGCACCTGCGCTGATGCGGTATAGCGTTGTTGCTATGGGTCGTCGAACGGTGCGGGTGATATAGGGACGCGGTGCGGAGGACAGGCATGGCCAAGCGTGAGTCGTGGGCGGAGGTTCGGGAGCGCCGGATGGCGGAGCCCGGGTCCGCCGAGGCGTACGAGGCGACGCGGTTGGCGTTCGAGCTGGGCGCGGCGGTGCGGGAGTTGCGAACCGCGCGCGGGTGGAGCCAGGCGGAGCTGGCCTCGGCAGCCGGGATGACCCAGTCGGCGGTGGCGAGGTTCGAGGCCGGGGATACGGTGCCGACGTTGTCGGTGCTGGGACGGATTGCGCGGGCACTGGACGCCGATCTGACCGTCCGGGTGTCGCCACGCACGCACGTCACGTGACGCGCGCTACTTCCTACGTACTTACTACTTCCGTACTTACTACTTCGAAGCTTCATAGCAAGTTCGGTACGAAGTTCGCTGCACGGTCGTCGGTTCATGGCGGCGTCGCTCTCGTGGGTCATGGCGTGATGTCGTCCGGCACGCCGGCCAGCTCGGATTCCAGCTCGGCGATGCTGGGCAGGCTGGAGGCGAGCTCGTCGGGCAGCGACGTGGTGATCGCGGTGGTCCACTCGGCGACGCCGATCGGGGCGTTGTAGTCGCGCAGCGCGTACTCGGCCACCACGTTGTTCTTGCTGCGGCAGAGCAGGAGACCGATGGTGGGTTTGTCGTCGGGGCCCGCGAGCAGGTCGTCGACAGCGGCCCGGTACATGCCGAGCTGGCCGAGGAACGCCGGATCGAACTTGACGACCTTCAGCTCGATGATGACGTAGCAGCGCAGACGCACGTGGTAGAAGAGCAGGTCGCAGTAGAACTCGTCGCCAGCAAGTTCGAGGCGCACCTGCTGACCGACGAACGCGAGCCCTGGCCGAGCTCCAGCAGGAACTTCCCGATGTGGTCGACGAGCCCCTGCTCCAGATCGCGTTCATGTCGGGTCTCGGTGGTGCTGAGGAAGTCGAACAGGTACGGATCGCGGGTGGCCTGCTGGGCGAGGTCGGAGTCCTCCTCGGGCAGGGTGCGGACGAAGTTCGAGATCGCCTTCCCCGAGCGCTCGTGGAGCCGGCCGGTGATGTGGTGAGCGAGGATGTCCCGGCTCCACCCGCCCTCCATAGCGGCTGCCGCATACCATTGCCGCAGCTCAGTGGTGCCGAGCTTCTCTAGCAGTGCGATGTGGTGATACCACGGCAGTTGTGCAAGCGGGCCTTGCACAACCTCCCGACCGGGCCACGCCGCAGCGAACGCGCGCATGTACTTGAGGTTGCGGGGCGAGAACCCAGTCGACTCGGGGAACCGCCTCTTGAGGTCGGCGGACAGCCGGTCGATGACCTTGGTCCCGTAGCCCTCCTCGTGCTGGCGGTCCAGGATTGCGCGGCCGATCGACCAGTAGCTGGTCAGCAGCTCGGTGTTCGCGGCGGCGACAGCCCGTCGATGGCCGGTGGTGATGTGGTCCGACACCGATGCGAGCAGGTCGGGATACCAGCCGGGCATGGTGGTCGAAGCAGGAACGCTCGGGAACCGCGCTACGGGTTCGGTCGGCGGGGTGTCGGTCACCTACACCAGCTCCTCAACCTGTTGCTCCGCGTCCCGGACTCGGAGCTTCCCGGAAATGAGCTGAGGGAGAAGGAAATCTCGCATCCGAGCCAACTCCACTGACTCTTGCCGAAGTCGCACGGCGAGACGACCCATGCTCGTTACTTGTTCTGCTATCAGCGTCGGGATCGCCCGAGGATCGATCACCCTCGTGGCGAGTAGGTCGGCAGGTCGTACTCGTTGGTGACTTCCAGAGGTGCCGGCAGCTTTCGTTTCCAATGCCGATCCAAAGGAAGTTTGCGCCAGTACTGCCCATAGAACGCTCGACGTGCAAACACTTGTCGTCAAAACGACAAACTCGGTGGAGGACAGAGCGCGTCCCGGAGGAAGGTGTGGGACGTCCCACACTCGCGGAAACCGTGGGTTCAGCTTCGAAACGAGAACCGATGGTCCGTCCAGCATATATTTTGCGCTCTTGATACTGTCAGCCATCTCAGACTTCGGCAGTGCACCGTCATCGAAGGAAGGCAGGCTGTAGTGCCACACCTCCCTATCGCCGAACTCGGCTGGAGTAAGTAACTTTCTTGGCGATTCAACGATTGTATCCAGCTCTGCTCGCGCAGAAATTGTACTGACAAGGGCTTTGCAGATTCGTTCAATATTGGCCACCGCTCGTCTGTTGGCGCCAATCTTGTCATCAAGTGTGCCGACTAGATCAGCGATCAACTGTTGCTCAGGAAGCGAGGGTAAAGCCAGAACGATCGAGTCCAGTGCGCTGCGAGTGAGCTTCGGGAGGGTCGATCCCGTCAGGTATCCCGAGACATCTGTCATCGAGAGAAGAGCTGTGAGAAAGCGGGTATCAGATCGATCGTTCCCTCTAATTACGTGCACGTGGTTATTGGCCCAGAATCTTTCATGGGCGAGGAAGGCTATTGGCGTGTTGCGAGTGCGAAGGTTTTCTCCGTCCTCAGCAACGAGCAAGTATGTGCCCTCATGAGTAAATGCCTCGACTGAGTCGATAATCCCTGATGCTCCGTAATAGGGATAAGGTCCTGGTTTTCGATCGGGAGTCTTTACGGGTTTGCGAAACTTGTCAAAATTCTCTGTTACTGCTCCGAGTGTTACGTATTCGAGCGAAGTCACAGGATTCTCCCAAGTTGCTCTCGCGCAATCCGTGCAAGACGCTCCGACTCGTCGAACTGCGCGTACAACTCCTTCGTCAGCCGTTCGATCTTCTCCTCGATCGGTTCCCCGTCGTCCTCGACGTCCGCTGCTCCCGCATATCGTCCCGGCGTCAAGGCGTAGGCTGCTGCTTTGATCTCGGCCAGCGCGGCAGAGTGGCAGAACCCAGGCTTGTCCTCGTAGGTCAGCCCGGCCTCACGCGCCGAGTCCGTCCCACGCCAGGCCCGGAAGGTGTTGGCGATCGTCGCAATGTCGTCGTCGGAGAACGCGCGCTCCGCTCGGTCTACCATGTACCCGAGGTTGCGGGCGTCGATGAACAGCACCTGCCCGGTGCGGTCGATCGACCCGCGTTTGCCGGCGCTCTTCCCCTTGGCGAAGAACCACACGCACACGGGAATGCCGGTGGACCGGAAGAGCTGGGTCGGGAGGGCGATCATGCACGACACCAGATCGGCCTCCACGAGCTGCGCGCGGATCGCACCCTCCCCGCTGGAGTTGCTCGACATCGAGCCGTTCGCCATCACCACGCCCGCACTACCGCCCGGCCGCAGCTTCGACAGGATGTGCTGCATCCAGGCGTAGTTCGCATTGCCTGCGGGTGGGACGCCGAAGCGCCACCGGGCGTCCTTCTCGTTGCGGGCCCAGTCCTTGATGTTGAACGGGGGGTTCGCGAGGATGTAGTCGGCGCCGTCGTGTCCGTGCAGATCCGGGTGCAGGTCGCGGGCGAACGTGTCGCCGTAGATCGGGCCGAGGTTGGCGTTCAGCCCGTGGATGGCGAGGTTCATCTTCGCCATTCGCCAGGTGCGCTCGTTGAGCTCCTGCCCGTAGACGGCGATCGCGGTGCGGTCCTCGTGGTGGGCTTCCAGGAACTTCTCCGTCTGCACGAACATGCCGCCCGAGCCGCAGCACGGGTCATACACCCGTCCCGATTTCGGTTCCAGCACCTCCACCAGCACCCGCACCACGCTGGCCGGCGTGTAGAACTCGCCGCCGCGCTTGCCCTCCGCCTTCGCGAACTTCTCCAGGAAGTACTCGTATACCTCGCCGAGCAGGTCGCGGGCCTTGCTCGCGCCCTGCCCGGTGAACCGGGCGCTGTTGAACAGGTCGAGCAGCTCACCGAGCCGGCGCTGGTCGATGTTGTCGCGGTTGTAGATGCGCGGCAGCGTGGCCTTCAGCGACGGGTTGGACGCCATGATCTCGTCCATCGCGTCGTCGATCAGCCCGCCGATCGTCTTCTCGCCGCGGCCCTTCGCGTTCTGGGCGAGGAACGTCCACCGGGCCTGCGCCGGAATCCAGAAGACGCCGTTGCCGGTGTACTCGTCCACCTCGTCGATGAGCTGGGCGATCTGGTCCTCGTCGAGGTTCTCGGCCTCCAACTCGGCGCGGATCTGCTCGCGGCGCTCGTCGAACGCGTCGGAGATGTACTTGAGGAAGACGAGACCGAGGACGACGTCCTTGTATTGGGACGCGTCCATCGAGCTGCGGAGCTTGTCCGCGGCCTTCCAGAGTGTGTCCTTGAGTTCCTTCATCGTGGACGGCGCAGCGTTTTTCGCCGCGGCCCGCGTGCGAGGTGGCACGGTCGGTGTTCCTTTCAGTCGGCCGGCGTCAGGTCGACGCTGCCGCGGGTGACGCCGTCGAGCAGCAGGGCGACGAGCGTGTCGAGGTCGGCGACGCGCTCGGTCAACCGGGTCCGGTGGTAATCCAGGTCCGCGAGTATCTCGGCCACGGCATCGGCCTGGTCGGGCGGGACCGGCCGCACCCGCCAGGCCCGCCAGGTCTTGGCGTGCCGCGGCTGCCTGTTGATGTCGGCGGCGAGCACGGCCGCGACGATGCCGGGTTCCCGGCACCGCAACGCCCTCGCCGGATAGGCGACGACCGACCCGCCCTCGACGTCGACGACGGCGGCGGGATGCGGGGCCGTGCAGAAGACGACGTCGCCGGGCTCGGTGAGCTGGTGGTTCGGATGCAACGCGGCCAGCTCGAGACGGTCGATCCGTCGCGCCCCGGCTGCGTGGATCTCCTCCGGGTGGATCTCTTCTGTGTGGATCTCTTCTGGGCCGATCACCCGGACGCCCCCGGAGGCGCCGACCGTGGCCTGTTCGATCCGCAGCGCCGGCACCGTGGTCAGCGCTCCGGCGGTCAGCGCCGACGTGATGGTGGTTGGCCGGATGGTGCTCGCCGTCTCCGACGGGCGCACTGACACGGTCGGCATCACCGGCAGCGGCTCGCGCAGCGCCGCGGTCTGCGCATCGATCCGAGCCAGGAGGTCGGCGGTCGCCCGCGGGCGAGCCCGGCCGGGTCGGGGGCCGACCAGGTCGCCATCGCGGGCGAGCAGCTCTCGGGTAAACACCTGGCGGGTCAGGTGCGGGACATGGGCGGTGAGGCCGGCGCGGCCCGACATGGCGGCGACCACGTCGGTGATCAGGGCCTCGACGACCTCGTCGGTGAGGGTCGTGTCCGCCAGGTCCCCCACCACGGTCGTCGCCTCCGCGTCGGGGTCCGTCGACGGACCCAGGCACCACAGTGCGAGCCGCTGCCGGGGGCTGCGGGTCACCAGTCCGGCCGGCAGCCGGACGATCGCCCGCGCCACCCGTAGCCGCAGAATGTCGTCGCGCACCTGCGCGGCCTCGCTCACCCGTCGGGACCCCTGCGCCGGTCGGCCAGGTCCGGCCGCGACCGAGCGGAGCCGATCCGTGAGCGCGCTCGCCGGTCCGATCACGACCACCCGTTGCCGATCCGTGAGACTCAGCGCGATGTCATTGCACGCCCGGAGCATGTCCAGGTCCGACATCCCTGGCCGCTCGGCGGTCGGCAGCTGCATCAGCAGCACGGACTCCTCCGGCAGCTGGAAGCCGCCCCCGTCGACGTCGGGCAGCGGCTCACAGGCGATGCCGTGCACGCGCAGACGTCGACGGGTCAGCCGGCCGCCGGCCGAGGCGGGCATCGCGACCCGGATGTCGTCCCCGTCGCCCGCCGCTGCGGCGAGCGCGACGAGGAGATCCGAGCTGCCGGCCACCGGATCGACGTAGACGGGTGACCCGAAGCCCGCCTGGATCCCCACTGCCCGCGCCACCCCGGCCGCCAACGCGGCGGCGGGCGCGGTCAACGCGACGCGGGCGTGCCCGACCAGGGGAGTGCGGAACCGATCGGCCATCAGCTTCTCGAAGGCTGGGGCCGGGCTGTAGGCCGCGTGGACGAGCAGGTTCGCGTACCGGGCGAGCGGGCTCAGGCGGTCCCCGAGAGCCTCGATCTCCGCGTAGACGCAGTCGTCGTCGGGGTCGGTCTCGTCGGCGAGATCCAGCAGCTCGTCCGCATCGTCGGGAAGCGGGCCGGCCATCGCGTACACGCTCAGCAGCGCCGTCACCCCGTTGAAGACGGTCTCGTCGGACAACGGTGCGCCGGAGAGCGCCGCGAACGCCGCGACGTCGGCCCGCACGTCCGGGTTGTTGCCCCGGCCGGTGGCCTCCAGCCATTCGACGAGCTCGTCCGCGTCGAACAGCTCACGACCGCCCGTGGTGCCCGCCGGCGAGGGGAACGGCACGCCCGCCCGTCCTCGCCAGACGGAGACGACCGGGCGCTGCACTTTCGCCAGTAGTGCGACGTCGGCGAGGCCGATCAGCATCGTGGGCGGCACGGTTGTCGTCACGATGCACTCCTTCCCGCTCGAACGGTCGCTCCGGCAGAGCACCGAGGACTGAACCTAGCCGCTCGCCGGGCGCCGTTTTTCAATCGGCCGGGACGAGCGTGAAGTGCTCGGCGGCCGCAGCGGCGCGGAGCGCGGTGTCGAAGGCGGCGAAGCTCGTGCATTCCGGATCTGCGCCCGCGGCCGCGCAGGCGCCCGCGAGTTGAACGGCGTCATACGCGCGCAACCCGTGCACTCCGGCGAGCCGGGCGGCATTGTCGAGCACCGCGGCGGTCACCGCGACCGCGGCGAACCGCGGGCGCTCCCCGTCGGTGCCGAAGTAGTCGGCCTCGAACGCGGCGACGAGCACCGCGGCATCCCCGGGCGCGAGCTCACCCATCCGGTGTTTGCGCCACACCGCTGCCGGCACCTCGACCCGAGCAAGCTGGGAGACCACCAGCAGATCCAGCGACCGGACCTGACTATGCCCCGTCTCGTCCGCGTAGAGCTTGACGAGCGCCGACGAGTCGGCGAACGTGCTCACCCCCGGCCGTCACCGACCAGGTGACCCAGCGACGTACCGGCACCGGCCGCTCTGCGGGCCGCCGCCACCCGGGCGGGGTCGGGCCGCTGCCGAGGGAGACCGGGTGGCACGAGCAGCCCGGCGCGAGCGAGCCGCTCCCGCAGGCGCGCGGCATCCTCGCCCGCGAGGTCGGGATCGGTGGCCGCTCGCAGCACCCGAGTGATGTAGTCGTTCATGCTGCGGCCGTCGGACTCGGCGACCGCCCGCACCCGCTCCACCAGCTCGTCCGGGGCGCGCCACGTTACCTGACCCATGCCTACATGATAGCAGGCACGTAGGCATGGTCGACGTGACCACACCGCTACCCATTACCCACAGTCCTCGACGGGTCCAATGTGGTCCTCGAGCCGGGCAGCGTGACCAGAGGGCCAGCAGCATGATCCATCCACCACGCACGGTCGCAGTGCGGCGGACGGGACATGATGCCCGGGTGTGCGCTCGATTCGGATCCGCCCGGCTGCTCAGGGCCATTCTCGCCGTCGCGCTGCTCGCCTGTGCCGGTTGCGCGGACGCTCCCAGCAGGCCAGCACCGGAGTGTGGCGGCGAGCTACCCGGATTCACCCACCGTAGCGCCGACGTGGGCGGGGTGCGGCTGCACTACGTCGTCGGGGGACACGGACCCGCCGTGGTCCTTCTGCACGGCTTTCCCGAGACCTGGTACACGTGGCGGCAGGTGATGCCACTGCTGGCTGAGCGGCACACCGTCATCGCCCCGGACCTGCGCGGCGTCGGCTGTTCTTCGCTGGAGCCAGCCGGCTACGACAAGCAGTCCATGGCCCGCGACGTGCACACGCTGGTCCGCATGCTCGGCGTCGATCGGGTCGCGCTGGTCGGCCACGACCTCGGCGGCATGGTCGCCTACGCCTACGCCCGCCAGTACCGCGGCGAGGTCAGCCACCTCGTGGTCTCCGGCGCGGCGCTACCCGGCTTCGGGCTCGAGCGGCTGCTGGACTTCCGCCAACCCGGCCAGGGACTGCCCCACCTGGTGTTCTTCATGCAGCCGCGGATCCCCGAGCTGCTGATCACCGGCCGGGAGCGGGACTACTTCGCCGCGTTCATCGCCAGCCCCACGGTCCTCGACTCCGGTGCCCTCGACGTCTACGCGCGCGCCTACGCACGCCCGGGCCGGCTGACTGCGGCCCTGAACCAGTACCGCACGCTCTACACCGACGCCGAGGACAACCGGCGCGACGCCGCCCCACCGCTGACCATGCCCACCCTCGCGCTGGCCGGGGCGGGCGAGACCCACCTCTCCGCAGACAGCCTGCGCCAGGTCGCCCGCGACGTCCAGGAGACCAGCATCCCCGACGCCGGCCACTACCTCCAGGAGGAACGCCCTGCCGATTTCGCCCTGGCCCTGGCCGCCTTCCTGGACTGACGGGTTGGTTCAGGACCACCGGATCCGGATGGGCCGGGCCCGGTGAGCGAGACGAGAAGATACGAGTGGTACACGAACCGGATTGCCGAGCAGGAGCGCCACCTGGGCGACGTGGACGGCGGGTATGAAGATCACCGAGCGGGAGATCACGAGTCGACGGGGAGCTGCCTCTCCCGGGCGAACGTGGGGTCCGGGTAGCGCGATGGCACCTTCCAGAGCTTCAGGTCCGAGGTCGCCGCACCGTCAGGACCGGATCCGGAGAGGGCGACGCCGCACCACGGCCTGCTGGCGGGCCCGCGCCTGTCGAAGGTGAGCTTGCTGCACGGCCCGCAACCGGGGCGCCGGTGGCTGCTGCCCCGTGAACCGGTCGGGGAGCTCGGAGTTCCTGGTCATGGCGTTGTCCGCCGCTGGCCGCGGGGTCGGGATGAGGCGTTGCCGTTCCACCCGCAGCCGGGCCTGGTAGGCGTCGTGGCGCAACCGCCGGGCCTGCGCTCTCGCCTGCCATTCGCGCACGGTGACCGTGACGACCCGGCCCGGCAGCAGCATCGCGCTCATCGTGTCGCGGATGGGACGTGCCGCCGCCTCCGACAACAGATCGTGCGGCTGGGACTTCACACATGCGTGAACCAGCACCGGCGTTCCGGTCGCCGCCTCCAGCGCGACCCCGGTGCACTGTGCGAGCCGCTGCACGCCCGCGGCCGCGGCGTCGCCGGGCAGCGGGAGCACCGCTACGATCCCGGCCAGGTCCGCAGCCGATGCCGGGAACAGCGGGTGTGCCCCGGCGCGCACCGGACGTCCGAGCACCAGGTCACGCCAGGCGTCCTGCAGGTCGTCGATGCCGGCGGTTGCGGCGGTCAGGTCGTCGAACGCGGGTGTCACCCAGAACTCCTCGACGCGTCCGCCCACGGGTCCGACGCCACCGTCGGTCAGCTCGGCGGCGTTCGGGTCATGCCTCTCCTGTGCCGCGGGCCGCGCGAAGCCGAGCGGTGAGCCGGG
>JBBSGM010000047.1:0-26967 GCA_038254065.1 Mycobacteriales bacterium | reverse complement strand
CCCTCACCGCGCTCCGCACCGCGCGGGCCGAGCACCGCCACCGCGAAACCCTCGACCGCTACGGCATCACCGACACCGCCGGCGTCGTCGTGGTCAACCACTGGGCGGTGACCGGGTTCGGCTACCGCACCGACGCCGAACGCGAGATCGCCCACGCCATCGCCCAACGACTACAGCAAGGCCGCCACAAAACGGGGGAGCCATGACCGGGAGACCAGCGGGTCATGGCGATCGCCGGACGCAACCGACAGCACCGACGCAGGGCAATGTGGACGGAGAGCGCACCATGAGCACCAACGCGCCGAGCAGCAGCAGGACGCTGACCTACGCCGACGTCGCAGCGCGACCGATCGTGCTGACGGTCGAACAGGCGGCCGAGAGGCTGGGTATCGGGCGGACACTGATGTACTCGCTTGTGAGGTCCGGCGCTGTCGAGTCGGTCACCATCGGACGGCTTCGACGAATTCCAACGGATGCGTTGGCGCTCTACGCCGACAGTTTACGATCGGCTAAGGGCGGTGCGGCGGCGTGACGGAAGGGGAGAGGACGCGGCAGCCGAACGGAGCGTCAAGCCTTTACAAGGGCGCGGACGGCTACTGGCACGGTCGGGTGACGGTCGGAGTGAGGGACGACGGCAAGCCGGATCGTCGACACGTTATGCGGAAGAGCCGGGCCGACGTCGTGAGGAGCGTTCGGGACCTGGAACGGCAGCGCGACGGCGGATCGGTGCGAGACGCCGGGCGCATGTGGACGGTGGGACAGTGGCTCACCTACTGGGTCGAGAACATCGTCGGGCCGGCCGTCCGGGAGAACACGCTACTCGGGTACCGCGTTGCGGTGAACACGCATCTCATCCCGGGAGTTGGAGCGCATCGGCTGGACCGTCTAGAACCGGAGCACTTGGAACGGCTGTACGCGAAGATGCTCGCGGCTGGCAGCTCGCCCGGGACAGCGCACCAGGCGCACCGCACGATCCGTACGGCTCTCGGCGAGGCCGAGCGGCGAGGCCGGATCACGCGCAATCCGGCCAAGCTGGCGAAGGCACCACGGACCTCGGAACGGGAGATCGAGCCGTACACAGTGGAGGAAGTACAGGCGCTGCTCAAGGCAGCCGAGACGAGACGGAACAGCGCGCGATGGGCAGTCGCGCTCGCACTCGGGCTGCGACAGGGAGAGGTCCTCGGCTTGCAATGGACCGATGTCGATCTCACTACCGGTACGCTATGGGTTCGGCGCGGCCGGCTCCGCCCGATGTACGAGCACGGCTGCGGGGGCTCCTGCGGCCGGAAAGCGGGATTCTGCCCGGACCGGAGGCAACGCCGGGCCGAGACGGACGAGACGAAATCCCGGGCTGGCCGTCGAGCCGTCGGGCTGCCGAGTGAGCTGGTCGAGCTGCTGAGGCGACACCGCGACGAGCAGGACGCCGAGCGCAGGACGTCGGCCCAGCTATGGCGAGAGGCCGGCTACGTCTTCACCACGCCGGTGGGCGAGCCGATCAACCCGAGCACCGACTACCACCAGTGGAAGCGGCTGCTCGCCGATGCCGGCCTGCGCGACGGCCGGCTGCACGATGCCCGGCACACAGCGGCCACGGTGCTCCTGATCCTCGGCGTGCCGGAGCGCGCGGTCATGGGGCTGATGGGCTGGTCGACTACTGCGATGGCAGCGCGGTATCAGCACATCACCGGCACTGTCCGGGACGACGTGGCGCGACGCATCGGTGGGCTGCTCTGGGGCCCGGCAGGGGACGAGTGAGACTGAAACTGAGACTGACGCGATCGTTCGGTCTGCCCCACGATCGGCCGGGCGAAATGTTTGCGCTGGTCAGGCTGGCGGAGGATGGGGGATTCGAACCCCCGAGGGCTTGCACCCAACACGCTTTCCAAGCGTGCGCCATAGGCCACTAGGCGAATCCTCCGTCGACGAGCATAGCCGCTACCCTTCGTCGCCCTCGACGGGACCGGTCCGCCGAGGGTGACTACACTTGACGGCGGACCCCGCGTGGCGTCCATCCTGTGAACTCCCCCAGGGCCGGAAGGCAGCAAGGGTCAACGGGCTCTGGCGGGTGCGCGGGGTCCCCTTCAATCCGCGGGGCCGGCGTCTCCTCGATACGGCGGTCCCGCCGCCCGGGATGTCGGTGCCGGTCGGTAGCCTCGCGGCCGTGGCGCTGGCTCTGTACCGCAAGTACCGCCCGGCGAAGTTCGCCGAGGTCGTGGGGCAGGAGCATGTCACCGAGCCGCTCCGCACCGCCCTGTCCTTCGGCCGGATCAGCCATGCCTACCTGTTCTCCGGTCCGCGCGGCTGCGGCAAGACGTCGTCGGCGCGGATCCTGGCCCGCTCGCTGAACTGCGAGCTCGGTCCGACGCCCGACCCGTGCGGGGCGTGCCCCTCATGTGTCGCACTCGCGCCCGAGGGCCCCGGCTCCATCGACGTCGTCGAGCTCGACGCGGCGTCGCACGGCGGGGTGGACGACGCGCGCGAGCTGCGCGATCGGGCGTTCTACGCACCCGCGCAGTCGCGGTACCGGGTGTTCATCGTCGACGAGGCGCACATGGTCACCACGCAGGGCTTCAACGCCCTGCTGAAGATCGTCGAGGAGCCGCCGGACCATCTCGTCTTCGTCTTCGCGACCACCGAGCCCGACAAGGTGCTGCCGACGATCCGCTCGCGCACCCACCACTATCCGTTCCGGCTGATCCCGCCCGGCACGCTGCGCACCCTGCTGGAGCGGATCTGCGCCGAGGAGGGTGCTGTCGTCGCGCCCGCGGTGCTCCCGCTGGTGATCCGGGCGGGTGGGGGTTCGGCGCGCGACTCGTTGTCGGTGCTCGACCAGCTGCTCGCCGGTGCCGGGCCCGCGGGCGTGATCTATGAACGGGCCGTGGCGCTGCTCGGGGTCACCGACGTCGCGCTCATCGACGACGTGGTCGACGCGCTGGCCGCGGGCGACGGGGCCGCCGTGTACGAGACGGTCGACCGGCTTGTCGAGGCCGGGCACGACCCGCGCCGCTTCGCCGCCGACCTGCTGCAGCGGTTGCGCGACGTGACCCTGCTCCAAGCCGTACCCGAGGCGGCGAACCAGGGGATCGTCGAGGCCGCGGACGACGAGTTGGCCCGGATGGCCGAGCAGGCCGGAAAGCTCGGGGCAGCCACGCTGAGTCGCTACAGCGAGATCGTGCACAACGGGCTCACCGAGATGCGCGGCGCCACCGCACCCCGGCTGTTGCTCGAACTGCTGTGCGCCCGGATGCTGTTGCCCGCCGCGTCGACGGCCGACTCCGCCCTTCTGGAGCGGCTGGAGCGGATGGAGCGCCGAATTGCGATCGCGCCCCCGGCGCAGGCCCTCGCGCCCGTTGTCGACGGGTCGTCCTCGGGGCCGCGGGCTTTCGTCCGGCCATCGGAGGGCGGCGCAGTGGCGAACGGGGAGTGCTCGACGGGCACTTCGGTCGACGATGGCTTCTGCGCTCGCACCCCTTCGGAGGCGCCCGCCGCAGCGGCCAGGGATGCGGTCGCGCTCCCTGTAGGCCGCCCCGATGGTCCAGGTGCGCGGCCCGACCGGCTCGATGCGGCAGCGCAACCGCGGGGAGCGGCCCCGGCGCGGTCGGACGTCTCCGGCGGGACGTCGACCCCGGCCGAGGTCCCGGCTGGACTCGATGCAGCTCCCGCCCCGACCAGGCTCAGCGCCCCCTCCGCCCTGGCCGGGGTCGGCCCGGCCCCCACTCCGGTCGGGCTCGGCGCAGGCCCCACTCCGACCGGGCTCGACGCAGCGGCCGTCCGCCGGGTCTGGCCGGACGTTCTCGCCGCCGCGAAGCAGCGCAGCCGCAGCACCGAGGCGCTGTTGGTCAACGCCACGGCCCGCGCCGTGGAGGGTGACGACCTGTTGTTGACGATCGGATCGGCGCCGCTGGCGAAGCGGCTCTCCGAGCAGCGCAACACCGACGTCATCGCCGACTCGCTGCACGCCGTGCTCGGGGTGCGCTGGCGGGTGCGCTGCGAGCACGGTGACGGGCCCGGGCCGCCCGCGCCCGCCAGGGATCGTCCGCAGCACACTCCGCCCGCCGCGCCGGCGCGGCGCCCGCCGCCGCTGCGCCGTGGACCTGCTCCCGCAGCCGTGCCGGACGACGGCGTCCCGCTGCCACCGGAACCGCCCGCCGACGAGCCGCTTCCCGACGACGAGGAGTCGATGATGGCTGAGATGGCCGCCGGACCCCGGGTTGAGCCAGTGTCCCGGCGGGACCCGGAGGAGGCGGCGATCGAGCTGCTCAGCGCCCAGCTCGGTGCGCGAGCGCTCGACCAGCGTTGAGACCCAGCGGCGCGTGAGTCCACGCTCGGACAGTCGGAGCCTTCGCCGGGGTCCGGGGCCACCCGACCAGGGTGCGGTGCGGCCCGGGCACGGCGCGCAACGTGACGCGGCTACCCTGGGGGACAAGGCGTCCACGTGTGGACACGCGCGAGATTCATCCCTGATCGACAGGAGAGCGCTGGTGCAACCTGGTCAGCCCGATATGCAGATGATCCTGCAGCAGGCGCAGAAGATGCAGGAGCAGCTGATGAACGCCCAGGCCGAGCTGGCCGAGGCGGAGGTGACCGGCCAGGCGGGCAACGGCCTGGTGCAGGTGACGATGACTGCCGCCGGCGAGGTGCGCGCGGTGCGGATCGACCCGCAGGTGGCCGATCCGCAGGACATCGAGACGCTGCAGGATCTCGTCGTCGGAGCGCTGCATGACGCCACCCGCGCGGCACAGGAGATGCAGGCGGAGAAGATGGGCCCGCTCGCTAGCGGCCTCGGTGGCGCCGCGGGCGGCTTGGGTCTGCCCGGCATGTGATGTTCGAGGGACCGGTCCAGGACCTGATCGATGAGTTGGGCCGGTTGCCCGGCGTCGGGCCGAAGAGTGCCCAGCGCATCGCGTTCCACCTGCTGGCCACCGATCTGGCGGACGTGACGCGGTTGCAGGACGCGCTGGCGCGGGTGAAGCAGGGCGTGCAGTTCTGCGACGTGTGCAGCAACGTCTCCGAGAAGGAGCGCTGCCGGTTCTGTTCCGACGCCCGCCGCGACCCGACGGTCGTCTGCGTGGTGGAGGAGCCCAAGGACGTGCTGGCCGTCGAGCGCACCCGGGAGTTCAAGGGCCGCTACCACGTGCTGGGCGGCGCGCTCGACCCGCTGGCCGGGGTGGGCCCGGACAGCCTGCGCATCCGCGAGCTGCTGACCAGGATCGGCGGCACCGGCCCGGCGTCCGACGAGACCGAGATCGCCGAGGTCATCATCGCGACCGACCCCAACACCGAGGGTGAGGCCACCGCCACCTACCTGTTGCGGCTGCTGCGCGACTTCCCCGGGCTGTCGGTGACCCGGCTGGCCTCCGGGCTCCCGATGGGTGGGGACCTGGAGTTCGCCGACGAGCTCACGCTCGGCCGGGCCCTGTCCGGCCGCCGCGCGCTGTAGGACGACTGTTCAGTCGTCCTCGTCGCCCCAGCCGGCGTAGTCGTCGGGCACGTCATGGAGCTGCTGGCGCCGTTCCCAGTTCTCGCGCCGGTCGGCGGCGATGTCGCGCCACCTGCCTGCCTGCGTGGCATCAACGATCCCGACGACGATGGCGATGACGACCAGGACCGCGCTTCCGACGGCCATCACGGTGATCACGGCGACCACCTACTGCGGTGTGCGAGGACACTCTTCGACGTGGCGCGGTACGTGATGTGAGGGTTGTGCATCGTCGAGCCCCTTCCCGTGACGTCCTGCTTCGGCGGTCGCCGAGCTGCATGCTTTCCCGGCAGCTGCCGGGACGGAGTGCCAGACGGTGCCAACCCGGGTTGTGGGCGCAGGTCGGGCAGGGTGGGCGGGTGGGGGAAGAGCCGCGTGCCGATCATCAGGGTCTCCTCCCGAGATGGTCTGGCGAAGCGGGTGTGTCCCGGTTCACACTGAGCCACCTGTGATGAGAATGCGCTCTGGGAAGCCGTCACGCAATCGCATTGAAATGGGATTGCATGCCGTACCCGTCTGGAGCAGCGGCCGACCACGTACAGTTGTGACGACCGGCTCTTGACGGCAGCCGGGGGAAGGACAGTGAGATGGCGCCAGTTCAGGGGCCGGCGGGGCCGAGGCGACGTCTCGGAGCCGAGCTCCGGCGGCTGCGCGGCAGTGTCGGCCTGAACCTCGACGAGGTGGCCCGCGAGCTGGACTGCTCGACGTCGAAGATCAGCCGGCTGGAGACCGGCAAGGGCATCCCCAAGCTTCCCGACGTCCGCGAGCTGATCCGGATCTACGGGGTCTCCTCGGACGCAGAGCAGGAGATGCTGCTGCGACTGGTCAAGGACAGCCGCATGCAGGGGTGGTGGGAGCCGTACACCGAGGGCGTGCCGCCGGAGCGGTTCGTGATGGAGGAGCCGGCTCGGTACCCCGCGCTGGAGACCCACGCCCTCGCGGTGCACTCCTTCACGGTCACGGTGGTGCCCGGCCTGCTGCAGAGCAGCGACTACACGCGCGAGATGTTGACCGCGATCCTGCCGCAGCACCGGAAGCCGGAGATCGAGAGCCTGGTCGAGCTGCGCATGCAGCGGCAACGGGCCCTCTACCGGGACGACGCCCCGCTACGGCTGTCGGTTGTGCTCGACGAGGGGCTGCTGTGTCGGGTGGTCGGTGGGCGGGAGGTCATGGCCGACCAGTTGTGTGCGATCGAGGAGAAGGCGGATCTGCCCAATGTGGAGGTTCGCGTGCTGCCGTTCGATGCCGGGATCCACCGAGCCCATCATGGCCAGTTCAACATCCTGGAGCTGCACGAACCGCTGGACGATATCGTCTACATCGAAGGCCATGCGGGAGACTCCTATCTGGACGGATACTCCGATGTGGAGTTGTACAAAGAGGTCTTCTCCGATGTAGCCGAACGTGCTCTGGACCCCGATGCGTCACGCCGTATGATCACCGAGTACGTTCGCGCCCATAATTCTGCGAAGGGGGTTCGGTGACCAAGTTCACGACGAGCAGCTTCTGCAACTCAGGAGGGTGTGTCGAGGTCGCTCGAACAGTCGAAGGGGCCGTCCTGGTCCGGGACGGCAAGAACCGTGAGCAGGGCCCGCTGGCCTTCACTCCCGAGGAGTGGACGGCGTTCGTCGCCGGGGTCAAGAACGGTGAGTTCGACACCTCCTGACCGCTCCGGTTGTTACTACGTCGGACCGCTCCGTCGGGGTGCCGTGGCACGTCCCCACGGCGCTCACGGGCCATGCGTCGTTCAGCCCGAAACACGGTCTCCACCGGTGTATCAGGCCGGCTCGGTCGCGCCTCGTCCTTGTCACACCGGTCGCACGTGTCGGGCCGGTGACACTGACGACGCCCTGGGACACGACATTCTGGGACCGAAAGGCGGTCGACCGTTGATCTCCCCGCCGCGTACTGTCCACCAGATGGAGTCGGTCCACGACGAGCCTGGTTCCGACCTCGTCGCACTGACCTCCGCGGCGCTCGCCGGCGACCGAGTGGCGTGGGAACAGCTCGTCGACTGTCTGACCGGTGCCGTCTGGGGCGCGATCAGGAGGTTCGACCTACCGGTCGAGGACCGCAAGGACGCGTTCGCAATGACGTTCCTTCGCCTCTACGAGCGGTTGGGCAGTGTGCGTGAGCCGGCCCGCCTGCATGGCTGGGTGGCCACCACCGCCCGCAACGAGGTGCTGGCGATCCTGCGGTCGAGAAGACGGCTGGTCCCGGTCGAGATCGTCGACGCGCATCTGCCGCCGGTCCTCGACTCGGCCGTCGAGTCGATCCTGGACGGTGAGCTGCAGACGGCGATGTCCACCGCGTTCCTCCGGTTGTCGGACTCCTGCCAGCGGCTGTTGCGCTTGGTGACCGCCGATCCTCCGATCCCCTATGCGGAGATCGGGCGAACCCTGGAGATGAAGATCGGAAGTATCGGACCGACCAGGCAACGTTGCCTCGCGCGGCTCCGGGAGATGCCCGAGCTGCGCCCGTACTGCCGCGAGGTGGCGCTGTGACGGGCCCACCGGGCCGCAACGCTCCGCGGACCGACGATCTGGGCGACGATGAGGTGCTGTTGAGTCTGCTCGGAGCGGTGCTGCGCAGGCCATCCGACCCCGGCGCAGTTCCCCGGGATGCGGTGGCGAGGGCGAAATCGGCATGGAACGACGTCGAGCTCGACGTCGAGCTGGCCACGCTGCTTCTCGACTCGTTGCTCGACGAGACCGCGGCCCTGACCCGGCACGACCCCGCTGAGCCGGTGGAGTCGAGATCGCTGGTGTTCGAGGGCGCGGACGGGCGGCGGATCGAGGTCGAGCTGTGCCCGGAGGACGAGGTGCTCGGTCAGCTGAGTCCCCCTCGGGCCGACCGGATCGAGCTGCAGTCGACCGAAGGCAGCGTCTGGGCGACGGCCGATGAGCTCGGAAGGTTCCGCTTCGACCTCCCGGGTGGACCGCTGCGCCTGCTCGCGAAGTCACCGGACGGGCCCGATCTGCGCACCCCCTGGATCAGCCGGTAGTCGTGGTCGCCGTCTCGGCGGCACCGAGGCAGACGAACGTCTCGGCCACCGCCCGCGGCAACGGCTCGTCGGCCACCTCGGCCGCGGCCGCGGCCAGTGCTTCGCTCGGCGAGCATCCCGAGCGAAGCCCGCGATGCAGCGCGACCATCAGGTCTGCGGTCCCGAGGTCCGGCACCGGGAGCACGGGGGCGATCACCGACCGCACACCGCGTCCGAGCAGCGCGGTCGTCGTCCCGATGAGCTCGTCACCGGCCAGCACCTCGGTGCGCCCGGCCTCGCAGGCCGGTAGCACGACCGTCGACGGCGCGGCCGGCAGGCCTTCCATGTCCAGCACGGTCAAGGCGCCGTCCGCGAGCGCGAGCGAGGAGAACAACGGGCTGTCGGCCCGGAACCGGCCGTGTGCCGCGACGTGGACGAGGTCGCTGCGACCCAGGGCGTCGAGCACGCGGCGCACCGTGGCCGCGCTACCCCGTAACACGCGGGACGCCGGATAGACGTCGGCGGCCAGGCGGCCGATCTCGGCGTCGGCCCCGGGAAGGTCGGGGCCCGCGACCAGGGTGACGTCCTCGTCCGGGACCGGGATCACCGGCCGGGCGCGCCGGCTCCACAGGTCGGCGCTGGGGGCCACCACCAGCGGACGGCCGTAGAGGTCGGGCAGTGCCGGCCAGGGCAGGCCGTGCAACGCCCCGGTCGGCACGACGACCAGGGGTGAGGTGGAACCGAGGCCGAGGGGGCCGAGCAGCAGCGTCGCGAGCCGTCGAGCCGTGCCCGCGAGCGGGGCGAGGGCAGG
Organism: Mycobacteriales bacterium; assembly: GCA_038254065.1. Lineage (GTDB taxonomy): Bacteria > Actinomycetota > Actinomycetes > Mycobacteriales > Pseudonocardiaceae > Pseudonocardia. The sequence goes on along the minus strand of JBBSGM010000047.1, from coordinate 17,694 downwards.
TGCCCGCTCCATGGTTCCGCGCCGCAGGCTCGCCGCGATGGCCCGCCGCTGCCCGGAGAGCAGGTAGGCGATCTCCCGCCGCACCTCACCAACCCGCCCCAGGTGGTACAGCCGGGCGCGGCCCGCGGACAGCGTGACGGCGCTCAGCGTGCCCTCGAGGGCGATGTACTCGACGAGAACGGCCTCGCCGAGGGCGGCCCGGACCGCGGCGATCTGCAGTCCTGACATCGCGACGGAGGCTGCACCCCCCGCCCGCAGAGAGCGTGCCCGGACATCGGACTCGAGCTGGCTGACCCGTTTCTGCAGCTGCTGGGTGGGTGCTTCGTCGAGGGTCGCCGAGCGCAGCTCGGAGCGCGCGACGTGCAGCAGCGCCACCGCTTCGGCCAGCACATCGTCGGTCGGAGGGTGCACCGGCGGGCAGCGCAGGGCCCCCGCCCGCCAGCGCTCGGCCCAGCGGAGTACCTCGAGGGGGCGCCCGTCGGCCAGGGCGAGCCGGAGCCCGAGCCGGGCCAACTCGGTCCCTCGGGCCGCGGCCCCCACCCGCAGCTCGGTGGTCGTCAGGCCGGCCCGGTACTCCTCGACCAGCGCCAGCCCGCGGCGCAACGCCCGCTTCGCCTCGCCCCGCCGGCCGCTCGCGAGCAGGAGCAACGCGGTGGCCTGCCAGGCCGTGGTCCGGGCGTCCACCGTGCCGCGGTGCCGGGTGGCCGCGACCGGGGCGAGCTCACGGCGGACGGTGGCGTCACGGCCGAGGGACAGCGCGACACGGCCGAGGAAGGTCCGCACGTGCATGGCCTCCACCGGCCAGCCGTGGGCATCCAGGGCACGGGCGATCGTCCGGGTGCGGCGCAGTAGCGTCTCGGGCAAACGCAGCTCCTCCTCCGCTGCCGCGATCTCGGCCTGCACGGCCACGTAGTCGGCCAGCGCGGCCCAGGCCGTCCGGCGGGCGGCCCGGAAAGCCTCGGCGGAGCGGGCGGCCTCGGCCGCGGCCCGGTGTAAGGCTCCCTCGGCCAGCAGGGCCTGGGCGAGCAGCAGCCGGATCTCCGTCGCGTGGGAGACATCCACCTCGCCGGCCGCCTCGAGCACCGACACGGCTCGTTCGGCCCCGATGCGGGCGTCCCGGGACAGACCGGCCCGGAGCAGGAGCTCGCAATGATCCGCGGCGAGCACGGTGACCTGTCGCGGCGGATCACCGACGGCGTGGTAGGCCGCCAGTGCCCGATCGAAGCCCGCGAGGCCGGCCGGCAGGTCGTTGCGGCGCCCCTCGGTGAACCCGAGATTGTGCGCGGCCATCGCGGCGAGCAGCCACAGTCCGCGGTCGGTTGCCAGCCGCTCGGCCTCGGTGAGGTCGGCGGCGGCGCGATCGAACCTGCCCTGGTAGGCGAACAGCGTGCCGCGGTTGAGTAGCAGCCGCGCCGCACCGGCCCGGTCGTGGGCGCGCTGCAGGGCGGGGAGGACGTCGTCGAGCACCTGCAAGGCCTCGTCATGCCGGCCCGCACGCTGCAGCCACACGGCCCACAGCGGTTCGACCAGCGTGACCGCGGAAGGTGGGGAGCCTGCGCGGGCGCGAACGATCTCGCGGTGCGCAGCCGCCGCGTCCCCCACCGCGAGCAGCGACATCGCCAGGCCCGCCCGCGCCACCGCCGCCGTGTGCAGGTTCCGGCCACGGGTGGCGAGCCGAACGGCGGTGCGCAGGTGCCCGGCGGCGGCGGCGGGTCTGCCGAGCTCGTGCAGCGCCAGGCCGAGCACCCATTCTGCGGTCGCCCGGACCGGTCCGGGGAGAGCTGCGTCCTCGAGCAGGACGGCTGCCATGCCACGGACGCGCTCGGGATCCCGGTGACGCAGCTCGGCCAACGCCTGTAGCGCGGTCACGGTTGGGCTTCCCACCAGCGAGAATCATGCCATATGCGGCGTATCTGAGGGACCGCTGGAGTCTCTGGACAGCAGGCGTACAGGAGAGGACGACATGACTACTGCGGGAGATGGCTCATCAGCCGAAGCCGGCTGGGCCGGACGGGTGTGCTTTGCCGACGGTCCGGACGGGTTCGCCTGCCGACCGTGCGAGCTCATCGTCCCGGTGGCCGCGCGGGACCGTGCACTGGAGCTCATACGTGAGTTCTCCGGCCCCGAGCAACGGCAGCGGATCGAGGAGACTCCGCTGCGCCGCGCGGACTCCGCTGTCGCTCGACGCGATCCGCTGGCGCGCTTCCTGCTGCTCAGCGGGATGTCCGATCCGCTGACCGTCATCCGGGAGCTGCGCTCCGAGGGCATCGACGCCCAGCCCAACCACGTGTTCTTCGCGCATTGCGAGCAGGACTGCTGCTGCGGTCCGCACCCGTCGCAGCTCGGCACCGGCTGGGTGCAGGGTTCCCCGGTGTACGCGACCCGGGCCCGCGCGGCACCCGTGTATGCGACGCCGGTCTACGCCACTCCCGTGTACGCGACCCCGGTCTACGCGACCGGCGAAGCCAAGACGACGGGCAAACGGCGCAGCAGCGTCAAGGTGATCGCGGAGGCGGAGGCAAAGGACATCATCGGGCGCCTGACCGGAGCGGGCGGCATGGCGGTGGCGGGCCAGGACATCGACGTCGTCGTGCTCGACACCGGGTTTCCTCGCCAGGAGTTCCGCTCCGCCTCGCTCGGCGACCCGGATCCGCTGTCCACCGTCACCGACGCGCCGGATGCGGACGGCGACAACCGAATCGACCCGGTGGCCGGCCATGGTGAGTTCATCGCCGGTCTCGTCAAGTCGATCGTCCCGCAGAGCCGGGTGGCGGTCGTCAATGTCCTCGCGCCCGAGGGCGACGGTGACGAGGTCGTCATCGCGCAGGCCATCGACGCGCTCGGCGACGTCCGGCCCCGCGGAGCCGTGCTCAACCTGTCCTTCGGCGGCTACCTGCTCGACGGCAAGGCTCCGGTCCTCGCAAGCGCGATCCGCGACGCCCAGGCCAGGGGCTGGGTCGTCGTGGCGTCCGCGGGCAACGACGCGACCTGCCGGCGGACCTATCCGGCCGCGTTGCCCGACGTCGTGGGTGTCGGCGCCGTCGGGCCTGACGGGCCGGCGCCGTTCACCAACTACGGGCCGTGGGTCCGGGCGTGCGCTCCGGGCGTCGACCTGGTCAGTACCTTCTTCACGGGCTTCATAGCCGACGCCGAGCTGGGCGAGTGCAAGGGTTGGGCCAAGTGGAGCGGCACGTCCTTCTCCGCTCCGATCGTCGCCGGCACGATCATCCTGGAGATGCGGGCCAAGCAGATCACCGCACAGGAGGCGGTCGCCCGGTTGATCGACGCCCCCGGGCTGCTGCGGTTGTCCGGGTTGGGGACGGTGGTCAACCGCGTCTAGCGCCATCGCCCGACGGCCGCCCGCACCTGCTCATGGCTGCGGGCGGCCGGTTCGCCGCCGGAACGGGGGCTGCGGGAACTCACCGAGCTCCGCGGGCCGCTACCGCATCGCCCGGTTGATCGCCGACACCACGGCCTTGAGTGACGCGTTGACGATCGAGCCGTCCACCCCGACGCCCCACAGCACGGTGTCCTCCACCGCACATTCGACGTACGCCGCCGCGCGGGCGTCGTCGCCCGCCGCCATCGCGTGCTCGTGGTAGTCGAGCACCCGGATGTCGAAACCGACCCCGGCCAGCGCGTCGACGAAGGCGGCGATCGGGCCGTTGCCACTGCCGCTGATCTCGTGCAGGTCGTTCTCCACCCGCACCGTCGCCACGATCTCGTCGAAGCCCTCACCGTCGCTGGCCAGCCGGTGCCGGATCAGCTTGAGCGGGGTGACGCGGTCCAGGTACGCGCTCTCGAAGACGTCGCGGATCTCCTTGGGCGAGACCTCGCCGCCGTGCGTGTCGGTGACCTCCTGGATCACCCGGGAGAACTCGATCTGCAGCCGGCGTGGCAGGTCCAGCTGGTGCTCGGCCTTCATGATGTAGGCGACGCCGCCCTTGCCGGACTGCGAGTTCACCCGGATCACGGCCTCGTAGGTGCGGCCGATGTCCTTCGGGTCGACCGGCAGGTACGGGACCTCCCAGCTGAGGTCGTTCACTTCCACGCCCGCGGTGAGGGCATCGCGGCTCATCGCAGCCAGGCCCTTGTTGATCGCATCCTGGTGGCTGCCGGAGAACGCGGTGTACACCAGGTCACCGCCCCACGGGTGCCGTTCGGGCACCGGCAGCTGGTTGCAGTACTCGACGGTGCGGCGGATCTCGTCGATGTCGGAGAAGTCGATCTGCGGGTCGATGCCCTGGGTGAACAGGTTCATCCCGAGTGTCACCAGGTCGACGTTGCCGGTGCGCTCGCCGTTGCCGAACAGGCAGCCCTCGATCCGGTCGGCGCCCGCCTGGTAGCCCAGCTCGGCGGCGGCCACCGCGGTGCCGCGGTCGTTGTGCGGGTGCAGGCTCAGCACGACTCCGGCGCGCCGCGCCAGGTGGCGATGCATCCACTCGATGGAGTCGGCATAGACGTTGGGGGTGGCCATCTCGACCGTCGCCGGCAGGTTGACGATCATCGGCCATTCGGGCGTGGGCTGCCAGATCGCGCTCACGGCGTTGCAGACGTCGGCGGCGTACTGCAGTTCGGTGCCGGTGTAGGACTCCGGGGAGTACTGGAAGCGCCAGTCGGTGTGCGGGTACTTCTCGGCGAAGCGCGCCACGTCCTCGGCCCCGTCGGTCGCGATCCTGGCGATCCCGGCGCGGTCGGAGCGGAAGACGACACGCCGCTGCAGGATCGACGTCGAGTTGTACAGGTGCACGATCGCCCGCGGTGCGCCCTCGCACGCCTCGTAGGTGCGCTCGATCAGCTCGGCGCGGGCCTGGGTGAGGACCTGGATGGTGACGTCGTCGGGGATCGCGTCGCCTTCGATGATCTCCCGGACGAAGTCGAAGTCGGTCTGGCTGGCCGCCGGGAAGCCGACCTCGATCTCCTTGTAGCCCATCCGGACCAGCAGGTCGAACATGCGGCGCTTGCGGGTGGGGCTCATCGGGTCGATCAGTGCCTGGTTGCCGTCGCGCAGGTCGACCGCGCACCACAGCGGTGCGGCGGTGATCCACCGGTCCGGCCAGGTGCGGTCGGGCAGCGACACCGGCTCCACCAGCTCGTGGAACGGGCGGTAGCGGTGGAAGGGCAGATGCGAGCCGCGCTGGGAGTTCCAGGCGGGCTGGGTGTCCGGAACCGGGCGCGACGGGGTGCGCAGCCGGCTCGCGGATGAGGACGTAAAGGCGTCGAACGAGGTGGTCATCGCGGGGTGCTCCTGAGGGTGTGCCGGTCGATGGCGAGAGCTCGTGACCGGCGCACGCGCCAACCCGCGACGAGGGGCCGGTCGGTCAGACCCCGCCGCGGCGACGAAGGAGGAGGCGTGCCATGACTTCACAGTAGCCCCGGAACCGGGGCCGCGGGCAAGACGTGATGGACACAAAGTCATCGGCAACACCCGGATGGCACACCCGATCGGGGTATGTCGCAGCGCCGCCGCGGCCGCATGGCCTGCCACTATGACCCAGTGTTCCGGGCTCGAGGGCGTGCGGCAGCGAGGAGGACCGGTGGGCATGAAAACGACGGCGCGTCGAGGTGCGGGGCTGCTGAGCACCGTGCTGTGGGGCATCGGCATGGCCATCGTGGCCGTCCTGGTCCTGCACATCGTGCTCACCCTGCTGGACGCCAACCCGGCGAACGGGCTCACGACGTTCGTCACCGGTCTGGCCGCCCAGTTCGGCCTCGGTCTTGACGACCTGTTCCTGCCCGACGACCCGAAGCGCAGGGTGGCGCTGAACTACGCCGTTGCGGCGGTCATCTGGTTCGCGGTCACGGCCGTCGTGGTCCGGCTCGTCCGCCGGTTCGCCTGAGTACCCGGCTCACCTGACCGCGTGGTGCTGCGCGGGCTCAAGGCGGTCCAGGTCGTCGTGGTCGAGGACGGCGCGCAGCACCCCGACGGCGTCGGCGACGTCGGCGTAGCGGGTGTAGGCGGGGGCGAAGCCGAACCGGGCGAGATCGGGGGTGCGGAAGTCGCCGACCACCCCGCGCGCAGCCAGCGCCCGGACCAGCGGATAGGCCCGCGGATGGCGCAGCGCGACCTGGGCACCGCGCGCCTCGGCGACGCGCGGTGACGCGACCTCGACCTCGGGGCAGTGCCGGTCGACGAGTTCGACGAACAGCCCGGTCAGCCCGTGCGCCTTCGCTGCGAGGGCCGCGGGGGTGACCCCGTCCAGGCTGGCCACGCCCTCGGCGAGGCCGAGCAGCGACAGCACCGGCGGAGTCCCGCAGGCCAGCCTGGTGATCCCCGGCACCGGGGTGAAGTCCGGGTCGAACGCGAACGGGTCGGCGTGGGAGAACCAACCGGGCAACGGGCTGCGCAGCTCCTCCTGGTGGACGCGCGCCGCGAAGGCGTACGCGGGCGCGCCGGGGCCACCGTTGAGGAACTTGTAGCCGCAGCCCACGGCGAGGTCCGCGGCCCAGCCGTGCAGGTCGACGTCCAGCGCGCCGGTGGAGTGCGACAGGTCCCACAGCGTCAACGCCCCGACCGCGTGCGCCGCCGCGGTGAGCCCGTGAGCGTCGGCGAGCGCACCGGTGCGGAAGTCGACGTGACACAACGCGACGACGGCGACGTCGCGGTCCAGCGCGGCGGGCACCGCGTCAGGTCCGTCGACGCCACGCAGCTCGCAGCCGAGCAGCTCAGCGGCGGCGCGGGCGAGATAGACATCGGTGGGGAAGTCGCGGGTGCTGGTGAGGATCACGGTGCGGCCCGGCCGCAGCCGGGCGCCCGCGACGAGCAGCTTGAACAGGTTCACCGACGTCGAGTCGGCCACCACGACCTCGTCTGGATCGGCGCCGAGCAGCGGGGCGATCCGGGCCGCGACCCTGGCCGGTTCGGTGTACCAGCCGGCGTCGTTCCAGGACCGGACCAGCCCGGTGCCCCATTCGTCGCGCACGGCAACGACCAGCCGCGCCGCCGCGCTGCGCGGCCGCGCACCGAGGCTGTTGCCATCGAGGTAGATCGTCTCCGGAGGCAGCGCGAACCGGTCGCGCAGCGGCGCGAGCGGGTCGGCGGCGTCGAGCGCGTGTGCGGTGGATCGGTCGACCATGCTCCTCCCGGCGCGCGTCGGCCCCGTCGGCCCGATAGGACCAGTATGGCTCCCGGGGTGCGACTCCGCCGTCACCGGTAGGCTGGAGTCCCGACCGGCGCCCGCGAGGACAGGAGGTCGGGATGGCCCTCGTCGTGCAGAAGTACGGCGGATCCTCGGTTCAGGACGCAGACCGTATCAAGAAGGTCGCCGAGCGGATCGTCGCGACCCGCGAAGAGGGCCATGACGTCGTCGTGGTGGTCTCCGCGATGGGTGACACCACCGACGTGCTGACCGACCTCGCCAGGGAGGTCTCGCCCGCCCCGCTGGCGCGCGAGCTGGACATGCTGCTCACCGCGGGTGAGCGGATCTCGAACGCGCTGGTGGCGATGGCGATCCACGCCCTGGGCGCCCAGGCCCGGTCGTTCACCGGCTCGCAGGCCGGGATGATCACGACCTCGAAGCACGGCGACGCCCGGATCGTCGCGGTCAACCCGGGCCGGCTGCGCAGCGCCCTCGACGCGGGCTCGATCGTCCTCGTCGCCGGGTTCCAGGGGATGAGCGCGGACTCCAAGGACATCACCACACTGGGCCGCGGCGGCTCGGACACCACGGCGGTCGCGCTGGCCGCAGCGCTGCAGGCCGACGTCTGCGAGATCTACACCGACGTCGACGGCGTGTTCAGTGCCGACCCGCGGATCGTGCCCGACGCCCGGCATCTGGACACGATCAGCTACGAGGAGATGCTGGAGATGGCGGCCTGTGGCGCGAAGGTGCTGCACCTGCGCGCGGTCGAGTACGCCCGGCGCTACGCCGTGGCGCTGCGCGTCCGCTGCTCGTACAACGACAGGCCGGGGACGCTGGTCGCCGGATCGATCGAGGAGATTCCCGTGGAGCAGGCGATCATCACCGGGGTCGCGCACGACCGGTCCGAGGGAAAGGTCACGGTCACCGGGGTGCCCGACACGCCCGGCATGGCCGCCCGGATCTTCCGGACCATCGCCGATGCCGAGATCAGCATCGACATGGTGCTGCAGAATGTGTCGCATGTGGACGACCGACGCACCGACATCACCTTCACCCTGCCGCACATCCACGGCCCCACCGCGGTCGCCGCGCTGGAGAAGGTCAAGTCCGAGATCGGCTTCGCGCAGGTGATCTACGATCCGGAGGTCGGCAAGGTCTCGCTGGTCGGCGCGGGGATGCGCAACCATCCCGGAGTCACCGCCACGTTCTGCGAGTCGCTGTCGCGGGCCGGGATCAACATCGAGACCATGAACACCTCGGAGATCCGGATCTCGGTGATCTGCCGGGTCGACCAGCTCGACGACGCCGTGCGCGCGCTGCACAAGGCGTTCGAGCTCGGCGGGGACGAGCCGGCCGTGGTGCATGCGGGGACGGGGCGGTGAGCGAGCCTGCGAGCGAGTTGTCGGTCCAGCGCGGCGGCCCCGTCCTCGCCATCGTCGGAGCCACCGGGGCCGTTGGCTCCGTGATGATCGACATCATCGACGCCAGGGGGACCGTGCCGTGGAGCGAGATCCGGTTGGTGGCCTCGGCCCGCTCGGCCGGCCGGGTGCTGCGGGTCCGCGGCGTGGACGTGACCGTGCGTGAGCTCGCGTCGGAGGTCTTCGACGGCGTCGACATCGCGCTGTTCGACGTGCCCGACGAGGTGAGTGCACGGTGGGCCCCGATCGCCGCCGCCCGCGGCGCGGTGGCCGTCGACAACTCCGGGGCGTTCCGGATGGACCCCGACGTCCCGCTGGTGGTGCCCGAGGTAAACGCTGTGAACGCCTCCGACCGGCCCAAGGGGATCATCGCGAACCCCAACTGCACGACGCTGTCGATGATGGCGGTGCTGGGCGCGCTGCACCGCGAGTTCGGCCTGCGCGAGCTCGTGGTGTCCTCGTACCAGGCGGCGTCCGGGGCCGGGCAGGCCGGGATCGACCGGCTCTACGCCGAGCTGGCCGCGGTGGCCGGTAAGGAGCTCGGGGTGCGCGGCGGGGACGTCGCGGAGGCGCTGGCCGCGGCCGGCCTCGGGTCCGACTCGCCGTTCCCGGCGCCACTGGCGCTCAACGTCGTGCCGTGGGCCGGCGCGGTCAAGGCCGACGGCTGGTCCTCGGAGGAGCTCAAGGTGCGCAACGAGTCGCGCAAGATCCTCGGCATCCCCGAGCTCAAGGTGTCGGCCACCTGCGTGCGAGTGCCGGTGGTGACCACGCACGCGCTGGCGGTGCACGCCACGTTCGGATGCGAGGTCTCGGTGGCCGCCGCGCGCACGGTCCTCGCCGCCCAGCCGACCGTCGTGCTGTGTGACGACCCGGCCGCGGGGCAGTGGCCGACCCCGGCCGCCGTCGTCGGCGAGGACCCGACCTGGGTGGGCCGGGTCCGCCAGGCGCTGGACTTCCCGAACACCCTCGAGCTGTTCGTCTGCGGGGACAACCTGCGCAAGGGTGCGGCGCTGAACACCTACGAGATCGCGGAGACGGTCGCCGCGGGCCGCTGAGCCCGCATGCTCAACCCGGCACCCGCAGCATGGTGCGGATCGCCCGGTGGTCGCTACCGGGGATGTCGTGCACCGCGAAGGTCTCGGCGGCTATCCCGTCGGTGCCCAGCACGTGGTCGATCTGGGTGCCGAGCCAGGGTGGTGCCCAGGTCGGCCACGTCGCCGCCAGGCCCTTCCCGCGCTGTGCCGCGGCGTCGCCGCAGCCCGCGATCGCCGACCGCAACACCGAATGGTCGAGCGTGGCGTTGAAATCGCCTGCGATCACTGCCGGAGCGGGGCCTGCGCACCATCGGGCGAGCCCACTCAGGTCCGCGCGCCACTGCGGTACCGCGCCGGGGGTGGGTGCCACCGCGTGGAACGCGACGAAGTGCAGAGCGCCGAGTCCGCCTCCGGTCACCTCGAGGTAGCGGAACCTGGTGTCGCCGACCCGCACGTCGACGTCGCCGAGCCCGGCGGCCACGAGCGCGGTGACCCCCGAGACGTCCGGGCTGCCCAGCGGGGTGGACGTGTACAGTCGGTAACCGAGCGGCTTCACCAGCGGGGCCAGCCTGTCGCGGTAGGCGGCGCCCGCCTCGGGCAGTGAGACCAGGTCGGGGCGCTGCGAGTGGATCAGCTCGGCGAGGGCACCTACGTCCGCCTCGCCGCGGTAGGTGTTGAAGGAAAGCACGCTGAGTGAGCGGCCACCGGGAAGCAGCGGGTCGGTGATGGTCCTGGGCACCACCAGCCCGGCGCCCACCAGCGCAACGAGGGCAAGCCCGGCCGCGAACGGCCAGGCCAGGACGCGCCGCAGCGTCACCAGCACCGCGACTGCGGTGAACAGCATCTCGCCGCCGAGCAGGTACGGCCGAAACGCGACGAGCTGGACGAACGGGCTGTACCGGTCGGTCCGGAAGAGCAGGTCCGGCAACACTCCGACCGCCGCCACCGCGGTGAGCAGCCCGGCGGCGAGCAACCGGCCGGTCGCGCGCCGGTGGGACCGGGAAGAAGGTGCGGGCGCCCCGCGACGGACCGGACCGGGGGGAGCGCTCATTGCCCGCAAGTGTGCCCTACGGCCGGCAGCCGGGCGGGCCGGTGCGCCACCGTGGCGGCGGCGCCGGCCACGACGATCCCGAGCGCTCCGGCGCTGACGATTGCGACGGCGGGCGAGTACGCGTCGATGAGCGCGCCGGCCAGCGGTGAGCCCGCCGCGGCGCCGAGCATGAGCGCCGAGCCCTGCAGCCCGGTGACCAGCCCGCGCACCCGGTCCGGCGCCAGTGCCGCAACGGCGTCGGTGCTGGCGGTCAACGAGGGTGCGCAGAACAACCCGGCCGGTACGAGCAGCAGCGCGTAGGTCCACCACGACCCGCCGAGGGCGACCGGCACGGTGGCCGCGCCGAGCGCGGCGACGAGCGCGAACAGCGACCGGGAGCGCCGCGCGGCACCGTAACGATAGCCGCCGGCCAGCGAGGCCAGGCACCACACGGCGACGACGGCACCGATCAACCCGGCCTGCCCGCTGCCCTGCAGCCCGGCGACGATGCCCAGCTCGCTCCCGAAGATCACCATGGTGGCCGCGGCTGTGGCCAGCAGGGTGGCACCCAGCCGCGGGGTGAGCCAGTCGGCAGGTGGGCCGGGGACCGCGGTGGCGAGTGCGCCAGTGGTCTCCGCACCGCGGGCGGACGTGCTCGTGATGGCGTCCGGAGCCGCTGCCCGGGTCGGCGGGTCGAGGATCCACAGCGCACTGCCGCCGAGCACGAGGCCGGCTCCGACCAGCAGCATCGCGGCCGTCGTCGACCAGCCGACCGCAACGGTGGTCCCGACCGCCGGTCCGACGAGGTAGGACAGCTCCACCGACATCGAGTCGAGCGCGTACGCGGGCCGCCGCCGCTCGGCGGGCACCAGCGCGGCGATGGCCTGGCGCACCACGGAGTACACCGGCAACCCGAGCAGGCCACCGAGCAGCGCACCGGCGAGCAGACCGGGATAGGGCAGCCACGGCGCGACCGACCAGAACGCCGCCTCCGCGACGACCGTCAGCGCGACCACCGGGCGCAGCCCGCGGCGGTCGACCAGCCGGCCCAGCAGCGGTGCGCCGAGCGCCCGCCCGGTCATCGCCGCCGCCGCGACGGTGCCGGCGGCCGCGTAGCCGTGGTGCAGGGTGAGCACGACGTGCAGGGTCACCACGATCGCGGCCGCAGTCGCGGGGACCCGGACCAGAAACCCGATCAGCGCGAGCCTGCGGACGCCGGGCAGCGCCAGCACGTCGCGGTAGGTGTCGAGACCCGTCACCGCGCCATCCTCACCCGGAGCACCGAGGTCCACCACGTGATTTCCAGCCCGACCGAGCGGCCATACTTGACTTGTTCCAGAAAAGGTGGTCAGCTCTAGGCGATGGTTCACCCTGCCGACATCACGTACGCCGCAGACACCGCGCAGCGCCTCCGGGACGCGGGTCTTCGGGTCACGGCGCCGCGGCTGGCCGTGCTCCACGTCCTCGCGGGGCACCCGCACTCCACGGCGGAGACCCTCGCCCGGCTCGTCCGCGGGCGGATCGGCCGGGTCTCCACCCAGGCGGTCTACGATGTGCTGGCGGCGTGCGCCGGGGCGGGCTTGGTGCGGCGCATCGAGCCGGCCGGTTCGCCGGCTCGATTTGAGACGCGGACCGGGGACAACCACCACCATCTGGTATGCCGTTCCTGCGGCCGCACGACCGATGTCGACTGCGCCATCGGTGCCCGCCCCTGCCTGACCCCCAGCGACGACGCGGGCTACCAGCTCGACGAGGCCGAGGTCGTCTTCTGGGGCCTGTGCCCCAGTTGCCAGCCCAGCCGCACACCCCACCACCACTACGACGAGGAGACACGGCAGTGACGAGCACGCAGCCCAAGCCGACGACGACGGATGCCGGCATCCCGGTCGCGAGCGATGAGCACTCACTCACCATCGGCCCGGACGGTCCGATCCTGCTGCAGGACCACTACCTCATCGAGCAGATGGCGCAGTTCAACCGCGAGCGCATCCCCGAGCGGCAGCCGCACGCCAAGGGTGGCGGCGCCTTCGGCCGGTTCGAGGTGACGAACGACGTCAGCGGCTACACCAAGGCGGCGGTGTTCCAGCCCGGAACGCAGACCGACATGCTGGCCCGGTTCTCCACGGTGGCCGGCGAGCGTGGCAGCCCCGACACCTGGCGCGACCCCCGCGGCTTCGCGCTGAAGTTCTACACCACCGAGGGCAACTACGACATGGTCGGGAACAACACCCCGGTGTTCTTCATCAAGGACCCGATGAAGTTCCAGCACTTCATCCGCTCACAGAAACGCCTGGCCGCCAACAACCTGCGCGACCACGACATGCAGTGGGACTTCTGGACGCTCTCGCCGGAGTCCGCGCACCAGGTGACCTGGCTGATGGGCGACCGCGGGATCCCGCGCACCTGGCGGCACATGAACGGCTACTCCAGCCACACTTACATGTGGGTCAACGCTGCCGGCGAGAAGTTTTGGGTGAAGTACCATTTCAAGACCGACCAGGGCATCGAGTGCTTCACCCAGGACGAGGCCGACCAGATGGCGTCGGCGGACACCGACTACCACACCCGCGACCTGTACGAGCACATCGCCGACGGCAACTTCCCGAGCTGGAGCCTGAAGGTCCAGATCATGCCGTTCGAGGAGGCCAGTACCTACCGGTTCAACCCGTTCGATCTGACAAAGGTGTGGCCGCACGGCGACTACCCACTGATCGATGTCGGCACGATGACGCTGGACCGCAACCCGACCGACTACCACACCGAGATCGAGCAGGCGGCGTTCCAGCCCAACAACCTCGTGCCGGGCATCGGCCCCAGCCCGGACAAGATGCTGCTGGCTCGGCTGTTCTCCTACGCTGACGCGCACCGGGCCCGCCTCGGCGTGAACTACCAGCAGCTGGGGGTGAACGCGCCGCAGTCCCCGGTGAACAGTTACAGCAAGGACGGCGCGATGCGGTACCACAAGGTCTCCGACCCGGTGTACGCGCCGAACTCCAGGGGCGGTCCGCAGGCCGACACCGCCCGCTACGGCGAGCCCGCCGGGTGGCAGACCGGCGGAGAGATGGTGCACGCCGCCTACCCCCAGCATGCGGAGGACGACGACTGGGGCCAGGCCGGCACCATGGTCCGCGAGGTGCTCAACGACGCGGAGCGCGGGCGCCTGGTCGACAACATCGTCGGCCACCTGCTCAACGCCGTCAGCGAGCCGGTGTTGCAGCGCGCGTTCGAGTACTGGCGCAACGTGGACAAGGGTCTCGGTGACAAGATCGAGGCAAGGGTCCGCGCCAAGCAGGACGAGAAGGACCCGAAGGCCGCCGAGCAGGCGAACCCCGCCCGCGAGGCCATGCAGGCCAAGGCCTGACCGCAGCATCGACGGCCCGGCATCCCGCAGCGGATGGCGGGCCGTCGTGCATCCATCATCACAGCAGGTGGCATCGAACCCCGCTTTCTGATCTGCTCATCGCCGAGTCCGCGATCCATCAAAACCTGGGCGTGGTGCACGTCGACGGTGACTTCGGCCGGATCGCAGAGGTGCGCCCGCTCACCGCCCGCCGACTGCACCACAGCGTCTAGCCTCGATGACGTGGACGCGATCATCTGGCACAACCCGGGCTGCTCCAAGAGCCGTGGCGCGCTCGACCTCCTTGCCGAGCACGGCGTGGCCGCCCATATCGTTCGCTACCTCGACACCGCACCGGACCGGGCGGAGCTGGAGGACGTGCTGCGCAGGCTCGGCACCGACGACCCGCTCGTGATCACCCGCACCGGTGAGGCGCGGTACGACGAGCTGGGGCTGGCCGGCGCCGACCGCGACACCCTGCTCGACGCGCTGGCCGCCGACCCGATCCTCATCGAGCGGCCGATCGTGCTGGTGGGGGACCGTGCGGTGGTCGCCCGGCCACCGGAGCGGGTGCTCGACCTGCTGGGTTGAGGGTGCGGCTCAGCCGGTCGGAGCGCAGACCCGGCGAGCGAAGCCGATCTCGGTGGCGATGTGTCGAAGGGTCTCCTCGACGACGAGTGAGCCGTGCCCGGCGTCGAACCGGCTGACCTCGTAGGGCACCGTCGCGCGCGCGGCGAGCGCGTCGAGGTAGTTGTCGACCTGGCGGATCGGGCAGCGCGGGTCGTTCTCCCCGGCCAGCACGAGCACCGGTGCCCGAACCGCGTGGACGTAGGTCAGCGGGGACGCCCTCCAGTAGACCTGCGGTACCTGCTCGGGCGAGCCACCGAACAGCGCCCGGTCGAACGCGCGCAGCTGCTCCATCTCGTCGGCGTAGGCGGTGAGATAGTCGGCCACCGGCACCCCGGCCAGCCCCGCCGCCCAGCGCTGTGGCTGGGTCCCCAGGGCGAGCAGCGCCAAGTAGCCGCCCCACGACCAGCCCTCGACCACCGTGCGCACCGGGTCGGCCAGCCCCGCGGACACCGCCCAGTCGTGCACCGCCGCGACGTCGGCCAGCTCGGTCAGTCCCGGGCGGCCCTCGATGGCGTCGCGCCAGGCCGAGCCGTAGCCCGTCGACCCCCGGTAGTTCACCTCCACCACGGCGAACCCGGCGTCCACCCAGGTGGCACGCACCGCACTGAACCGGTCCTCGTCGGCCGCATGCGGGCCGCCGTGCAGGCTGAACACGGTGGGTAGCGGCCCCTCAGCGCCGGCCGGTCGGGCAACGAGGGTGTGCACCGGGCCGGCCGGGCCGTCCACCCAGGCGTCGGACACGGCGACGGAGCCCGGCGCGCGGTCACCCGGCGGACGGACCAACTCGCGGTCGATGCCGTCGAGGTGCAGCGCACGGATCGACGACGGGTGCGCCGCTGAGGAGACCGTGTACTCCACCGTCCCGTCCGGCCGGACCTCCGCCGAGCCGACGCAGCCGGGCGCGGTGCCGAGCTCGGTGCGGCCGCCGGTGGCCAGGTCGTAACGGTGCAACCGGGTGCGCGCGGCGTAGGTGTGCCAGACGAGCAGCGCGGTCCCGTCGGGATAGAAGTCGGCAACCAGCTCGCCGGGCAGGTCCAGCACCAGCTCGGTCTCGGTGTCGGCGAGAACGTCCCAGACCAGCAGCTCCTCGCGGCCGCGGCGTTCGTGCAGGAGCAGCAGCCTGCCGTCGCCCAGGATCGGCGCGAACACCAGCGGGGTGAGTCCCTTCCCGGGCCCGTCGGACTTCTCCGCGACGGTCGACCCGTCGTCGTCGGTGCGCAGGATCCGGACGGCTGGGTGGCGGGAGTCGCCGTGCTCGGAATGGCCGATCGCCAGCAGCATCTCGTCCTCGGAGAGCGCACCGACCCCGGCGTCCTCCGGGTGCTCGTAGACGGGCGTGGCCTTGCCCTCCGCGCAGTGGTGCAACCAGATCCGGGAGCCCTCGTCGGTGGAGGTGCCCACGGCCGTCACGGTACGGCCGATCTCCAGCCCGGCCGGGTAGCCGTCCTCGACGCCGGGCACCGCCACCGTGGGCCGTGCCCGGTCGGGGAGCCCGCCGAACGGCTCGGCGACCCAGCGGCCGAACTCGTCGCCGTCGGAGTCGTCGAACCACCACAGTGCCTCACCGCCCGGTGTCAGCGCCGCTGAGTGCGTGCCGGCCGGCCGGTCGGTGACCTGGCGGTGCAGGTCGGTGGCCCGATCCCAGACGTATACCTGGGTGGCGCCGCTGGCGTTGGACGTGTAGACGTTGCGGTCGGGCGTGTCCCGGGCCCAGTGCGGGCGCGACATCCGGGTCGCAGTGAAACGGGCCCGCCACCGGCGCTCCCGCTCGTCGTCGTCGAACAACCGGTCCGGGACGTCGGCGGCGGGATACTGGGTACTCACGAAGCCCGATACTGCCGCACGCCGCCGTCCATGAGCTCACCAGCTCAGCTCGCTGCACCTGGTGCGCTCGAGACTCAGCCAGGCTCAGCGGGATGAAACAGGTGCATCCGAACGGTGACACCTCCGGTGGGACCGTTGCGGATCTCGACGAGGTCGACCAGCTCCCGGATGAGCCACAGCCCTCGTCCGCGTGGGGAGTGCGGATCCGGAGGGAGGTGGCCGGCGAACGGATCGTCAATCTGCCCCTCGAGGCTGGTGACCTCGCAGATCAGCTCGGCCGGGGCGGCCCAGGTATGTAACGCACCCCGTCCGCCACCGTGTTCGATGGCATTGGTGGCGGCTTCGTTCACCGCGAGAACCAGGTCGGCGATGCGGTCGGGTTCGATCCCGGTCCGCTCGGCGGCCGAACCGATGAACAGGCGGATCGCACGCAGGTCACCGGTGAAGGACAGAACACTCGCATGAGACGGCGGCGCCCCGAGAGCTGTTGCGCCGCAGCGCCGGAGAAAGTCGGCCGGGTCGACGTAGTCCGGGTTTCTCCGCCGCTCATTGCTCGTCAGGTTCACCGGATGGGTGCACGCGGCGGCGGCCAAGGTCTGTGCGCCCACGCTGCGGGCGTCGTACGCGCACACCACCGGGCTGCCGGGGAACGCGACGTTGATGATCGCCTCGTACCGGGTCCACTCGGACCACTCAGCCGCCGAGCGCCCGGACCACACCGGTTCACCGAGCAGACATATCTGCTTCGTCCCGGCGCCGTGGCGGTCCGTGAACTCACGAGCCCGGCACAACGACTGGGTGGGGTAGCGGTACCAGACACCGGGGTCACCCCAGTGCACCGCCGCCGCTATGCCTGCACCGAGCGCCTGCGCGGCCAGCTGCCGGTTGGCTCCGCCGAGGACGGCCAACACCGGACCGCCGCTGAGGACCGCGTCGCGCCGATACGGCACCGTGCCGGCGAGGAACTCCGCGTCGTCGTGATAAATCAGACATTGGTGGACTGCGGCCGGACCGCTGGTGGCGAGGTCGGCAGTGATCATAGAACTGGGGCATCCTTCCGCGCCGCTGCGTTTCCAATGCCGGAGCAGGTTCGTCGACTCGTCGTACCTTCCTACAGTATTGACCACAGACCTGCTTCAGATCCGCCGGCTCCCAGGGAACGACTGACGTTCCGCACTTCTGGCCGACAATATGAGCCCCCATTGTCATGGGGTCGGTGTGGTGGAGGTGTAGCTGTGGGTGGGGACGCCGAGTAGGTCGAGGATCTGTTGTTGGAGTGGGTTGATCTTGGGTTGGAAGGTTTGGACGAGCTGGCCGTCACGGTGTAGTTCGTGGT
>JBBSGM010000046.1:0-27230 GCA_038254065.1 Mycobacteriales bacterium | reverse complement strand
CGGGCGGCGCGTCAACAGTTCCTCACCCAACCGCAGGCTCCCAGCCTGTGGGCTGTGGTCGACGAGGCTGCCTTGCGCCGACCGCTCGGTGGTCCGCAGGTGATGCGTGCACAGCTCCAGTACCTGATCGAGCTGACCGAGCTGCCGAACGTGATGCTCCAGGTCATGCCGTTCCGTGCGGGTGGTCATGCCGCCGCAGGTGGTGCGTTCACCCTCCTGCGGTTCGCTGAACCTGATCTGCCGGACATCGTCTACCTCGAGCAGCTCACCAGCGCGCTCTACCTGGACAAGCGACAAGATGTCGACCATTACCTGCAGGTCATGGAGCGCCTGTGCATGCAGGCCGAGCCGGTCACCGAGACCGCGATGCTCCTCGCCAGGATCAGCAAAGAGATGTGAGGTCAGTGTGACAGTCGGGGAGCAGAAGCTGACAGCGGAAGGCCGGGGACCGTCGACGGTCGACGCGTCACGACCGAGCGTTGCGCGGATGTATGACTACTACCTCGGCGGGAAGGACAACTTCGCCGCCGACCGCGAGGCCGCGGAACGAGTCCTGGCCATCATCCCGCAGGGGCCCGTCATTGCTCGGCAGAACCGGGAGTTTCTGGGCCGTGCGGTCCGGTTTCTGGCCGAGTCCGGGATTCGGCAGTTCCTGGACATCGGCACCGGGCTGCCCACTCAGGACAACGTGCACCAGGTGGCGCAGCGGATCGCCCCCGACTCGCGGGTGGTCTATGTCGACAATGACCCGGTTGCCTGCCTTCATGCCAGCTACCTGCGAGGTTGTCCGATCACGGCCATCATCGAGGCGGACGCGCGCCAACCCGAGGATATCCTCGGGCACCCGGAGGTGCGGAATCTGATCGACTTCACGCAGCCGGTGGCGGTGCTGTTCGTAGCCATGTTGCACTGCCTCGCCGACGAGGACGACCCGGCGGGACTCGTCGCGCGGTTCCGCGAAAAGATGGCGCCCGGCAGCTATCTCGTCGTTTCCCACATCACAGCAGAAGAAGACGACAAGAGCGTCGAGCAGGCCTTGGAAGTATACAAGCAGGTCGGCCTGACCTCGATGACCGGGCGCAGCCGGGAGAAGATTCTGGGCTTCTTCGACGGCCTCGAACTGGTGGAGCCCGGTCTGGTGTCGGTGCCCGACTGGCGACCCGTCCCGGTGGCCGCTGAGTCGAACAACCGGGAGCGGCTGTCGACGTGGTTCGACCCGCAACACAGGCTCCCGACCCGGATACTGGGTGGCGTCGGCCGAATGCCTGAGCGGAGTCGAGGCGTCAGAATGCGTGCCGGGCGAGCCGCAGGCCACCGCGACGTTCGTGCTCGGTGATCACGGTCAACGCTGGCACGAGCTCGCTGGTGACGACGCCGTGCCCGGTGGTGAGCTCGTCGACGATGTCGAACGAGCGGGCGATCCGGTCCGGGGCATCGATGATGATGGTCACCACCGGGACGCGACGGCCCAGCTGGAACAGGCGGTCACCGTGCGGCGGACGGTCGCCCCGGAATCCCCAGATACCGCGTAGGACGGTGGCCCCGCGGGCCCCGGTCTCGCGTAGCCGGCGAACCAGCGCCTGGTGGACGGGCTGACCGTCGTGCATCGCTCGCTCGGAGGTGTACACCATCAGCTTCTGCCACATCGCCAGACCGTGTTCGTCGGTTCCCGGCAGCGCATGCGGCCGCTCGACGAGCTCACCGTTGCGCTTGCAGACCCGGACCCGCTCCAGGGTGACCAGTGGTCGGCGCAACAGGCCACCGAGCTCGGGCAGCACCCGAGCGATCCGTTCGCCCGGGCCGACCGCGATGATCATCATGGGTACGTCGGCGTTGCGACCGAAGAACCGCGCCCTGGCGCGCTCGCCGTGTACGGTGCCGTCCACGCCGAGCAGGACACTGGCCCCGTCGATGCCCCGCCGGTGCAGCAGGTCGCATACCGCCACGAAGGCCGGGGTCCGGTAGACGCGTTCCTGGCGGCCGACGTAGATGGTCAGCTTCGTCGCCTCGTGCAGTTGTTCGGGCAGCGTGCCGGGCCCGATGTCGCCGCGCAGCATCCGGGCCCGCTCGAGGGTCACGAGGCCGCGGTGGTCGATCTGCCGCAGGTCGTCGAGCAGCGCCTCGACCCGGATCCGCTCGTCGACGGCGACGACGGTGAGCGGCAGGTCCTCGGACAGGGTGAGCAGCCGGTCGGTCCGCAGGTGGTGTGTGAGCCCGAAGCCCTCCGCGCCTCGCAGCAGCAGGCTGGTCGCGATCTGGTGGCTGCCGCACAGGTCGAGCAGCACGTCCGCGAAGAACCGTCCCGCGCAGCGCTGGCGCTCACCGAAGTAGGCGGTGAGCTTCAGACAGTCCTCGTTCACAGCTGGCTCCCGATCACTCGACCCAGGGCCGCGGCGCCGATCCCCACGACGAGGCTCACCATGATGTTGGCCGCCAGGCCGGGCACCTGGCGATCCTCGCCGAGGCGTTGGGTCTCGAACATCCACGTCGAGAACGTGGTGTACGAACCGATTGCGGCCGTCCCGGCCAGCAGTGCTCCCTGGTGGCTCAGCGCCAGACCCGTGACCAGGCCGAGCAGGAGCGCGCCGGACAGGTTGACGACCAACGTCCCGTACGGGTACACCCGGCCCACCCGGCTGGAGACGGCCCCGTCGACGAGGAACCGGAGAACCGCACCCGCGCCACCGAGCAGCACCACGCCGACCCAGACGAGCGCGTTCATGCCCTGATCCGCACCCGTCGAACCATGGCCGTCGCCAGCTGGACGGCCGCATAGCCGGCCACCACGCAGGCGGACCCGTATCCGAGGACCAGGCCGTAGTCGTGTGCGTCGAGCATCGTGACGAGCTCGACCTGCATCGTCGAGAACGTCGTGAGGCCGCCGCACAGCCCCGTTCCCAGCAGCGGGCGGCGGTAGCTCGACAGCGGGAGGCGCTCCTGCAGCCGGGTCACGAAGTAGCCCAGCAGGAATGCGCCGAGGATGTTCACTGCGAAGGTCGGCCACGGCCACTGCGTCGGCGCCAGCGGAAACGCCTCACCCAGGGCCGCGCGCGCCAGCGCACCGATCGCGCCTCCCGCGAAGACAGCGGCGACCTCCCGGCGGTCGGGGAGGGCCATCAGGTGCTTTGCCCCTGCTCAGACATTCCCCGCACCGATCAGATGTTACCGGGATCGACTGACCGAACGTGGGCGGGCGCACCCCCCGACCGTGCCTCCGTGCGGGTTGTGGCGCCGCTTCGTCTGTTCACCACGGCGCAACCGGCTGGTCAGCCCGTATTGACATCGGCCAGTCACGCTGCGTAGAAGCGATTGATCGATGCGTCATGAGGAGCGCGAATGAGTGAGACGCCGTCACGCGCCGTGCCGGGAGCCGGGCTGCGCAGGGTGCTGGCAACCGCCGCAGCGACAGCATTGGTGCTGACCGCCGTCGTGGTCGGGACAACAGCCGTCGCCCGCGCCGGGCCCTCGGGGACCGCCGGCTGGTCGGCCGGCGCGGCAGCCAAGAACTTCGATCTGGAAGGGCATCGGGGCACCCGTGGCCTGCGCCCGGAGGACACGCTGCCGGCGTTCGCCGAGGCGTTGACCCTGGGGGTGCGCACCCTCGAGCTGGACACCGGCATCACCGGCGACGGCGTGGTGATCGTCAGTCACGAGCGGTTGATCGCACCGCTGGTCTGCGTCGATACCCGCCCCGCGTGGCGCGGTGACCCGAACTACCCCTACGCCGGCAAGTACTACCACCAGCTCACCTTCGCCGAGGTTGAGACCGTCGACTGTGGCTCCCGGCACCCGACCGATCCGGCCTCCGACCCGTTTTACGCCTCCCAGTTGCCGGTTCCGGGCACCCGCATCCCGACCCTGGACCAGGTGTTCGACCTGGTCGAGCAGCGACACGCCACCGGTGTCCAGCTCAACATCGAAACGAAGATCGACCCCACCCATCCCGACCAGACCGTCGACCCTGTCGAGTTCGTCCGCGCCGACCTGGCCGTCATCGGCCGGCACCGCGGCGGGATGGCCCGCAGCCTGCTGCAGAGCTTCGACTGGCGCACCCTCGCCGCCGCTCGAGAGCTGGCTCCGGAGCTGCGCCGGGTGGCGTTGATCAACGCCGACACCGCGCAGATCGGTCAACCCGGCGCCTCGCCCTGGCTCGGTGGGATCGACATCGACGCGCCCTCCTACCACGACGACCCGGCCACCGCGGCCAGCTCGGTCGGCGCCACGGTCCTCTCCCCGGACCACACCTTCCTCACCGACCAGACGATCGCCAGTGCACACCGCCAACACCAGCTCGTCGTGCCCTACACCGTCGATGACGACCACGCCATGATCGACCTCATCCGTCGCGGCGTCGACGGCCTGATCACCGACTACCCCAACCGGGGCCGTGATGTCCTCGCCAGCCTCGGCGTCCCGCTGCCCCCGGCCTACCCCGCCTGACCGGCAACCGACCGGCACGCTACCGGGTCCGACCGCCCCGTCTCCGGCCGGTTGCACTGCCCTCCGGCCGGTTGCACTGCCTGTCTCACGGCAGTTACGTTCGACTACCGGCGGTGGCCCGACTTCCGCGGAGAGGACTCCCACCTACATGACCGACCACGGGCAGCTCGCCGCTCGCAGCCACCTTCGGATGCGACCGTGGCGGTTCGTGGTCATGTTCGGCACGGTGAGCCTGCTGGCGGACTTCGTCTACGAGGGCGCTCGCTCAGTGACCGGCTCACTGCTGGCCGGCCTTGGGGCCTCCGCCGTGCTGGTCGGCGTCGTCACCGGTGCCGGCGAGGCCGCCGCGCTGGTGCTCCGGCTGGTCTCCGGGCCGCTCGCCGACCGTACGAGACGCTTCTGGACGCTGACCATCTCCGGCTACGCGTTGACGGTCGTCGCCGTGCCGTTGCTCGGCCTCGCCGGGGCGCTCTGGGTGGCCTGCGTGCTGGTCGTCGCCGAACGCGTGGGTAAGGCGATTCGCAGCCCGGCCAAGGACACCCTGCTCTCGCACGCCACCGCGGCCACCGGCCGGGGCCGCGGCTTCGCGGTGCACGAGGCGCTCGACCAGGTCGGGGCCGTCCTGGGCCCGCTCACCGTCGCCGGTGTCCTGGTCCTGTCCGGCGGCGACTACGGCCCGGCGCTGCTGGTCCTCGCCGCGCCCGGCGTCGCCGTGCTGGCGCTGCTGTCCTGGCTTCGCGCGCGCGTGCCCGATCCGGCCCAGTACGAGCTGGTACCAGCGCAGTACGAGCCGATACCAGCACCGTACGAGTCTGTACCGGCGCGGCACGAACCCGCCCCAGCTCCCGCGACGCCGCCGCCCGCCCGCGCGGAGCCACCGCCCGCCCGTGCGGAGCCACCGGCGGACCGCGCGGAGCCACCGGCGGACCGCGCCGCGGCGCTTCCCCGGGCATTCTGGGTGTACGCGGCCTTCACCGCCGCGACGACGCTGGGGTTCGCCACCTTCGGCGTGTTGTCCTTCCACCTGGTGCAGCGTGGCCTGCTGCCCGCGGCGGGGGTCCCCGTCCTCTACGCCGCCGCGATGGGCGTCGACGCGATCGCCGCGCTGGGAATCGGGTTCCTGTTCGACCGTCGCGGTCCTGTCGTGGTGGCGGTGCTACCCGTGGTCGCCGGCGCGGTCCCGGTGCTCGCCTTCAGCGGCACCACTGCCCTCGCGGTGGCCGGGAGCCTGCTCTGGGGTGCGGCCGTGGGTGTCCAGGAGTCGACGCTGCGGGCCACCGTCGCCCAGCTCGTTCCCGCGCGCAGGCGAGCCACCGCCTACGGCATCTACGCCGCCGTCGTCGGTGCCGGCACCCTCGCCGGCGGCACCCTGACCGGGGCGCTGTACGAGTACTCGATCCCCGCGCTGATCGGCACCGTCGGCGCCGTGCAAGCGGTTGCGCTGGTACTGTTCGTCGTCACACACGTCCGCCGCTTGATCTGAGCGGGCACCGGGAGATCGAGGTGGACGGCGGCGCGCCCGATCCGGGAGCTCGGCTCGTCAGCGGCGCAGCCGACCAGCCAGCGCGCGGGCGGCGGCCTCCGGATCGTCGGCCTCGGTGATCACCCGCACCACGACGATCCGCTCGGCACCCGTGTCGAGCACGGCGTCGAGCCGGTCGTGGTCGATCCCGCCGATGGCGAACCACGGCCGCTCGGGCCCGCGACCGACGACGGTACGAACCAGGTCCAGCCCTGGGGCTGGGCGGCCCGGCTTGGTCGGGGTCGGCCAGCACGGGCCCGCGCAGAAGTAGTCGACGCCGGGCTCGGCGGCGGCCGCGGCGGTCTCCGCGGTGCTGTGCGCGGACCGGCCGATCACCATCTCCTCGCCCACCACCCGGCGGGCCCACGGCACCGGCAGGTCGTCCTGGCCGAGGTGCAGCACGTCGGCGTCCGCGGCCAGCGCCAGGTCGGCGCGGTCGTTCACCGCGAACAACGCGCCATGGCGGGCACAGGCCTGGGCCAGGATCTCGCACGCCGCCAGCTCCTCGCGGGCCTCCAGCGGGCCGTCCGGGCCCTTGTCGCGCAGCTGCACGATGTCGACCCCACCGGCCAGCGCCGCGTCGACGAACTCGGCCAGATCGCCGCGGGCCCGGCGGGCGTCGGTGCAGAGGTACAGGCGCGCGTCGGCCAGCCGGGCGCGCCGGGAGTCACCGTCCATTCCGGGCACGGCGCGACCCTACGTCGTGACGGCGTACGGTTGGCCACAGGTGACGCACGGGAGCCCGGACTTGCGGGCTGAGAGGGGACCAGCGGTCCCGACCGTCGAACCTGATCCGGGTCATGCCGGCGCAGGGAGCGGATGGTGAGGATGACGAACACCCGGCCGGCCGGCCGGTTCGCCGTGCTGGGTGGTGGCGTGATCGGGCTGAGCTGCGCCTGGCGCGCGGCGGCCGCCGGCTGGGCGGTGACCCTGGTGGACCCCGCACCGGGCTCCGGGGCGTCCTGGGTGGCGGGCGGCATGCTCGCGCCGGTCACCGAGGCGTGGCCGGGCGAGGAGGCGCTGCTCGCCCTCGGCCTCGAGTCGGTGGCCCGCTGGCCCGGCTTCGCCGGCGCAGTCGAAACGGCGTCCGGGCGTCCGGTCGGCCTGCGCACGGAGGGCACTGTCGTCGTCGCCACCGGGTCCGGGGACCGCGCCGAGCTCGACGCGCTCGCCGGTCACCTGGGGCGGCTGGGCCGCCCCACCGGGCGGCTGTCCGGACGTGAGCTGCGCAGGCTGGAGCCGGCGATCGGCCCCGACGTCCGGGGCGGGTTGTCGGTACCGGGCGATCTGGCCGTGGACAACCGGATGCTGCTCGGCGCGCTGCGAATCGCCTGCGCACGCACCGGAGTGAGGTTCGACGCACGGGCCGCCACCGGGGTGCGCACCGATGGCGACCGGGTCACCGGGGTGCATTGCACCGTGGGGTTCGAGGTGGATGCCGACGCGGTGCTGATCTGTGCCGGGGCCTACTCGGCCGCGTTGCACCCGACCCTGGACGGGCTGGTCCGGCCGGTGAAGGGCGAGATCCTGCGGCTGGCCCGCCGCGCCGGGGCGCTCCCGGCGCCGCGCCGCACCGTGCGCGCGCTCGTCGACGGCAGAGCCGTCTATGCGGTGCCGCGGGACGGCGACGGGCTCGTCGTCGGCGCGACCCAGGCCGAGACCGGTTTCGACACCGAGGTGACCGTGGGCGGGGTCCGCGACCTGCTGCGTGACATCGAGCGGGTGCTGCCAGGGGTGGCCGAGTACGCGCTGCTCGAGGCCGCGGCCGGGCTGCGGCCGGCCGGCCCTGACAACGTGCCGCTGATCGGCACCGTCGGACCGGAGGGATTGCTGGTGGCCACCGGGCATCACCGCAACGGGATGCTGCTGGCTCCCGTCACCGCCGACGCGGTGCTGGCCCTGCTGGGCGGCGCCGAGCTGGCCGGGCCGGTGCGGGCGGCGGATCCGGCGCGGTTCGCGGAGCCGACGCCGGTGGGACGGAAAATGGGTACCGCCGTGGTCCCGAGGAGGTAGGCATGCAGGTGTGGATCAACGGCGAACGCCGCGAGTTGGCCACGGACGCCTGCGTCCTGGACGCGCTGGGCGTGTTCGGCGCGTCGCACCGTGGGGTGGCCGTGGCGGTGGACGGCGAGGTCGTGCCGCGGACCGGCTGGCCGCACACCCGGTTGACCGATGGGGCGCGCATCGAGGTGGTCACGGCAGTGCAAGGAGGATGAGAAGTGGACCCGTTCGTCGTCGGGGGCCGCAAGGTCGCGTCCAGGCTGATCATGGGGACCGGTGGCGCCGGCAACTTGGAGATCCTGGAGCGCGCCCTCGTCGCGTCCGGCACCGCCCTGACGACGGTCGCGATGCGCCGGATCGACGCGACCACCGGCACCGGCGTGCTCGACCTGCTGCGCCGCCTGCGCATCGAGGTGCTGCCCAACACGGCAGGGTGCCGGACGGCGGCGGAGGCCGTGCTCACGGCCCGGCTGGCCCGCGAGGCGCTGGAGACCGACCTGGTCAAGCTGGAGGTCGTTGCCGACGAGCGGACCCTGCTGCCCGACCCGATCGAGCTGCTCGACGCAGCCGAGCTGCTCGTCGACGACGGGTTCACCGTGCTGCCCTACACCAGCGACGACCCGGTGCTCGCCCGCAGGCTCGAGCAGGTCGGGTGCGCGGCGGTGATGCCGCTGGGTTCGCCGATCGGGACCGGGCTGGGCATCCGCAACCCGCACAACATCGAGATGATCGTGGCGGAAGCCGGGGTGCCGGTGGTGCTCGACGCCGGCATCGGGACGGCCTCGGAGGCGGCGCAGGCGATGGAGCTGGGCTGTGACGCGGTGCTGCTCGCCACCGCCGTGACCCGCGCGGGCGACCCGGAACGGATGGCGCACGCGATGCGGCTGGCGGTCGAGGCCGGCCGGGCCGCGCACGAGGCGGGCCGGATCCCCCGCCGGTACTGGGCGCAGGCGTCCTCCCCGGACCCGGACCGTTGATTCCCGTTCCGCGCCGTCCTCACCCGCCGGTGATCCCGGAAGCGCATGCCCACGGTGGTGCGCACGACCACCGGCGTGCGGACCGGCGATCTTCAGGGCGCTGACGGTCGGCGCCGCCCCAGCAGGTGCCATAGGTCACGGGGAGGCACACTGCCGCGGTGCGAGCTGGGACACGAACGGGTCATACGGGCGCCGCACGCCGAGCCGGATCGTGGACATGGCTCGCGCTCATCGGCCGTGGATGGGTCCTTCGCGCCCGGCCAGCGGGACGCCACCACCGCCCCAGTGCTGGGCGATCATCTCCGCGGCGATGGACACCGCGGTCTCCTCGGGGGTGCGCGCCCCCAGGTCGAGCCCGATCGGCGAGGACATCCGGGAGATCTCCTGCTCGGTCACCCCGATCTCGCGCAGCCGGGTCAGCCGGTCCTCATGGGTGCGCCGCGACCCCATCGCGCCGATGTAGGCCACCGCCGGCAGCCGAAGCGCGATCTCGAGCAGCGGGACGTCGAACTTCGGATCGTGGGTGAGCACGCACAGCACGGTGCGCTTGTCGACGCGCCCGGCCTCGGCCTCGGCGGCGAGGTAGCGGTGCGGCCATTCGACGACGACCTCGTTGGCCCCGGGGAACCGGCTCGCGGTGGCGAACACCGGGCGGGCGTCACACACCGTGACCCGGAAGCCGAGGAAGGTACCGATCTTGGCGACCGCAGCGGCGAAGTCGATCGCCCCGAAGACGATCATGCGGGGCGGCGGGGCGAACGACTCGACGAACACGTCGAGGCCCTCGCCGCGGCGCTGCCCGTCGATGCCGTAGTGCAGCGTCGCGTTGCGCCCGGCGTCGAGCAGCCCGCGCGCGTCGTCGCGGATCGCGTCGTCGAGGCGCGCCGAGTCGGTGCCGCCGTCCACCCGATCCGGCCAGACAACCAGCCGCCTGCCCAGGCGTCCCTCCGGTCCGGCCACCACCGTGGCCACCGCGACCGGCGACTCGGTGCGGATCGCCTCGGCGACCCGGCCGAGCTGGGAGTAGGTCTGCGGCGACACCTTCTCCACGAAGATGTCCAGGATGCCGCCGCAGGTCAGGCCGACGGCGAAGGCGTCGTCATCGGACACGCCGTAGCGCTGCAGCCGCGGCCTGCCGTCGGCGAGGACCTCGGTGCCCAGCTCGTACACCGCGCCCTCGACGCAGCCGCCGGATACGCTGCCCACGGCCACCCCGCCGGGCCCGACGAGCATCGACGCGCCCGGCTGGCGCGGTGCCGAGCGGAACGTGCCGACGACCGTGGCCAGCGCGGACGTCTCCCCGTTGCACCACCAGCCCTCGAGCTGGTCCATCACGTCACGCATCCCGCACCACCTTGAGCAGTCTCTCCAGGGTGGCCAGACTGTGCCCGGCCAGCAGGTCGTCCAAGTACGGCAGGGCTGCGACTATTCCACCCTGCACCGGAGCGTAGCCGTCCTTGCCCGCGTGCGGGTTGACCCACACCAGCCGGTGCGTCAGCCGGCTCAGCCGCTCCAGCTGTTGCCCGAGCAGGTCGGGCCCGGCGCGCTCCCAGCCGTCGGAGAAGATCACGACGACGGCGCGACGGGCCGCGCCGCGCTGTCCCCAGCGGTCGATGAAGGCGCGCAGCGCCTCCCCCAGACGGGTCCCCCCCGACCAGTCAGGTATCGCCTTGCCGGCGTCGTGCAGCGCGCGGTCCGGATCGCGCTGGCGCAGCTCGCGGGTGATCCGGGTGAGCCGGGTACCCAGGGTGAACGTCTCGACCGAACGCGGGGAGCGCCGCACCACGACATGGGCGAAGCGCAGCAGCGCGTCGGCGTAGGGCTCCATCGAGCCGGACACGTCGACGAGCAGGACGACCTTGCGGGGCCGCCGGGACCGCTCCCGACGGTGCAGCTCACGCAGCTCGCCCTGGTTGCGCAGCGCCGAGCGCAGTGTCACGCCGGGGTCGATCTCGCCGTGCCGCGCTGCGCGCCTGCGCCGCGACGCCCTGGTCGGTGGGTCCGGGCGGAGCACTGCCAGCAACCTGCGGAGGTGGTCGCGCTCGGCCGGGGTGAGCTCACCGAGGTCGCGGTGGCGCAGCGTCTCGGCACCACTGGCGGCCGCCCTGATCAGCTCCGGCGCCTGCTGGTCGCCACCGCCGCGTTCGGTCGAGGGCATCAGTGCGGCGAGCGTGGGCGGGCGCGGCCGCCGCTGGTCGGAGATCCTCGTCCCACCCCCGCGCCGGGGGGAGAACCAGGCGTCGAACGCGGCGTCGTAGCGCGCGATGTCGTCGGGGTCCGCGCAGAGCGTGAGCCGGCCCGCCCAGTAGGTCTGCACCTGGCTCGTCACATCGAGGGTGTCCAGCGCGCCGAGGAACGCCGCGACCCGGTCGGTGGTGACCGGTACGCCTGCGCCGCGGAGCACCGCGGTGAATCCGACCAGGCCCGGGACCGGGTCGGCGTCGGTAGCGGGTGTCTCGGGATACACGCTGCTCAGGACGCCAGCAGCGAGTCGAGCTGGTCGCGCACCCGGTCGGCGTCCTCGCGGTACTTGAGCACCGCACCCAGGGTCGCCGCGGCACTGTCCACGTCGAGGTGCCGGGCCCCGACGAGCTGTAGCGCGCGCGCCCAGTCGAGGGACTCGGCGACCCCGGGAGGTTTGATCAGCTCGGCCTTGCGCAGCTTGTGTGCCGCGGCCGCGACCTCGGCGGCGAGGCGCTCGGGCAACCCGGGGAGCCTGCTGCGCAGGATCTCGATCTCGCGCGCGATGTCAGGATGATCGAGCCAGAGGTAGAGGCAGCGGCGTTTGAGCGCGTCGTGCACCTCGCGGGTGCGGTTGGAGGTGAGCACCACCACCGGTGGGGTCTTCGCGCGCACCTCGCCCAGCTCGGGGATGGTGACCGCGTGCTCGGTGAGCACCTCGAGCAGGAAGGCCTCGAACTCGTCGTCGGCGCGGTCGATCTCGTCGATCAGCAGGACGCTGGGGGTGGTCTGCAGCGCGCGCAGGATGGGCCTGGCAAGCAGGAAGCGGCGGTCGTAGAGCGACGACTCCACGGCCTGGGCGTCCAACCTCGCCCCGTCCACGCCCGCCGCAGCCTCGAGCGCGCGCAGGTGCAGCAGCTGGCGGGGGAAGTCCCAGTCGTAGAGGGCCTGGCTGGCATCGATGCCCTCGTGACACTGCAGCCGGATCAGCTCGGCACCGAGAACCTGGGCCAGTGCCTGGGCCAGCGCGGTCTTGCCGGTGCCCGGCTCGCCCTCGCAGAACAGCGGCCGGTTCATCTTCAGCGCGAGGAAGGCCGCCGTGGCGAGACCGTCGTCGGCGAGGTAGCCGGTGGTGCGCAGCGCCGCGGCGAGCTCCGCGGGCGAGGCCGGTGCCGACGGGGACGGCGCACAGATGTTCACCTGTCCAGCATGACCCACCCACCGCCCGGTAGCCACTGCGCGCTGTGCCGGTTGCTACTGGGCGTGACAGTACGTGACGTTCAGTAGACGGCGTGGGTACGAACGGGACAACAATGATTGCAGATCGGCATCAAATATTTTGACCGTGATCGGTCCGTGATAAACCACTCGCTGACCAGGGAAGATGCCGTCATCGGCCGGACCTCGGGCGTATCATCGAACCGGGTCGCATGGATCTGAGGATTGACGAATACCCCGTAGGTATACGTAGCGTCCGCGTTCGGCCGTTCCGTCAGGGGACGGCCGAAATACCCCGGAACCGCCGTGCCGCTCCCCTGCCCCACGGTTCCGGTCCGTCGAGATGGAGGACGGGGCAGGGGCGAGGAAGCCATTTCCGGAACG
Organism: Mycobacteriales bacterium; assembly: GCA_038254065.1. GTDB lineage: Bacteria > Actinomycetota > Actinomycetes > Mycobacteriales > Pseudonocardiaceae > Pseudonocardia. Next base: position 14,507 of record JBBSGM010000046.1, on the reverse strand, counting down.
CAGGAAGTTGCGCTTCGGGTCGGTTCCGGCTTCGGCCGGACCGGGTGCAAGCTGCCCGGGACCCGCCGGATCCTCGAACGAGCGCGGTGGGAGAGCCAAGACATGACGTTCATTTCCAAGCGAAGTCTCCTGCGCCTGGCCGTGGCGGGCGCTGTTGCGGTCGGCGCGCCGATCGTGGTCGCGGGCACCGCGAATGCCGCTCCCGCCCCGGCCGGCAACACCTGGGACAGGCTCGCCCAGTGCGAGAGCACCGGCAACTGGGCTGCCGACACCGGTAACGGCTTCTCCGGTGGCCTGCAGTTCACCCCGGGCACCTGGCGTGCCTTCGGGGGTACCGGTGCGGCGCACCACGCGTCGCGCGAGGAGCAGATCGCCGTCGCCGAACGCGTCCTCGCGGCGCAGGGCTGGGGTGCCTGGCCGGCCTGCTCCAGGAAGCTCGGCCTGCACGGCACTCCGGCGAGGAGCGAGACCTCCTCCGCTCCGGCGCCGCAGCACGCCACCGCCCAGCACGCCACCGCGCAGCCGGCCCCGAAGAAGGCCGCACCGGCCCCCGCGGAGCCGGTGCCCGTCCCGCCCGACGCCCCGGACTACACGGTCGTCAAGGGCGACACCCTGTCGGAGATCGCCGCTGCGCACGGGACGGACTGGCCGCGGCTGGCGATGTTGAACGAGCTGGCCGACCCGGACCTGCTGCTGATCGGCCAACAGCTGCGCATGGGCTGATCCGCGCGGTCGCCGCGGGCGGGGCAGCGTCGCATTCCGGCGCACCCGCCGCGGCGACCCGGCGGACCCCGGACCGACCTCAGGTCGAGTTGACCCATTCGTCCGAGCCGTCGGCGAAGGCCTGGTGCTTCCACACCGGCAGCAGCGCCTTGACCTCCTCCACCAGCTCGGCGCAGACCGCGAACGCCTCGTGGCGGTGATCGGCCGCAACGGCACAGGCCAGCGCGACGTCGCCGATCTCGAGCAGGCCGATCCGGTGGCTCACCGCTACTGCCCGCACGCCGCGCGCCCTGGCGGCCACGTCCGCCGCCACCTGCGCGACCACCCGCTCCGCGCTGGGGTGCGCGCTGTACTCCAGGGCGCGCACCGAACGCCCGCCGTCGTGGTCGCGAACGACGCCGGCGAAGGTGACGACCGCGCCCGCCGCGACGTCCTCCACCAGCCGCGCGTGCTCCTCGACGTCGATCCGATCCGCGCCGACTGCGGCGCGCAGCACCGCGGCGCCCTTGTCATCACCCCGATCTGACCGGCCCATCAGTGATCGCCTCCGCGGAGCTGGTCGACGGCGTGGTCGAGCACGTGGTCGAGCACGCCGAGCCCGTCGCGCACGCCGCCGGTCGATCCGGGTAGGTTCACCACCAGGGTGCGTCCGGCCACGCCGGCCAGCCCGCGCGAGAGCACCGCGGTGGGTACCTGTGGCACGCCCGCGGCGCGGATCGCGTCGGCCAGCCCGGGTACCTCGTAATCCAGCAGGGCCCGGGTGACCTCGGGTGTCGCGTCGGTCGGCGAGATGCCGGTGCCGCCGGTGGTCACGACGATGTCGACGCCGGTCGCGAGGGCGGCCCGCAGCGCGTCGGCCAGCGGCTCGCCGTCGGGGGCGACGGTGGCGTCCGGGCACTCGTACCCCCGGTCGCGCAACCACTGCACGATCAGCGGTCCGCCCCGGTCGGGGTACACCCCCGCGGCGGCCCGGTTCGACGCGGTGAGGACGTGTGCCCGCCTCGGTGCCGTCACGACCGGTCCTGCGGCCGGATCCAGCGGCCGGTCTTCCCGCCGTCCTTGCGTTCGACCCGGACGGCGTCGAGCACCGCGGCCGGGTCGACCGCCTTGACCATGTCGTGCAGCGTCAGCCCGGCCACGGCGACCGCGGTGAGCGCCTCCATCTCCACCCCGGTGCGGTCGGTGGTGCGCACCGTCGCCCGGATCCGGATCTCGGCCGCACCGGGCTCCAGGTCCACGACGACGCCGGTGAGCGCGAGCGGATGGCACAGCGGGACCAGGTCCGGGGTCCGCTTGGCTCCCATGATCCCGGCGATCCGGGCGGTGGCCAGCGCGTCGCCCTTGGGCAGGCCGTCGCTGCGCAGCAGGTCGACCACGGCTGCGGTGGTGCGCAGCACGCCGGTGGCCACGGCGGTGCGGACGCTGCGTTCCTTGTCGGTGACGTCCACCATCCGCGCGGCGCCGGTGCTGTCGACGTGGGTCAGTTCCACGCGCCGACCCTACGTGCTGCGGGGCGACCGAGCGTGCTGCGGTCGCCCCGTATCCCGTCCATCGCCTGATGTGATTTACCTCACGTAAATACAATGATGTCATTCCGTGTCCCGCGCCGTTGCCGCATCGTTATAGGTCTTGCTGAGCTGGAACAATGTTCACCAGCACAGATCACTGCGGGTGCAGACGTGGCTCCGTGGGTGTTCTCGACGGGGTTTCCCGTTTGCGGGCGCGGCCGTAGCGTCCCCCGCGGCTCGTCCGAAACCCCCGATGCGGGCGGCCCCGGCACCACAGAGCGCTCCCCTGTCCGGTGGTGCCGGTCCCCCGAGGTCATACGTGGGACAGGGACGAACCGAGCGGGCCGAACGGCTCGCCGCTACCGGCTCCCCGGGCAGCCGAGTTCGACGCGCGCCGCGGTGGAGAAAGGCGTATGTCCCGTCATCGAGGTCAACACCGGAAGCCGACCACCGCCGGGCGCGCCATCGCCCGTACCGCGCTGGCCGGTGCCGTCGCGGGCGTGCCGCTCGTCGCCGCCCCCGCCGCGCAGGCCGCGCCCGACTCCACCTGGGACAAGGTGGCACAGTGTGAGAGCGGCGGGAACTGGGGCATCAACACCGGCAACGGCTACTCCGGCGGCCTGCAGTTCACCTCGTCGACCTGGCGAGGATTCGGCGGTGGCGAGTTCGCCCCCACCGCGAACCAGGCCACCCGGGCCGAGCAGATCGTGGTGGCCGAGCGCGTCCTGGACGCGCAGGGCTGGGGTGCGTGGCCGGTGTGCTCGCGCAAGGCCGGCGCCACCGGCCAGCGCGCCACCCCGCGCATCGTGCCGACCTCCTCCGTGCCCGCGGTCACCCGGCTGCGGCTGAGCAAGCCCGCGACCCCGGCCGCCGCGAAGCCCGCGACCCCGGCCGCCGCGACTCCCGCCGCCGCGAAGCCCGCGGCGTCCGCCGCCGCAGAGCCCGGTGCCCGCTATGTGGTGGCGGCCGGCGACACCCTGAGCCGGATCGCCGCGGCACACAAGGTGGCGGGTGGGTGGCGGGCGCTGGTCGCCGAGAATCCCGGGCTGGGGACGCACCCGGACCTGATCTTCCCGGGGCAGCAGCTGGCGCTGTAGCCGGGGTCGGTGCCCCGGCTCCCCTCAGGTGCCGCGGTAGCGGGCGAGCTGCTCGGGCGTGTCGACGTCACCGGGCTCGGCGACGTCGGCGCACTCCACCAGGACCAGGCCGGGGTGTCCCGCCAGATAGCCGCGGGCCCCGGCGTCGCCGGTCGCGCAGCCGCGCACCCCGTCCCAGTGCGACCGTCCGATGAGGACGGGATGGGCCGGGCGCCCGGCATAGGCCGCGCGCAGCAGGGCGTCCGGCGCGCTGCGCGCGACGAGCCGGGCAATCGCGGCGCTCGTGACCCCCGGGAGGTCGACCAGGTGCACCAGCACCGCGTCGGGCGCGTCGGGCAACCTCGCCACGGCGGCCAGCCCGGCACGCAGCGACGCACCCATTCCCTCTTCCCAGTCCGGGGCGGATACGGCGAGCATTCCGGCACCGAGCAGCGGGCGTACCCGCTCCGCCGCCGCCCCGAGGACGACGAGGAGCGGCGCGCAGCCGCCGCCGTCGAGCATCCGCAGGGCCCGGCGGACCAGCGGCTCGCCGTCGATCTCGACCAGCGCCTTGGGCCCGCCCATCCGGCGTCCGGCACCGGCCGCCAGCAGCAGGCCCGCCGGCACTATCGGTTGATCTCCGTGACGGGGTGCACGTACGGCACGTCGGGCAGCGGGAACTCGAGCTCGCCGAAGGGGGAGAGCGAGCCCTGCACGGGGGCCGCGAGCTCGGAGACCGGGTGCTCGCCGTCGGGCAGGTCCGGCCAGGACGGGTCGACCCGGCCCGAGCTGTCGGGGTTGGCCACGGTGACCTCCAGTGGTGGCGTGACGTTCTCCCGCATTATCCAGCATCTGCCGGCACGGCCGTCCCGGGCCGGCTGCGGCTACCGTGGGCATCGATGTCCACCCCGCTGGTCGACTGGCTGCGTGCCCAGGACGACGACACGCTCGCGGTGCTGCTCCGGTCGCGCCCGGACCTCGCCGTGCCGCCGCCCGCCGACCTCACCGTGCTCGCGACCAGGGCCGGCATCCGCGCGTCGGTGCACCGGGTCTGTGACGAGCTCGACACGGTGACCCTCGCCGTACTCGAGGCGCTCGTGCTGGCCGAAGCCGACGCCGTGCCGGTACCCGTCCCCGAGATCTGCCGGCTGCTCGGACCGGACGTGCCCGCCGAGTCGGTCGACGGGGCGTTGCGGGCGCTGCGGGCGCGGGCCCTGGTATGGGACGGCACGCCCGACGGGTTGTCGCTGGTCCCCGCCGTCCGCGACGTCGTCCCCCGGTATCCGGGCGGGCTGGGCAGGCCGGTGGCCGGCCCGGTCGGCTCGGGCGCGTTGCCCGAGCTGCTGGCCGCCATCGAGCCGGCCGAGCGTCGGGTGCTGGAGGCGCTGGCGGCCGGGCCGCCGATCGGTCGCAGCCGGGCGGGCTCGGACCCGGCCGGCCCGGTCGGCAGGCTGCTGTCCCGCGGGTTGCTGCTCCGGGTCGACCCGGAGACCGTCGAGCTGCCCCGGCAGGTGGGGTTGGCGCTGCGCGGCGGCCGTCCGATGGGTCGGGTCGACGTGGCGCCGCCGCGGTTGGCCACCCTGGACCGCGGTGTCGCGGTGGTCGACCGGACCGCGGGTGGCGCCGCCCTGGTGATGCTGCGCAGCGTCGAGGCGCTACTGGCGCACTGGGGCCGGGTGCCGCCACCGGTGCTGCGCTCGGGCGGGCTCGGGGTGCGGGAGCTGCGCCGGGCCGCCAAGGAGATGGACGTCGACGAGCCGGCGGCTGCGCTGCTGGTCGAGCTCGCCGTGGCCGCCGAGCTGATCGGGACCAGTGACGCCGTCCCGGAGTGGACACCGACCACCATCTCGGACAGCTGGGCCGCCGGTGCCGCCGAACAGCGCTGGGCGCTGCTGGCCCGGACGTGGCTGGAGCTGCCGCGACTGCCCGGTCTGGTCGGGCGCCGCGACGACGCGGGCCGCCCGGTCCCCGCGCTGTCCGACGCGTTGCGCCGTCCGTTGGCCGCCAGGGACCGGCGCTGGGCGTTAGCCGGGTTGGCCGAGCTGCCCGCAGGCATCGCCGTCGACGGGCCCGGCGCGCTGGCCGATCTGCTGGCCTGGCGGGCACCGAGACGCGGTGGCCGGCTGCGCGACGAGGTGGTGGTCTGGACCCTCACCGAGGCGACCGTGCTCGGCGTCGTGGCACTGGACGCGCTGTCCGCGCCGGGGCGGGCGTTGCTCGACGAGCCCGGTGCGGCGGCCGCGGCGCTGCGGGTGACCCTGCCCGACCCGATCGACCACGTGCTGCTGCAAGCCGACCTCACCGCGGTCGCGCCGGGGCCGCTGGTGCCCGAGCTGGCGCGCGAGCTGGACCTGATGGCCGACGTCGAGTCGGCGGGCGGGGCGATCGTCTACCGGTTCACCGAGGCCAGCGTGCGTCGCGCGCTCGACGCCGGACGCACCGCGGCGGAGCTGCGTGACGTGCTGCTCGCCCGGTCCGCGACGCCGGTGCCGCAGGCGCTGAGCTACCTCGTCGACGACGTGGCCCGGCGGTACGGCCGGCTGCGCGGCGGCGTGGCGGCGTCGTTCCTGCGGTCCGACGACGAGGTGCTGCTCTGCGAGGTGCTCGCCCATCCCGACGCCGCGGTGCTCGCGCTGCGCCGGATCGCGCCCACCGTGGCGGTCAGCCCGCTGCCGCTCGTCGACCTGGTGGGTCGGCTGCGCGCGGCCGGGTTCAGTCCCGCCGCTGAGGACGCGGCCGGCGGCGTGCTCGACCTCGGCGACCGCGGTAGACGGATCGAGCCGCGCCGCCGCGCCGCCGCCCGGCCCGTCGGCCCCACCGAGCCCGACGGGGCGCGGGTGGCGTCGGTGGTGGCCCGGATGCGTGCCGGCGACGCACTGGCCGGGATTCGCCGGGGCGTCGCAGTACCGGCCAACGGCACCGGCGCCACCCTGGCCACCCTGCAGGAGGCGGCACGGGCCCGACGTACCGTGTGGATCGGGTTCGTCGACGGGCACGGCGTGGCCGGCGAACGGGTGCTGGAGCCGATGAACGTGGGCGGCGGGATCGTCGAGGGCCGGGACAGCGTCGACGGCGCCCGCTACCGGGTACCGCTGCACCGGATCACCTCGATCGCCGTCGTCGAGGACTGACGGTGTCAGCGGCGCTTGGCGACGGTGAGCAGCACCGCCGCCGCCTCCAGCGCTTCGAGGGTGTGCCGAGCGTCCGGCACGATCAGCAGGTCTCCGGGAGAGCCCTCCCACGACGTGTCGTCCGTAGCGAGCCGGACGCGTCCGTGCAGCACGTGGACGGTCGCCTCCCCGGGATTCTCGTGCTCGTCGAGCATCTGCCCGGTAGCCAGGGCGATCAGGGTTTGGCGCAGCACGTGCTCGTGGCCGCCGTACACGGTCTGCGCGCTGCGCCCGCTGGCCGCGCTCTGCGCGAGGTTGAGTTGCTGACGGGCCAGGGCCGTCAACGAGGACTTCTCCATGCGAGCCTCTCCTCTAGATGGACTGTCGGTAGCCGAAGAACTCGTGGTCCTGGTTGTAGCCGCCGTAGCCGCCGCCGATCTGGTGGAAGTCCGCGACGAACTCCACCCCCTTGATCCACTTGACCTGTTTGAAGCCGAGCTGGGCCTCGTTCCGCAGCCGCAGCGGGGCACCGTGCCCGAACGACAGCGGCTTTCCGTTCATGTCGTAGGCCAACATCGTCAGGTGATAGCTCATCTGCTCGATGGGGTGCGCGTCGTAGTAGTTGCCCTGGTCAGGGCCGTCGCCGAGAGAGTAGAACACGACCCAGCGTGCCTCGGGCGCCGGGCGGACCAGGTCGACGATGGTCTGCATCGACACCCCACCCCACTTGGCGATGCCCGACCAACCCTGGATGCAGAAGTGCTGGGTGATCTGCTCGTGGCGCGTCAGCGCCCGCAGCGCTACCAGATCGAGCTCGACGGGGTGCTCGACCAGACCGTTGACCCGCAGCCGGTAGTCCGCGAAGTCGCCCTCGAACAGCGCCGTGTACTCCGCCGAGTCGGGGTACTGGCCGTTGTGCCAGAAGTAGGGCGAGATGTCGGCCTCGGTGTACTCGCCAGGGGTGGAGTCCAGGTGTTCGAACAGCCGCTGCACCGGGCCGATCAGCGCGTACCCGACCCGTTGCACCACCCGCGGGTGGCCCAAGGTGAACGGGGTGGCCGCGACCCAGCCGGCGCCGACCACGACCATCGATGCCGCGAAGATCCAGAAGCCCAACCAGCCGGTGTCGTCTCGCGCGGCGTAGATGTGGTTGAGGTTGCGCAACAGGCCGGTGGTGAACACCAGGGCGATGTGGATCACGATGAACAGCAGGAACCAGACCAGCACCAGGAAGTGCAGGGAGCGCGCCAGCTGGATGCTGAACACCCTGCTGATCGGCTTGAAGCGGGTGGACAGCGCCGGCGACATGCCCAGGCCGGTGATCAGCGCGAGCGGGGCGGCGACGAAGACCGTGATGAAGTAGGCGATCAGCTGCAGTCCGTTGTAGGCCACCCACCCCGTCTCGGTGGGCCAGTCCAGCGACAAGTACTGGATCAGGACCGACCCCGCGTTCGGGACGATGTCCCAGCTGGTCGGGACCAGACGCCGCCACTGCCCGGTCGCGAACAACAGCACGTAGAAGGCCCCGCCGTTGAGCAGCCACAGGGTGTCGACCCCCAGATGCCACCAGCGGGCCAGCCCGATCGAATGCCGAATCCCCGGCAGTCCGACCTGCCCCGGGAGGCTGATCGAGTCCTTCTTGGCGGTCCACAGCGGGTCGGCGGGAACCGGCTTCTGGATCCGGAACCAGTCACGGCCCGGAGTGCTGTGCCGGGTCCAGTACAGCCTCGGATGGTCGGTGAGGATCTGCACCCCGGACCGGATGATGAAGATCAGCAAGAACAGGTTGAGGAAATGCAGCGCTCCCACCCAGGGCGGCAGACCCGCGAGCTGCTCGGAGCCGGCCGCCGCCTTGGTGCCGGGATAGTGGGCGATGAACCGCTGCACCGACGGGAGGCCGCGCAGGCCCTTCGTGACCGCCACCGCGATGATCAGGACCACGAACCCGATCGGCAGCAACCACAGCAGGTTGAGCCACCGGTCGCGCCCGACTCGCACCCGTGGCGCGATCCCGTGCGCCTGCGGTACGGAACCGGCCCAGGTGGTGGGGTCGACGACGTCGTCGCCCGCCCTCAGCTGCGACCGATAACTTTGCACGGCCTGCGGCGAGACACTCGGCGGCGCGGGAACGGGCGGCTGCCCGGCGGTGGATGGGTCGATGGTGTCGGCCATGTCCGGACTCCCCGAGTCGCCGGGAGGGCGACTGTGATGTCGGCGCCGGTATGGAAACCGTAGACCGGTAGCGACCGGGGAGCCAGGACCCGGCGGGTCACAGGTCGCGGGACAGCTTGCTCAGCAGGCCTTCGGCGGCAGGCCCGAACTGCCCGACGCAGGCACAGTCCGGGCCGTGAGCGTCGCGGTGCCAGGCTATGAGGTGCTGCAGTGTGACCTGGTTGACCCGGTAGTCGTGCTCGGCGGTGATGCGATCGGTGTCGGCCTGCCGGTTCTGGCTGAGCAGGATCAGCGGGGCGGCGTAGGCAGCCTGGGTGGAGAACACCAGGTTGAGCAGGATGAACGGGTACGGATCCCAGCGGCGGATCACCGCGAGCAGGTTCAGCGCGATCCATGCCACCACGATCACCGTCTGGATGACGATGAAACGCCAGGACCCGAACACGGCGGTGACCTGATCGGCGATCCGTTCCCCGGCACTGCGTCGGTCCAGGCGGCGTCGGTTGGCCGGATGTCGCCAGCGGGAGGGCTTCCGGGCGGCGACGGCGTCGTTGCTGGTCATGCCGCTCAGTGTCGACCGTCGCAGGCGCGCGCCGGCGTTTCTTGAGGCCTGGGGCCTCACGATCCGTCGGGTATGCGGCCTGTCGCGACCGGCAAGGGCCACTGGTGCCCGCTGTCGGGGTTGTCGAACCAGACCGTCTGACCATGGGGTGAGGCGGTGATGCCGAACCGCTCGTAGGACGGTCGGCCCTCGACCTCCCAGAAGGTGATCGCCTCCTCGACGCGGTCCCAGAGCCGCTGGGGCCCGTACTGGCGCACCCGGTATCCCGTCGGGCCCCGCGTCATCGTCACCTCGGCGCGGGAGCCGTCATCAGCGACGAGGTCGACAACGGGCCGGCCGTCGTCGTCGATGGTGTGCGCGCGAGTGACCTGGGGAAGCTGCCACTGTATGACGAACCCGAACAGGCCGTGCACGGTGAGCGAGGCCGGGTCGATCGACGTCACCGACTCCGAGAACGGCTCACATACCCACGGCCGTGACGTCTCGGCCTGGTCGACGTCGTGTCGCATGGTCATGAACCCCGCCCAGCGGGGCAGAAACCTGCCGACAGCCGAACCGTGATCGTCAACGGTCAGCCGGGCCAGGGTGCCCCCGAGCGGGCCGTGCACGTCGGTGAGGATCACCGCGCCAGGGGCGGCCTGCGTGAGCCAGGCAGGCGAGAGGGCAGGGACGCCGCAGGTGGAGATGATCCGGTCGTAGGGGGCGCCCTGCGGGTAGCCGTTCTCGCCGTCGACAGCGGCCAGGGCGGGCGTGTACCCGTTGGCCGCAAGCCGTTCGCCGGCCAGGTCGACCAGCTCGGGATCGATGTCGACGCTGGTGACACGTCCGCTGCCGAGCCGCTCGCAGAGCAGCGCGGCGTTGTAACCGGTTCCGGTACCGATCTCCAGCACGCGGTGACCGTCGGCGACATCGAGCGTTTCCAGCATGTCGAGTACGAGCGAAGGGTGGGTGGACGAGCTGGTGTACATCGTCCCGGTGGCGGGCCGCAGCGCCCGGGAGAGCGGCACCGGCATGAGCTTGGTGATCAGCGTGGTGTCGCTGTAGACAGCGTCGAGCCAATCGCGGCGGCGGGAGGGCTCGATGCACAGCACGACCGGGCTGTCCTTGTCCGGGTAGTAGCCCGGCACGTACGGATGGCGCCAGGTCCGCTCGAACACCTCCCGCCACGCCGGAGTCCGGAGGATGTCCTTCGCGGCGAACCGCTCGGCGAGATCAGCGAGCCGGGCCCGGGCTCGCAGCTCCTCGTCGGGGCTGAGGTCGGTGGGATGGTTCACGGTCGGGCTCCAGCTTCGAGAAGGTCGGCGAGGGCCGCGGTGATGGGCAGACCGAGAGCATCTTCCAGCCAGCCGTACTGGCCGAACGGGTTGCATTCGAACATGACCCATTCCCCGGCTGCGGTGACGGCGAAGTCGAACGCCCCGAACACCAGCCCGAACGCCCGCATGAAGGCCAGCATCCCGTCCCGGACGGGCGTCGGCGGCTCGACGACCGAGTACTCAAGGTTCGGGTAGTCGGCACGGAAGTCGACGCGAGCGGCATCCGACGTGGTATGGATCGCGGCGGCGAACACCTGCGTGCCGACGACAGTGACCCGCACTTCGAACACCTTGTCGTCGATGAACTGCTGGAACAGATGAGCGGTGGTCTCCACGCCCGACAGGTCGGCCAGATCGTCGGGCCGGAGTCGCCGGGTGTAGGCGGTCTGCAGGTGACCGGACTCCACCAGCGACGCTGCGGACAGGTTCTTGCCCGCGAGCGGTCCTCCGACCGCGGTGGCGAAGTCGCGCACGCCGACGGGACTGTTCGTGACCAGCGTCTCGGGAACTCGCAGGCCGCACCGACGGGCGACATCGAGCTGGCGCGGGCTTGAGCGCGTCCGATTCGCGTGCCGGGAAGTTCACCCAGAGCACGTCCAAGCTGCAGAGCACCCCGGCCACGCCCACGCGAGCCTCCGCCGCCGCGTGCCGACGTTCGGGGCGAGACATTCCCTCGGCCAGTGCAAATGCGAGGGATGCCGGTACCAGATCGAGCGGACATCGCGAAGCGACACGGCGCGACGCTCGGTGGCCAGCATCCCGGTCCAGCCGTCCGGCGCCAGTCGTGCATCCAGCGTCAGCGCCTGCGGGAACGCGGCGAGATCAGTGCGGAACACTGGTACCTGACGAGCGGTCAGCTCCTCCACCACCCGGTCGACCTGCGGCTCGATCTGGCGAGCGAGAATGAGAACGGTCACTGGTCGTACCTCAGTCGCTCTGGTAGTCCGGGCTGGCCATCTCCTCAGGGGGCGGGTTGCCCGGCTGCCCGTCGGTCGTACCCGAGGTGACCGGCGTCGGCCCGGGCTTGGTGTGTCGAAGAAGAGGCACCACCGCGCCGTCGCCGGAGCGCACGAGCGCGATCTGCCGTTCTTCGCAGTACTGATAGTGCACGCCGGGATCGACGTCCATCCTCGGCCCGGTCACCACCCCTCGCAGCGAGTACGGACGCGTCTCGGGGCCGCTCGGCACGTCGCCGCCGCCCTCCCAGTATCCCGGCGGTGGGCCAAGCGGGAACCGGTCACCAGGACTGAACAACGGGTCACTCCACCGTGGGGTGGGCGTGGTGGACTGCCGTTCGGACATGTTGCCTCCCGCTCTCGACTGATCATGAGTATGCCCCGCCGCTGCCACGCTCCGTGGCAGGTTGGACGCGCAGCATCCCGATCTTGTCCTGATGAGGGAGGAGGTCGGAGTCCCTATATTGATCAGGTGGAAGCGACGCCGGCGGCCGTCGCGCACGCCGACCGGTGCGCCGGACTCGGTAGTTGTGTCATCGGACGACATTCATCGTGGCCTCGATCACAGGAGCCTCGGTTCCGGCGGGTGCTGGAACATTTCCCCGCCCACCACACCCAGCTTGAACTGCGTAAACAGCGAGCAGGCGGGCAAAATGTTCCGGCCGGTACGGCAGATGACGTCCTGCGGGCCCCCGTCTCGGCGTTACCGTCTGCGGCAGGCGTGGCACTCGACGTGTGCTGGGAGTGAGGTCGATGTCCAGGAAAGCCGAGGCCTCGGCGAAAGCCGAGCGCGACCAGCTACGGGACCGCATGCGATCCTTGGGGTGCTCGGTCACTCAGATCGCCGCTGAGATGTCTCGTCGGTTCAACCTGCGGCCCCGCGTGGCCTGGCGTTACGCCCTGGGTTGGGCGCAGTGGAAACTGGCGCAGGAGTACAACACCGTCCACCCCGGTTCCAAGCTGTCGGACAACCGCATCAGCGAGTTCGAGAGCTGGCCGCACGGCGGCACGCCACCCAGCGTGCGTTACCTGGTTAACCTCGCCGCCGCCTTCGGCCATGGCTGCACACTCGCCCAGCTCGTCGACGCGGACGATCTGGAGCACTTCAGTCCTACAGACCGCCGCTTGCTCACTCCGTCCCCCCATGAGCACCCGCTCGCGTTGCAAATCACGACGGGTTGTCGGACTCCCTGAGGATCGTCATGCCGGGCGACCGAGACCACCCTGGCCTTGGGCTCGCGCACCGGCACGTCGACACTGTTCTCAGCCGAGGTAGCCGTCGCATCGTGCGCTGCGATGCACGCGGCCTGCCAATCCGTGAGGAGGTAGTCATGGCAGCCGAGGAATCCGCCCAGTTCCGACGCTGGAGCGCCACCACCAACGTCGATGACGATGTGCTGGAACAGATGGACGCCGACGTCGCCGAGATCGCCCTGCGCTACCTGATCGACCCGCCCGCCACCGTGTTCGGCCGCCTGATCGGTACCCGCGACGATGTGTTCGGGTTGATCGCCGGTCGGCAGCAGCCCCGGCACACCGTGCACCTGTACAAGGTCGGCGGGCAGCTGGGCGCTCTGCTCGCACACGCCTCCGCTGATCTGGGGCATCCGCACGCCGCCCACACCCACGCCCGCACCGCGCTGCACTGCGCCGAGATGTCCGGCTACACCCCGCTGCGGGTCTACGTCCGCTGGGTGCAGTCCAACGTCGCGTACTGGGACGGCCGTTACGACGACGCCGCCGAACTCGTGGAGTCCGCGCTGGCTGATGCCACCAGCGGTACCGCGCTGCTGCGGCTGGCCAGCCAGCAGGCCCGCGTCCACGCCGCCCGCCGCGAGCCGTCCGAGGTCGGGCGGGCATTGGCGGTCGCCGCCACCGCGCCTATCGAGCCCAGTGCCGACGAGCCGGGCGTATTCGCCTTCGCCACTGGGAAGGCCGCCTACTACGCCAGCGAAGCCCACCGCGAAATCGGTGGCACCGACCACCTGGCTGCCGCCGTGGACTGGGCCGTCACCGCCGTGGACGAACTCACCGCCGAACGCCATCCGAACGCCCAGTTCGTGGCTGCCGCCCGAATCGACCTCGCCCGCGCCCACCTGGCCCGAGGCGACCTCGACGCGGTCCGCGAGCACCTCGTGCCCGTGCTGCGATCCACGGTCACCGAGCAGCGCACCGTGCCGGTGACCAGCAGAGCCCGCTCCCTGCACACCCTACTGGCCGAGCGCCCCGACATCGCCTCGTCCACAGTGGCGTCCCTGCGAGATGAGCTCGCCGAGTTCTGTACCCACCCTGCTGCTGCGCCGGTAGGGCTGGAACCGGGCTCGACCGACTGACCACCCGACACAGACGATAAGGAGAAATGCGAACGTGCCTGTGCAGGTTGCCGTCTGCGGACCCCGCCACTGCACCGAGGAGGACAAGACCAACGCCTATGGGGTCGGGCGTCTGCTGGCGCTGGCCGGAGCGGTGGTGATCTGCGGCGGCGGTACCGGCGTGATGGCCGCAGTCGCCGCCGGAGCCCGCGCGGAGAACGGCCTCGTCATCGGCGTGCGCCCTGATGACACCACCGAAGGCGCGAGCCCCGACCTGTCGGCGGTGATCGTCACCAACATGGGCGAGGCCCGAAACGCGATCATCGTCTGGTCTGCTGATGCAGTCATCGCCATTGGCGGATCCTGGGGCACTCTGTCGGAGATCGCCCTGGCCAAACGACGCGGCGCCATTCCGGTGATCACCCTTGGCGGCTGGACCGTCCTCGACCACGACAGCAAGCCGCTCACCGACCCCGTCGCCAACGCGACCAGCCCGCAAGCGGCCGTCGATCTCGCCCTCCGCACTCAACGCTGATGAGGCATCGGATGGGGGTATATCAGGCAACCCGGCGGTGAGGGTCCTGCTCGGCGGTGCCTGCGTTCCCGCCAGACCGGTATCGCATTGATTGTCCGTACTAGGGCGTGTCTGCGGGATCTTGATGTTCGGGTGCGGTAGATCTTGCTCATGCATGCTCGTCATGATCTGACTGATGTTGAGTGGGCGCGTCTGGAGCCGTTGTTGCCGGATCGCACGCCGTGTCGGGGTGGGCGG
>JBBSGM010000045.1:0-27858 GCA_038254065.1 Mycobacteriales bacterium | reverse complement strand
CGTCGGGGTCGACCTGGCGCGCGACCGGGCCCGCTACACCGTCAGCCCCGGCCGGGTCGTCGTGCTGGGCAAGGGCGCGACCGCGCTGTGATCCGCGGGGCGCGGCGACGCGGACCGGCGGCCACTTTCACCCGCCGACGACTTTCACAGGGTCCTCTCAGCGGCTTCTCACGCATCGTTCACAACGATGGGGGACCGTAGCTGATGCACGGTCGGGGTCGCCGGCCGTCGCGGCCGCGGGAGTCCGGGAATGCCGGCCTCGCGTCGGACGTTCCCCCATCGGCACGACCCGCCGCAGGAGGTGCGTTCGCCACCATGACCGCTCGCCCAGCCACCGCGCAGCTCGCGATCTCCTCGGCGGGGATCCCGTCCGCGACCGTGTTGCCCGGCGAGGGTGCCGACTGGACGCCGCCGAGCTGGGACGAGGTCGTCCGTGAGCACGGCGACCGGGTGTACCGCCTTGCCTACCGGCTCACCGGCAACCCGCACGACGCCGAGGACCTCACCCAGGAGACGTTCATCAGGGTGTTCCGCTCGCTGGCGTCCTACCGGCCGGGCACCTTCGAGGGCTGGCTGCACCGGATCACCACGAACCTGTTCCTGGACCTGGTCCGGCGCCGGGCGCGGGTCCGGATGGAGGGGCTGCCCGAGGACACCGACCGGATCCCGGGCGGTGGTCCCGAGCCCGAGATCGTGTTCTCCGAGACCCATCTCGACCCCCACCTGCAGGCCGCGCTCGACGAGCTGGCCCCGGAGTTCCGCGCCGCCGTCGTGCTCTGCGATGTGGAGGGTTTGTCCTATGAGGAGATCGGTGCCACTCTCGGGGTGAAGCTCGGTACTGTGCGAAGCAGGATCCACCGCGGCCGGGCCGCCCTGCGCACCACGCTGGAGCGGCACCGGGCCGCGACCGACACGAGCCGCGAGGCAGTTCTCGCAGGGGAGGCCGCGGGATGACCGAGGCGCGCCGACGCTTCTCGGTGAGCACTCCGGACTGGGGCGGGTCGCATCTGTGCATGGATGCGATCGTCGCCTTCGTCGACGACGAGCTCACGGCCGGCGCGCAGGCCAGGGCGACCCATCACCTGGCGCACTGTCCGGACTGCGCGAAGGAGGTCGTCGCCCAGGGCCAGGCGCGGATGCTGCTGCGTTCCGCGCAGGCGCCGGGCATGTCCTCCTCGTTGCTGTCCAGCCTCAGGTCGATTCCCCAGGACGCCGATCTGCCCGCCCCGCCTGCCGGGTTGGCGATGACCGCCGACGGTCAGCTGGTCTCCGTGCTGCGGCCCGAGCCGCCGCCACGGTCATCCGCCGGCCCGCCGGCCGGCCGGCCCGTCTCCCCGGTCACGCACGGCCGCCGACCGGGGTCCTGGATACGCCTCGGCGCCGGCGCCGCGGTGTCCGGCCTGGCGCTCGGCGCGCTCGCACTCGGCCCGCCGTCGGCGTCGGTCGACGTCCGGACGCCGGTACCGGGCGCCGACCGGGGCGTGCTCGGCGGTACCGTCCGCGGCCACCCCGGGCAGGTGGGTGCGGTGCTCGACACCAGGCTCGACCCGGCGGTCCCCCCGGCGAGTGCGACCCCGACCCCGACGCCGACGCCGACCTCGAGCCTCCCGCCCAGCACGCCGCGCTGAGCGTCGGCTACGCGGACTTCACCCGCGCTGGGGCAGGCTGAGTGCGATGAGCGACGAGCAGGAGGCAGGGTCGACGGCCCGCCCGGAGCCGCCGCGGCTGGGTCCGCGTCCGCTGGAACGCCCGCCCGTCGACATCGCCGTCGCTGCCGCGTTCGGTCGGCCCGCGGGCGCCGACCGGAGTTTCGCCCGCCCGCCCGCCCGGCACGACGACGTCGGCGCCGGGAACGGCGTGTCGCCCGGGTCGCCACCCGCCTTCCCGGCCGGCGCTTTCGGCCGCGGGCCGGGCGACCCGGACCCGCTGCAGCGCCCGCCCGACACGCGCAGCAATGGGAATGACGGCGGGCCGCCGGAGCTGTTCTGGGGCAGCGCCACCGATCCGTGGCGCAACCCCGGCAGCCCCGTCGAACTCGGTCCGCCACCTCCCGGCGACACCGGTGCGGTGCCGGCCGCCCCCGGCCCCGGTGCCCGGCTCAGCGTGCGCGAGATGCTGTTCGGCGGCCGCGTGCACCCGCGGGCGCTGGCCGTGCTCGGTGTGCTCGCCCTGCTCATCGGGACCGTGGGCGGGCTGGTCGGCCGATGGACCGCCGACAGCGCGTCGGTACTGACCGACCCCGGCGCGACCCTCACCCCGGTGACGCAGGCCAAGGAGCGCCCGCCCGGCTCGGTGGCCGGCATCGCCGCCCGGGTCCTCCCGGCGGTGGTCTCCATCGAGGTCAGGGTCGGTGACCAGGGTGGCACCGGCTCCGGTGTCGTCATCGACCCGACCGGGTACGTGCTGACGAACAACCACGTCGTCGCCCCCGCGGCGCAGGTGCCGGGGGCCGGGATCGAGGCGATCTTCTCCGACGGTACCCGCACCCCGGCGCGGATCGTCGGCCGCGACCCCAAGACCGACCTGGCCGTGGTGAAGGTCGGGGTGAGCAACCCGACGGTCGCGCAGATCGGCTCCTCCGCCACGCTCGCGGTCGGTGATGCGGTGCTCGCCATCGGCTCCCCGTTCGGGCTGGTCGGCACGGTGACCGACGGCATCGTCAGCGCGCTGCACCGGCCGGTCCGGCTCGACGGCGCGGGGGACGCCGTCATCGACGCGATCCAGACCGACGCGGCGATCAACCCGGGGAACTCCGGTGGCCCGCTGGTCGACTCGACCGGTGCCGTCGTCGGGATCAACACCGCGATCCGCAGCCCCGGGCAGGGCGAGGGTGGTTCCATCGGGCTGGGCTTTGCCATCCCGATCGACGACGCCAGGGCCATCGCGCAGGAGCTCATCCGCACCGGTGTGGTCAAGCACGCCGTACTGGGGGTGAATGCCAAGTCGGTCACCGACGGGACCACCGACGGCGCCCAGGTGGAGAACGTCGTGCAGGGCGGGGCCGCGGCGGCGGCCGGGATCCTGGAGGGTGACGTGATCGTCAGGCTGGGGGATCGGCACGTCGGCGGGGCCGACGAGCTGGCGGTCGCGGTCCGGGAGACGGCCCCCGGCACGCCGGTGACCGTGCAGCTCGTCCGGGACGGCCGCCCGCTCACGGTGTCCGCGGTGCTCGCCTCGGACTGAACCGACGCCGGTGGGGAACGGCCGGGTAGGCTGGTCCCGTGTTCAACAGTGTCGGTTGGGGCGAGATCCTGGTGCTCATCGTGGCCGGGCTCTTCATCCTCGGTCCGGAGCGGCTGCCGTCCGCCGCCGCGTGGCTCGGCAAGACGATCAAGCAGGTCCGGGAGTACGCCACCGGCGCGCGTGACCAGCTGCGCAGCGAGCTCGGCCCGGAGTTCGACGAGCTGCGCAAGCCGCTCGAGGACCTGCGCGGGCTGCGCAACTTCAACCCCCGCACCGCCATCCAGCGCACCCTGTTCGACGACCCCCCCGCCCAGAAGCCCAACGGCTTCGCCCCGGGGCCGGCAACCACCAACGGCGGCTCAACCCACCCCGCCCCCGCCCCGCCGCGCCTCGCCCCGGGCGAACGCCCCCCCATCGACCCGGACGCCACCTGATGCCGTGACAGCTGCATTCAGGAGCCACACTGCTGTTGTGAGGCCTCTAGAACAGCAGGGTGGCTCCTCAATGTTCTTGCTGGGGCTCACGTGCGGATGGGGATGATGTTCAGGGACATCCCCGCCAGGCCGCGGGCCCGGGTGGTGAGCCTGTCGGCCACCGCCCGCAGCGCCGTGGCGGATGCGGAGTCGGGATCGGCGAGCACGATCGGGGTGCCGGCGTCGCCGCATTCGCGCAGCCGGGTCTCCAGCGGGATCTGGCCGAGCAGTGGCACCGGTGCGCCGAGGATCCTGGTCAGCGAGTCGGCCACGGCCTGCCCGCCACCGGACCCGAAGACCTCCGTCCGGGAACCGTCGGGCAGCTCCATCCAGGACATGTTCTCCACCACCCCGACGAGCCGCTGGCGGGTCTGCAGCGCGATCGACCCGGCCCGCTCGGCCACCTCGGCGGCGGCGCGCTGCGGGGTGGTGACCACCAGCAGTTCGGCGTTCGGGATGAGCTGTGCGGTGGAGATCGCGATGTCGCCGGTGCCGGGAGGCAGGTCGAGCAGCAGCACGTCGAGGTCGCCCCAGAACACGTCGGCGAGGAACTGCTGCAGCGCGCGGTGCAGCATCGGGCCGCGCCAGACCACCGCGTCGTTGCCCGGGGTGAACATGCCGATCGAGATGACCTTCACTCCGTGCGCCTGTGGTGGCATCATCATGTTCTCGACCTTGGTGGGCCGCGCGGTGGTGCCGAGCATCCGCGGCACCGAGTGGCCGTAGATGTCGGCGTCGACCACGCCCACCCGCAGCCCGCGGGCGGCCATCGCGGCGGCCAGGTTGACCGTCACCGAGGACTTGCCGACCCCGCCCTTGCCCGACGCCACACAGTAGACCCTGGTCAGCGAACCGGGCTGGGCGAACGGGATGACCGGCTCCGTGGCGTCCCCGCGCAGCGAACGGCGCAGCTCGGTGCGCTGCTCGTCGCTCATCACGTCCAGCTCGACGTCCACCGCCCGAATCCCTGGCACCGCGGAGACCGCATCGGTCACCCGCTGGGTGATCGTCGCCCGCATCGGGCAGCCCGCCACCGTCAGGTAGACCCCGACGCTCGCCACCCCGTCGGCCGACACCGCGACGCCCTTGACCATCCCGAGCTCGGTGATCGGCTTGTGGATCTCCGGGTCCTCGACCCTGGTCAGCGCGGCCCGGACGGCCTGCTCGATGGTGTCGGCGTGGGCGTTTCCGATGACGGACATCAGCTTCTCCGCTGGACCCTTCCTCGATGTCTCGGCACGCGATGTCGCTGCGTGCGACTGGGGGCCCATGCTACGTGCGCGCACCGCGCGGCCGCGGGGGTCCGTAGCATCTGCATGCGTGACGTACACCGCCTGCGCTGGACCGGCCGCACCGCCGGACGTCGGTCCCGACCGCCATCCGGCGCCCGAGCTCCGCGCACCGGGCCCCGAGGAGCTCGCCTCCTGGCGGTCCTTCCTGCGGGCGCACGCCAGCATCACCCGCGCACTGGAGGTCGAGCTCGTCGCGGAGCAGGGGCTCTCGCTGGCCGCCTACGACGTGCTCGTGCAGCTCGCCGAGGCGCCGGGGCGCAGGCTGCGGATGACCGAGCTCGCCGACGCGGTGCTGCTGTCCCGGTCCGGGGTGACCCGGCTGGTCGACCGGCTGGAGCGGGCCGGGTTCGTCGCCCGCTCGCGGGTGGCGACCGACGGCAGAGGGGTCGCCGCCGAGCTGACCCAGGCCGGGCTGGACCGGCTGCGCACCGCAGCCCGCACTCACCTGCGCGGGGTGTGCCAGCACTTCGCGGCCAAGCTCGGGTCCGACGACCTCGCCGTCCTGGAACGGATCAGTCACCTGCTGGCCGGGTGACCCGGGCGTTGCGCCGCTCGAGCGGCTCGGCCGAGGCTCGGCCGGGACCCAGCCGCTCGGCGAGCCTGTCCAGCTCGCCCCGCAGGTAGTCGCGGGTCGCCACCTCGCCGACCGCCAGCCGCAGCGCGGCGAGCTCGCGGGCCAGGTACTCGGTGTCGGCCTTGGTGCGCTCGGCCCGGCTGCGGTCCTCCTCGAGCGCGACCCGGTCCCGGTCGTCCTGCCGGTTCTGCGCGAGCAGGATCAGCGGCGCGGCGTAGGCGGCCTGGGTGGAGAAGGCCAGGTTGAGCAGGATGAACGGGTAGGCGTCCCAGCGCAGGGACACCGCGAACAGGTTGAGCGCGATCCATGCCAGGACGACAATGCTCTGGATCGCCAGGAACCGGCCGGTGCCCAGGAACCGGGCGACCCGCTCCGAGAGCTTCGCGAAGCCGTCCGGGTCGACCTCGATGCGCCGGCGACCCAGCCGGGGCTGGTCGAGCCTGCGGTGGGTGTGTAGCTCAGGCATGATCCACCACCCGGTCGCGTTGGCCGCCGGATCCGACGTAACCATCCGTCGGCTCGGTCATCTGGTCGCGCCAGCCGCCCGGGAGCAGGTGGTCGAGCAGGTCGTCGACGGTCACCGCGCCGAGCAGGTGGTCCGCGGAGTCGACGACCGGCCCGGCGACGAGGTTGTACGCAGCGAAGTAGCGGGTGATCTCCTCCAGCGTCGCCTCCGGGGTGAGCCGGGCCAGCTCGCTGTCCACCACGCCGGCGACCAGCTCGTACGGCGCCTCCCGCAGCAGGCGCTGGACGTGTGCACAGCCCAGGTAGCGCCCGGTCGGGGTCTCCGAGGGCGGCCGGCAGACGAACACCATGGTGGCCAGCGCGGGTGGGATGTCGGGGTTGCGGACGTGGGCGAGCGCCTCGGCGACGGTCGCGTCGGGCCGCAGGATGATCGGCTCGGGTGTCATCAGCCCGCCCGCGGTGTCCGACGAGTAGCGCAGCAGCCGCCGGACCGGCCCCGACTCTTGGGGCTCCATCAGCGCGAGCAGCCGGTCGGACTCGTCGCCGGGCAGCTCACCGAGCAGGTCCGCCGCGTCGTCGGGGGACATCGCCTCCAGCACGTCCGCGGCGCGCTCGACGTGCAGGTGCGCGAGCAGCATGCGCTGGTCGACCTCCGACAGCTCCTCGAACACGTCGGCGAGCCGCTCGTCGTCGAGGGCGTCGACGACCTCGTGCTGGCGTTTGGCGGGCAGCTCGGACAGCGCCGCGGCGACGTCGGCGGGCCGCATCGTCTCGAACACCGCGAGCAGCCCCTCGGTGCCCTGCCGGTCGGTCAGGGTGAGCCCGGACACCGCGCTCCACGCCACCACCTGGACCTGGCTGCGGCGGGTCAACCGGGCGCGGCGCGGGCGCACCGCCAGGCGTCCGACCACCCAGTCCCGTGAGCGGGTCGGCTCGATCCCGGCGTCGACGACCACGGCGTCGGTGCCGGACTCGGTGAGCCGCACCGGCGCGTCGACGAGCTGGCCGACGACCAGCACCTCGTTCGGCCGCTGGTGGAACCCGCGCAGGCTCACCGATCCGGTGGCCAGGGTGATCGCACCCGGGTCGATGGTCGTGACCCGCAGCATCGGGACGAAGATCCGCCGCCGGGTGGCCAGCTCGACGACGAGGCCGAGCACCCGCGGCGGGCTCGCGTCGACCCGCAGCGAGGCCACCGCGTCGCGCACCTTGCCGATGCGCTCGCCGTCGGGGCCGAACACGGCGAGGCCCACCATCCGTGCCACGAAGACCCGTGCCGCGCCCATGCGACCAGCCTAAACCGCTGCCCCGGCCGATCCTCGCCGGTTACGCTCCCTGCCGTGGCAACGCTGGGTTACGACGTCGTCGACGTGTTCACCGACCGGGCCTACGCCGGCAACCCGCTGGCCGTGGTGCACGGGGCCGACGCTCTCGACACCGACGAGATGCAGGAGATCGCGGCCGAGTTCCACCTCTCGGAGACCGTGTTCCCGCTGCCTCCGACCCGCGCCGGCGCCGACTACCGGCTGCGGATCTTCACTCCGGCGGTGGAGCTGCCCTTCGCCGGGCATCCGAGTGTCGGGGCCGCGTGGGTGCTCGCCAGGGACGGGGTGATCAGCTATGGGGACGTGGTGCAGGAGTGCGGCGCGGGACTGCTGGCGGTACACGTCGACCGCGGGGGCGGCGGGGTCACCGGCGGTGAGCCGGTGGTCGGCGCCCGGGTCGAGGCGGGGGTGCTGGCCGGAGCGGTCGGGCTGACCGAGGCCGATGTCGACGACTCGATGGCCGCAGGCGAGGCGGGGGCCGGGATCCCCTACGTCTTCCTGCCGGTGCACCCGGCCGCGGTGGCCAGGGCGAGGAGCGACGACGCCGCGGTCCGGGCGGTGACCCCGGGGCTGACCGGGCTCGTCGTCGTCGCGTTCGACCCGGTCGCGGCCCGCGCCCACCTGCGGATGTTCGCGCCGGGGTCGGGGGTGCCCGAGGACCCGGCGACGGGTTCGGCGGCCGTCGCGTTGGGGGTGTTTCTTGCCGACCGCGGGCTGCTCGCCGCCGACGGGCCGTCCGGGTTCACCATCGACCAGGGTGCGGAGATCGGCAGACCGTCACGACTCGAGGTCGTGGTGGCGGCCCGGGGTGGTGCGGCGGTGCAGGCCTCGGTGCGCGGAGCGGTGGTGGCGGTGGCCCGTGGTGAGCTCGTGGCGCTGCCGGGGGGCTGATCCGGCCGGGGCGCAAGTGAGACCCTGCGTCGATGACCAAGGGTCGCCCGTACGTCCTGCTGTCCGTGGCTGCATCCCTGGACGGCTACATCGACGACACCGCCGCGGAGCGGCTGCTGCTGTCCAACGACGCGGACGTCGACCGGGTGGACGAGGTGCGCGCGGGTGTGGACGCCATCCTCGTGGGCGCCGGAACGATCAGGGCGGACAACCCGCGGCTACTGGTGCGGTCTGCGGAACGCCGGGCCGAGCGCGCTCGACGGGGATTACCCCGTTCTCCGATCAAAGTGACCCTGAGCAACAGCGGCACGCTGGATCCGAGCGCGAGCTTCTTCACGGCAGGCAGCGTCGACAAGCTTGTCTACACCGGGTCGGGCGCGGCGGCGGAGCTGTCCCGCCGGCTGACCGGGGTCGCCACCGTCGTCGCCGCCGGTGCACCACTGCGGCTCGACACCGTGCTCGCGGACCTGGCCGCTCGGGGCGTTTCTCGGCTGCTGGTGGAGGGCGGGACGGCAATGCACACGTTGTTCCTCACCGCTGGAGCGGTCGACGAGCTGCACGTCGTCCTCGCCCCGTTTTTCGTCGGCGACCAGGCTGCGCCCCGGTTCGTCGGTCCGGGGCGCTTTCCGCACGGTCCGGGGCGCCGGATGCGGCTGACCGAGGTACGCCAGCTCGGCGATGTGGCTCTTCTGAAGTATCTGCTGGGGTGAGAAACCGATCACCCGTGCGCGCCGTACGGCGGCAGCCGTGTCAGCATCGTCGCCACGCGCGTCGACGTCGCCGAGGAGTCCGCCTGTGAGCACCCGCAACCGCAACCGCCCCCGCCGGTCCTGCCTGGCGGTTCCCGGGTCCAGCCAGAAGTTCATCGACAAGGCCCGGACGCTGCCGGCCGACCAGGTCTTCCTCGACCTGGAGGACGCCTGCGCACCGCCGGCCAAGCCCGGCGCCCGCACGACGATCGTCGCGGCGCTGAACGAGGGCGGCTGGGAGGGGAAGCTCCGCGCCGTCCGGGTCAACGACTGGACCACCGAGTGGACCTACCGCGACGTCACCGAGGTCGTCGAGGGCGCCGGCGCCAACCTCGACGCGATCATCCTGCCCAAGGTGCAGACCTCCGAGCAGGTCGTCGCGCTCGACCTGCTGCTCGCCCAGATCGAACGGGCCATGGGCTACGAGGTCGGGAGCGTCGGCATCGAGGCGCAGATCGAGAACGCGCTGGGGCTGACGAACGTCAACGCCATCGCCGCCGCGTCCCCACGGGTCGAGGCGGTCATCTTCGGCCCGGCCGACTTCATGGCGTCGATCAACATGAGGGGATTGGTGGTCGGTGAGCAGCCGCCCGGCTACGACGTGGGCGACGCCTACCACCACATCCTGATGAGCATCCTGATGGCCGCCCGCGCGCACGACAAGGCGGCCATCGACGGACCGTTCCTGCAGATCAAGGACGTCGACGGGTACCGCCGGGTCGCCGGTCGCTCGGCCGCACTGGGCTTCGACGGCAAGTGGGTGCTGCATCCCGGCCAGGTCGACGCCGCCAACGAGGCCTACAGCCCGCGGCAGGAGGACTACGACCACGCCGAGAACATCCTCGACGCCTACGAGTACTACACCTCGGAGGCCGGCGGCACGCGTGGCGCGGCGATGATCGACGACGAGATGATCGACGAGGCATCGCGCAAGATGGCGCTGGTGATCTCGGGCAAGGGTCGGGCCGCCGGCATGGAGCGCACCGACCGCTGGACCCCGCCGGCCGCCTGACCCCGGTCCAAGCTGGCGTGACCGTACGCTTGCACCCATGCCGGACCGGATGATCGAACGTCTCGACGTCGAGGGCTTCACCTCGATCGTCGAGGCTTCGGTGGAGCTTGGTTCGCTCAATGTGCTTGTGGGAGCCAACGGGGCGGGCAAGAGCAACCTCATCCGCGCGCTCGAGCTGCTGGGCCGGATCGTCGACGAGGACCTACGCGTCCACGTGGCGCGCCGCGGGGGCGCCGCGGCGTTGGTGAACGCCACTCTGGAGGCGAAGCACATCCGGCTGTCGCTGCGCGGGCGGGGTCAGGACGAGAGCCGCTACGACGCGGTGCTCGTGCCGGCCCCGGACGGCGGCCTGTTCTTCATCGACGAGCATATCTACTACCGGGACCCGGAGCGGTATGCCAGGCCGTGGCACGACTCGATCGACCGAGGTCACCGTGAGACGAAGCTCCACGCGACCGTGGCAGGGGGGGGCCGAGGCCATCTGGTCGCGTCGTACATCATCGACCTGCTCCGCGGTTGCCGCGTGTACCACTTCCACGACACGAGCCCGACAGCGCCGGTCAAGCAGTTCGTCACTACCGCGGACAATCTTGCACTGCGACCCGATGCCGGCAACCTGGCCGCCGTCCTGCGCCGCCTCCGGGAAAGCGCGGATGGGCGCGACGCAGCCGCCTATCGGCGCATCGTGGGGTCGCTCCGGCAGGTAGCCCCCTTTTTCCGGGACTTCGTGCTGGAGCCCGAGAACCAGGACCAGATCCAGCTCCGGTGGCGGGAGCACGAGACCGACGCCGTATTCTCCGCGTACCAGATGTCCGACGGCACGCTCCGGTTCCTGTGCCTGTCCACCCTGCTGCTGCAGCCGTGGCTGCCCGCGCTCGTCGTCCTCGATGAGCCCGAGCTTGGGTTGCATCCCTACGCCCTTGTGCAGCTGGCCGACCTGCTTCGGCAGGCGTCCAAGCGCAGCCAGGTCATGATCGCCACACAGTCGGTCACGCTGATGAACCAGTTCGACCTGTCCGAACTGATCGTCGTGGAGCGGCGCGAGCAGGGTTCTACGTTCGTCCGTCCCGATCCGGTACTCCTGCAGGATTGGTTGCAGGAGTACTCGTTGGGTGAGCTCTGGGAAAAGAACCTCATCGGTGGCCGGCCGGGCTCGATCGCCGGCCTCGCCGATGGCTGACGCGATGCGTCGGCTGCACCTGCTGGTCGAGGGACAGACGGAGGACACGGTCGTGCGGGAGGTCCTCGCGCCCTACCTGGGTGAGCGGGGCTTCTGGATCACCTCCTCCATCCTCGTGACGCGCAGGTCAGCCGGGGGCGCCTGGAACCGCGGGGGCGCGACGTCGTGGGGGCGATTCGCCGGTGACGTGCGACGCCTGCTCGGCAACACCAGCCTCGAACTGTTGACGACCGTCGTCGATTACTACGGGTTCCCCGCCGACTCGCCGGGCATGGCGACCCGCCCGACCGGCACGTCCCTCGATCGGGTCCGCCACGTCGAAGCGGCCGTTGCCGCAGCCGTGGGCGACTCGCGCTTCGTTCCTCACCTGGTTCTGCACGAGCTCGAGACGTGGGTGTTCGCGGCGGCCGATCGGCTCGCGCAGCTGCGGGGTGAGCCCGCACTCGCCGCGACCCTGCACGGCGACGCACATGCCGCCGGTGGCGTCGAGATGATCAATGACGGACCGGACACCGCTCCCTCCAAGCGCCTTGCGCGCTACTGCCCTGACTACGTGAAGACACTCGACGGACCGCTGGCGATCGCCGATCTCGGAGTACCCGACCTCCGGCTGCACTGCCCGCACATGGACGCCTGGTTGGGCGGCCTCGGCGCGTGAACCGCGGTGGGTGAGGACCCTCACAGGGACATTGACGCGCTGCCGTCGCCCAACGCAGGTGATACTTGCCGATCAGAAGTCCAGCGTCGGGGTTGCCGTCACCCTCCCGGTTGCATGGTCGTCTCGTCAGGAGGAACCCCATGGCCCGGCTCGCCCAGACCGCGGCCTCACCGACGTCCAGCAGGAGATCCTGGCCACCGTCAGGACGTTCGTGGACAAGGAGATCCTTCCGCACGCCACCGAGCTCGAGCACGCCGACACCTACCCGCAGGACATCGTCGACAGGATGAGGGAGATGTGGCTGTTCGGGCTCACCATCCCGGAGTCCTACGGCGGCCTCGGCGAGTCGCTGCTCACCTACGCACTGGTCGTCGAGCAGGTCGCGCGGGGCTGGATGAGCGTCTCGGGTGTGATCAACACGCTTTTCATCGTGGCCTACATGGTCGGCCGGCACGGCACACCGGAGCAGAAGCAGCGCTACCTGCCGCGGATGTCCACCGGGGAGGTGCGGGGGTCGTTCTCGATGTCCGAGCCCGATCTCGGCTCCGACGTCGCGGCGATCAAGACCAAGGCCGTCCAGGACGGGGACGAGTACGTCATCGACGGCGCGAAGATGTGGTTGACCAACGGCGGCACCTCGAACCTCACCGCGGTGCTGGTGCGCACCGACGAGGGCAAGGACAAACCGCACCAGAACCTCGCCACGTTCCTGGTCGAGAAACCGACCGGCTACGGTGAGGTCGGCCCATCGCGCAGCACCAGGCCATCGCGTTCACGCTCGCCGAGATGGCGACGAAGGTCGAGGCCGCGCACCTGATGATGGTCAACGCGGCGCGGCTGAAGGACTCGGGCGCCCGGTTCGACGTCGAGGCGGGCATGCCAAGCTGCTCGCCAGCGAGTACTGCGCCGAGGTCACGAGCCACGCATTCCGGATCCACGGGGGCTACGGCTACTCCAAGGAGTACGAGATCGAGCGGCTCATGCGCGAGGCACCGTTCCTGCTGATCGGGGAGGGCACCGGAGATCCAGAAGATGATCATCAGTCGGGGCCTGCTGCGGGAGTACAAGCAACGCTGAGGATGCCCGCCACCGCACTGCAGGAAAGCCACTTTCACGCAACCTGGTTGCGTGAAAGTGGCTTTCCTGCAACCAGGGGCGCCGGGCACTGCACGGATCCCGCCACCGTTGGCATGATGTGGGCGTCTGATACCCAGGTGTCCCGATATCGAGGAGACAACCCGTGACGACCCCGTTCGGCGGCCCCGCGCGAACCGCGCCAGGGCTGCCCAACCTGCCCACTCCGCCGACCGGATGGCCGGTCGGCTCCTACGCCACCTACGAGGAGGCCCAGCGCGCCGTCGACCATCTGGCCGACAGCGACTTCCCGGTCCGCGACGTGACGATCGTGGGGGTCGACCTGATGCTCGTCGAGCGGGTGATCGGGCGACTGACGTGGGGTCGGGTGCTGGTCTCCGGGGCGGCGTCCGGCGCCTGGTTCGGCCTGTTCGTCGGGCTGTTGCTCAGCGTGTTCAGCACCGGTACGAACGGGCTCGGCCCGATCCTGGTCGGTCTGGCCAGCGGTCTGGTCTTCGGGCTGGTGTTCGCCGCGGTCGGCTACGGGGCGACCCGGGGCAGGCGCGACTTCACCTCGGCCAGCCAGCTGGTCGCGGGTCGCTACGACGTGCTGTGCCAGTCGCGCAACGCCGAGAAGGCCCGCGAACTGCTCGCCAAGCTCGCGATGGGGCCCAACCCGGCAGGCTGAGCGATCGATCCTGGCTGCCGGCTTGGGCCGGACGGCGAGATGCGTCAGGATACTGGACGTGTCCGGGTCCGAGTCGGGTCGGGTGCCGGGGTCGTCGAGCGTTCCCGGCGCCTTCGACGCCCACGCCGCCAGCTACGACCGGTTGGTCGGCGCCAACCCCGGCTACCACGAGCACCTGCGGATGTCGGCCCGACGGATGGGGCTGAGCGGCCGCGCGGGTCTGCGTCTGCTCGACGTGGGGTGCGGCACCGGTGCGTCGACGGCGGCCCTGCTCGACGCGGTGCCCGGTGCCGAGGTCGTGGCGGTGGACGCGTCCGCGGAGATGATCCGGTACGCCCGACGAAAGAACTGGCCGCCGCGCGTGTACTTCGTGCACAGCACGTTCGAGGACCTCGCCGCTGAGGGCGTGACCGGCCCGTTCGACGGTATCTTTGCCGCCTACCTGGTGCACAACCTCGCCGACCGCGACGCCGGGCTGCGCCGGATGCACGAGCTGCTCAGGCCCGGTGCTCCGCTCGCGGTGCACGAGTACTCGGTGGCCGACTCGTTCCGCAGCCGGCTGCTGTGGAGTGCGGTGGCCTGGTCGGTGATCATCCCGATGGGCCGGCTGCGCACCGGCTCGGCGGAGCTGTACCGCCAGCTGTGGCGCAGCGTCCTGGGCTTCGACGGGGTGAAGGTGTTCGCCGCGCGCATGTCGGCGGCCGGTTTCGTCGACGTGCGGACCCAGACGATGACCGGCTGGCAGACCCATGTCGTGCATACCTTCCTGGGTCGGCGTCCGGCCGCGCCGGCCCAGCGGGAGCCGGATCCGGCCGACCTCGCGACCCCGCCGGAGGGCGGGTCGGTCGTCGGATGACTCACAGACGTGCCGCCGTCGTCGGTGAGACCGAGGTCGCCACCAGCGTCGCGCTTGGCGTTCTACCCTTCGTAGAGCACACTGTCTCCGTACGGCGGCTGGTTACCCGGGCGGGGAGGTGGTCATTCGCGGAGCTAGAGTCCGGGCTTGCCACCACAGGAGATCCAGTGACGCAGGAGACACCGTGACACAGGAGACACCGTGACAGCTGTTGCGCCCGTACCGACCACCACGCGCCCGTATCCGGCGCGCCGGTCGGTCAAGGGATCCACGCTGTTGAAGATGTTGCAGACCACGGATCCCAAGGATATCGCGATCCTGTACCTGGTCGCGTCGTTCGGGTTTTTCATGGTCGGTGGGGCGATGGCGTTGCTGATGCGGGCCGAGCTGGCCCGCCCGGGGTTGCAGTTCTTGTCCAACGAGCAGTACAACCAGCTGTTCACGATGCACGGCACGATCATGTTGCTGTTGTATGCGACGCCGATCCTGTTCGGTTTCGCCAACTACATCGTGCCGCTGCAGATCGGTGCGCCCGACGTCGCGTTCCCGCGGCTCAATGCCTTCTCCTTCTGGTTGTTCCTGTTCGGCGGGCTGACCGTGGTGTCGGGGTTCCTCACTCCCGGGGGTGCCGCGGACTTCGGCTGGTTCGCCTACACCCCGCTGTCGGACGCGATCCACTCTCCGGGTATCGGCGGTGACCTGTGGGCCATGGGTCTGGTGCTCGCCGGTTTGGGTACGATCCTCGGTGGTGTCAACTTCGTCACCACGATCATCTGTCTGCGGGCGCCGGGTATGACGAT
Organism: Mycobacteriales bacterium; assembly: GCA_038254065.1. GTDB lineage: Bacteria > Actinomycetota > Actinomycetes > Mycobacteriales > Pseudonocardiaceae > Pseudonocardia. Next base: position 12,638 of record JBBSGM010000045.1, on the reverse strand, counting down.
GTTCCGGATGCCGATCTTCACCTGGAACATCTTGGTGACCGTGATCCTGGTCCTCATCGCGTTCCCGGTGCTCACCGCCGCGCTGTTGGGGTTGGAGGCCGACCGGCAGCTCGGCGCGCACGTGTTCGACCCGGCCAACGGGGGCGCCATCTTGTGGCAGCACCTGTTCTGGTACTTCGGCCATCCCGAGGTCTACATCGTGGCGTTGCCGTTCTTCGGGATCATCACCGAGGTGATCCCGGTGTTCAGTCGCAAGCCGGTGTTCGGGTACAAGAACCTCATCTTCGCGACGATCGCGATCGGGGCGTTGTCGGTGGCGGTGTGGGCGCACCACATGTACGCCACCGGTGCGGTGCTGCTGGCGTTCTTCTCCCTGACCACGTTTCTCATCGCGGTGCCGACCGGTATCAAGTTCGTCGCCTGGATCGGCACCATGTGGAAGGGGAAGCTGACCTTCGAGACGCCGATGCTGTTCTCGGTCGGTTTCCTGGTCACGTTCCTGTTCGGGGGGCTCACCGGGATCCTGCTGGCCTCCCCACCGCTGGACTTCCACGTGTCGGACTCCTACTTCGTGGTGGCGCATTTCCACTACGTGCTGTTCGGCACGATCGTGTTCGCCACCTACTCGGGTATCTACTTCTGGTTCCCGAAGATGACCGGCCGGATGCTGGACGAGACGCTGGGCAAGGTCCACTTCTGGTTGACGTTCATCGGGTTCCACACCACGTTCCTGGTGCAGCACTGGCTGGGCAACGAGGGCATGCCCCGGCGCTACGCCGACTACCTGCCCACCGACGGGTTCACCACCCTGAACACCGTCTCCTCGATCGGGGCGTTCATCCTCGGGGTCTCGACGCTGCCCTTCCTGTGGAACGTGTTCAAGTCCTACCGCTACGGGCGGGCGGTGACCGTGGATGACCCGTGGGGTTTCGGCAACTCGCTGGAGTGGGCGACCTCCTGCCCGCCGCCGCGGCACAACTTCACCGAGCTGCCCCGGATCCGCTCCGAACGCCCGGCGTTCGACCTGCACTACCCGCACCTGGTCGAACGATCCCGCGCGGAGGCGCACGTCGGCGGCCGGTCGTCGCCCTACGAGGTGGCGGCCAAGGGCGTCGCGCTCGAGCAGCATCCCGACGACGACCCACGGTCTCGTTGACCCGGTCGACGGCGTGGGTGGCCGATCTGCGGTGAGCGCCGCGCCGACTCCGCCGGAGCGCCGGTCGACCGTGCTCATCACGGTCACCGGACACGACCGGCCGGGTGTCAGCTCGACGCTGTTCACCGCACTCACCCGGCACGGGGTCGACCTGCTCGACGTCGAGCAGGTCGTCATCCGCGGACAGCTCACCCTCGGCGCGCTGGTGGCCGCCCACCACGACCCGGAGGGCCTGCAGGAGGCGGTCGAGCAGGCGATGACGGGTATCGCGATGCAGGTGGAGACCTCGCTGGACGGCCCGGGGCACGACGGCTGGTCGAGCAGGCGGCCGTCCACCCATGTGGTCGTCGTCCTGGGCCGCCCGATCACCGCACAGGCGTTCGGCGCGGTCGCCCAGGAGCTCGCCGCGGTCGGCGCGAACATCGACTCCATTCGCCGGGTGGCCGACTATCCGGTCACCGGACTGGAGCTGACCGTCTCGCCCGACCCGGACGACGACACCGAGTACCCGCCCGGCACGCTGCGCGCCCGGCTCGTGGAGGTCGCGCGGAGCGCGGGTGTGGACGTGGCCGTCGAAAGGGCTGGGCTGGCCAGGCGCAGCAAGCGGCTCATCGTGTTCGACGTCGACTCCACGCTCGTGCAGGGTGAGGTCATCGAGATGCTGGCCGCCAGGGCGGGCGCCGATGCCGAGGTCGAGGTGCGCGGGGTGACCGAGGCCGCGATGCGGGGTGAGCTCGACTTCGCCGAGTCGCTGCGCCGCCGGGTGGCGGTGCTGGCGGGCCTGCCGGCGGCGGTGCTCGACGAGGTTGCCGGCGAGCTCGAGCTCACCCCGGGGGCGCGCACCACCATCCGCACGCTCAAGCGGCTCGGCTTCCGCTGCGGGGTGGTCTCGGGCGGTTTCCGCCGGGTGATCGACGGCCTCGTCGACGAGCTCGGCCTCGACTTCTGCGCCGCCAACGAGCTGGAGGTCGTGGACGAGACGCTGACCGGCCGCGTGTTCGGCGACATCGTCGACCGACCGGGAAAGGCGCTGGCGCTGCGCCGGTTCGCCGCCACCTTCGACGTCCCGCTCGAACAGTGCGTGGCGGTCGGCGACGGGGCCAACGACATCGACATGCTCACCACCGCGGGGCTGGGCATCGCGTTCAACGCCAAACCCGCGCTGTGCGAGGTGGCCGACGCGACGCTGTCGCAGCCCTATCTCGATGTGGTGCTGTTCGTCCTGGGCATCACCCGCGACGAGGTGGAGGGCGCCGACGCGGCGGAGGGCATGCTGCGGCGCGTCCCACTGTGAGTCATCCTGTGAGTGACGATGGGCGTCGGCAGGGCAACGGCCGGTACGTTCTGGCGCCGCTCGCCCGGCACGGTACCAGCGCGGCCGCGGTGCTCCCGCCCGAGACCTGCTCGCCGGGCCGAGGAATGCATGCCGAGACCTGCTCGCCGGGTCGAGGCATCGGCTTCGCGGTCGACGGCGTGGTCCGGGCGATGCCGGTGGTACTGCGGATCGAGCGCGACGCACCCGGACGCACCCCGCTGCTCGAGGCGGCCGCGGGCGCCGCGCTGGCGGTCTGCCTCGACTCCCGCACCCGGCCCGGTGGGGAGTGGTACGAGGACGTCGCGAGGTGGGTCGACGACCGGATCCGGAAGATCGCCCGCCGGGCCCGTGGTGCGCACTGGGTGGCGGTGCAGGACCTGCCCGGCGTCACCGTCGACACCGACGGCGCGCAGGCTCGGGCGCTGCTGCCCGGCCCGGTGGACGCGGTGCCCCGCGCCGTCGGCCGGCTCCAGATCGGTGGTACCGATCTGGAGCCCGACGATCCCGGGCCGCCACCAGCGGGACTCCCGGTGATCTGGCTGAACCCCGGGGTCGAGATGACCGTCGGGAAGGCCGCAGCGCAGGTCGGGCACGCGTCGATGATCCTCGCCGCGGTGCGGGGGCTCACCGAGGTGCCGTCGGTCGCGGTCCGGACCGCCGATCCGGCAACGTGGGCGGGACTGTGCGCCGCGGTGGACCGGGGTGCGGCGGTGGCCGTCCGCGACGCCGGCTTCACCGAGGTCGCGCCCGGCACGATCACCTGCATCGCCGTCTGACGGGCCGCGGCTGCCGCGAGCGTGTCACCAGCGCTGCGGGGTCAGCACTGAGGACACGCTCGCCGGTCAGACCGCGCCGCGCAGCCGTCGAAGCGCCGCGCGGACCGTGTCGGGGTCTTCGGTGGTCCAGAACGGGGGAAGGGACGCCCGCAGGAAGCCGCCGTAGCGGGCGGTCGCGATCCGCGGGTCGAGGATCGCGACGACGCCCCGGTCATCCATCCCGCGCAGCAGCCTGCCGGCGCCCTGGGCCAGCAGCAGCGCGGCGTGCGCGGCCGAGACGGTGAGGAAGCCGTTGCCGCCGCGGGCGTCGGCGGCGCGTTGGCGGGCCGCCACCAGCGGGTCGTCCGGGCGCGGGAACGGGATCCGGTCGATGATCACACACGACAGCGACGGCCCCGGGACGTCGACGCCCTGCCACAGTGACAGGGTCCCGAACAGCGACGTCGCCGGGTCCTCGGCGAACCGCTTGACCAGCAGCATCGTCGAGTCGTCGCCCTGGCACAGCAGGGGCGTGTCGAGCCGGTCGCGCAGCACCTCGGTGGCGTGCTTGGCCGCGCGCATCGAGGAGAACAGTCCCAGGGTACGCCCGCCCGCGGCCTCGACCAGCCCGGCGATCTCGTCGAGATAGGCCGGCGGCAACCCGTCGCGGCCGGGCGGGGGCAGTCGCCGCGCGAGGTAGAGGATGCCGCTGCGGGCGTGCGCGAACGGCGAGCCGACGTCCAGCCCCGTCCAGCGCGGAGCGTCGGGGTCGGGAACCGGGTCATCCGTGGCGCCGGTGACCGCACGCGAGGCGGGGGGTGCGGCCGCGGCGGGCGGGGGTTGGGCGGGCGGGAGACCCCACTGCCGGGCCAGCGCGTCGAACGAGCCACCGAGGGTGAGCGTCGCCGAGGTGAGGATGGTCGTGCGCTGGCCGAACAGCCGCTCGCGCAGCAGGCCGCCGACCCACAACGGCGCCGCGCGGAGGACCATGGTGGCCTCGGGGCCCTGCTCGGCCAGCCACACGACGTCGCGGCGCGCAGCCGGGTCGGGCTCGTCGAACGCATCGAGGAGGCGCACCGCGGCCTGCGACACCTCGTCGAGCAGCGCGAGGGCGACCTTGCGGCCGGCCGCGCCCTCCGGATCCTCCCGGCGTTCCCCGCCGAGGCCGTGGCGACAGGCGCCGGCGGCGTCCCGGACCACCGACAGCGCCCCCGCCGCGGCCTGCGGGAGGACGTCCCAGCGGCCGCGCAGCGCGTCCTCGAGGATGAGCGCGAGCCCCTCGCCCGCCTCGGCCAGCCGGTCGGCCACCTCCTGGCCGACGAGCTTGCCGCACCGCCGGGCCGCGGCGACGACCAGGCCCGCGGTCAGCTCGACGGTGGCCACCGCGGTGACCCGGTCGACCAGCTCGTGCGCCTCGTCGATGACCACCACGTCGTGCTCGGGCAGCACCTGGCGGCCTTCGAGCGCGTCGATGGCGAGCAGGGCATGGTTGGTGACGACGACGTCCGCCCGCCCGGCCTCGGCGCGGGCCTTCTCGGCGAAGCAGTCGTCACCCACCGGGCAGCGCGACGCGCCGAGGCACTCCCTGGCCGTCACCGACACCTGCCGCCACGCGGAGTCGGGCACGCCGGGGACGAGCTCGTCGCGGTCGCCGGTCCTGCTCCCGGCGGACCACTCGTGCAGCCGCTTCACCTGCCGGCCCCGCGCCGAGACCGCGAACGGGTCGAACAGCTCGTCGGCGGGGTCGACGTCGGCGCCGTCGCCGTGCAGCTTGTTCAGGCACAGGTAGTTGTGCCTGCCCTTGAGGATCGCGAACGTCGGGAGCCTGCCCAGCAGCGGAGCCAGCGCCTTCGCCAGCCGCGGCAGGTCGCGGTCGACGAGCTGGCGCTGCAGCGCGATCGTCGCGGTGGACACGACCACGGTCGCCTCGCGGGACACCGCGTGCCGGATCGACGGGACGAGGTAGGCCACCGACTTGCCGGTGCCGGTGCCGGCCTGCACGGCCAGGTGCTCACCGCTGGTGATCGCCTTGCGGACCGCCTGGGCCATCGCGTCCTGGCCGTCCCGGCGCGTCCCGCCCAGTGCCTCGACGGCGGCCGCGAGCAGCTCGGCGACGCCGGGGATCTGCTGGGTGGAGGCTGTGGACGCCACGGAGGAGGAGGCTACAGCGCCGCGACAGCCAACCCCGGCACATCATGGCAATCGAGGTCCTGCGTGACGAGCGACCAGCGACCCCTCAGCCGGTCTGCGCCGCGGTTCCCAGCATGCGGGACGCGGATGGATCGCCGACCGTCCGAGTGGCACGCTGTGCAGGTGACCGCTTTGACCCTGCGCCTCGTGGCTCGTCGCCACGTGGACTTGCACCGGGTGAGCAGCGCACTCTGTCGGCAGCGCTAGTTCCGCGCCGACCCGTTCCATCACCCCGGCGCCGGGCCTCGCCGCGGTGTGCCGTGGCCCGCCCGGGCCGCGACCCGGAGGCACCGTCTTGCCCCCCACCACCCCTGCCAGGCGCAAGCGCGGCGAAGGCCAGTGGAAGCTCGGCCACCGCGAGCCGCTCAACCTGAACGAGCGCACCAAGAAGGACGACGACGGGCTCAACGTCCGCTCGCGGATCGAGAACAGCTACGCCAAGCGCGGGTTCGACTCGATCGACCCGGCCGACCTGCGCGGTCGGATGCGCTGGTGGGGCCTCTACACGCAGCGCCGCCCCGGGGTCGACGGCGGTCGCACGGCAGCGCTCCCGCCCGAGGAGCTCGACGACTCCTACTTCATGCTCCGCGTCCGCATCGACGGCGGAGCGCTCACCACCGCGCAGCTGCGCACGATCGGTGAGGTGTCGCAGGACTACGCCCGCGACACCGCCGACATCACCGACCGGCAGAACATCCAGTACCACTGGATTCGGATCGAGGACATGCCGGCGATCTGGCAGCGGCTCGAGGGCATGGGCCTGCTCACCACCGAGGCCTGCGGCGACACACCGCGCGTGATTCTCGGGTCCCCCGTCGCCGGGATCTCCGTGGATGAGGAGCTGGACGGGTCGCCCGCAATCCGCGCGATCGTCGAGCGCCACATCGGCAGCCCCGAGCTCTCCAACCTGCCGCGCAAGTTCAAGACGGCGATCTCCTGGCAGCAGGACATCGCGCACGAGGTGAACGACGTCTCGTTCATCGGCTCGGTGCACCCCGAGCACGGCCCGGGCTTCGACGTGTGGGTCGGCGGCGGGCTCTCCACCAACCCGAAGATCGCCCAGCGGCTCGGCGCGTGGGTCCCGCTCGACGAGGTGCCCGACGTGTGGGCCGGGATCGTCTCGGTGTTCCGCGACTACGGCTACCGACGGCTGCGCCACCGCGCCCGGATCAAGTTCCTCGTCGCCGACTGGGGCGCCGAGGAGTTCCGGCGCGTCCTGGAGGAGGAGTACCTCGGAAGGAAGCTGGTGGACGGACCCGCGCCGGAGACCCCTGAGCGCCCGATCGACCACATCGGCGTGCACAAGCAGGTCGACGGCCGCAACTACGTCGGCGTCGCCCCGGCGTCCGGCCGCGTCTCGGGATCCACGCTGATCGCGCTGGCCAAGGCCGCGGAAGCCGCAGGCTCCCGCCGGGTGCGGCTCACGCCGCAGCAGAAGGTCGTCGTCCTCGACGTTCCCGACGAGAGTGTCACGTCCCTGACCGACGACCTCGCCGTGCTGGGCCTGCAGGCCGACCCGTCGCCGTGGCGGCGGGCCACGATGGCGTGCACCGGCATCGAGTTCTGCAAGCTCGCGATCGTCGAGACCAAGGAGCGGGCGATCCGGCTCGTCGAGGAGCTGGAGAAGCGGCTCGCCGACGTGCAGCCCGACGTGCCCATCTCCATCCACCTCAACGGTTGCCCGAACTCGTGTGCCCGCACCCAGGTGGCCGACATCGGCCTGAAGGGTCAGATCGTCACCGACGCGGACGGCAACCAGGTCGAGGGCTTCCAGGTGCACCTCGGTGGTGGTCTCGGCCTCGACGCCGGATTCGGGCGCAAGCTGCGCGGCCTCAAGGTCGTCAGCGCTGAGCTGGGCGACTACGTCGAACGCGTCGTGCGACGGTTCGCCGAGCAGCGCATCGACGGCGAGCGCTTCGCGCAGTGGGTCACCCGCGCCGCGGAAGTGGATCTCACATGAGTGAGCGCGCCATCCCCTTCTACTGCCCCTACTGCGGCGAGGAGGACCTGCGGCCCGCCGAGGCGTCCCACGGAGCGTGGTACTGCCCCGACTGCCTGCGGACCTTCTCGCTGAAGCTGGTGGGGGTCGGGGTCCCGGAGGTGTCCCGATGACCGCGGCTGCCACCGACCGGGCGACGGACGCGCGCGCGGTCGCCGCGGCCGGCGTGGCCGAGCTCGGCCCCGACGCCACGGCCGAGCAGGTGCTCGCCTGGACGGCCGCCACGTTCGGCGACGGCTTCATCGTCGCGTCCAACATGCAGGACGCGGTGCTGGTCGACCTGGCCGCGAAGGCGAAGCCGGGCGTCGACGTGCTGTTCCTGGAGACCGGCTACCACTTCGCGGAGACGATCGGCACCCGCGACGCGGTCGAGCACACCTACGACGTGCGCATTGTCAACGCGCTGCCGGAGCACACCGTCGCCGAGCAGGACTCGCTGCTGGGCAAGGACCTCTTCGCCCGGGAACCCGACCGCTGCTGCGCACTGCGCAAGGTGGTCCCGCTGCAGCGCACGCTGGCCGGCTACGACGCCTGGGTCACCGGCATGCGCCGTGTCGAGGCGCCGACCCGGGCGAACATCCCCCTCGTCGCGTTCGACGACAAGCACGGGCTGGTGAAGATCAACCCGCTTGCCGCGTGGAGCGACGAGGACCTGGACGCCTACCTCGCCGAGCACGCGATCCTGGTGAACCCGCTGGTCGCGCAGGGCTATCCGAGCATCGGCTGCGCGCCCTGCACAGCGAAGCCCCTCCCGGGCGCGGACCCGCGCAGCGGCCGCTGGGCCGGATCGGCGAAGACGGAATGCGGACTCCACGCATGACCCGCCCTGAGACCACGGGGGCCCGCGGATGACCGCCGCGGCCCTGGATGCCCTTGCTGCGCTGGAGAGCGAGTCCATCCACATCTTCCGCGAGGTGGCCGGGGAGTGTGACCGCTCGGTGGTCCTGTTCTCCGGTGGCAAGGACTCGACGCTGCTGGTGCACCTCGCGGTGAAGGCGTTCGCGCCCGCGCCGGTACCGTTCCCGCTGCTGCACGTCGACACCGGGCACAACTACCCCGAGGTCATCGACTTCCGGGACCGGCTGGTGGAGCGCCTGGGGCTGCGCCTGGAGGTGGCACACGTCCAGGACTGGATCGACGACGGCCGCATCGTCGAGCGCCCCGACGGCACGCGCAACCCACTGCAGACCACCCCGCTGCTCGACTCGATCGCGGCGCACCGGTTCGACGCCGTGTTCGGTGGCGGGCGCCGCGACGAGGAGCGCGCGCGGGCCAAGGAGCGGATCATCAGCCTGCGCGACGCGTTCGGTCGGTGGGACCCGCGCAGCCAGCGCCCCGAGCTGTGGAACCTCTACAACGGCCGGCACGCCCCCGGCGAGCACGTCCGCGTGTTTCCGATCTCGAACTGGACCGAGCTGGACGTCTGGCGCTACATCCAGCGCGAGAGCATCGCGCTGCCGTCGATCTACTTCGCACACCGTCGCGAGGTGTTCCGCCGCGACGGGATGTGGCTGGCCGAGGGCCCGTGGGGCGGTCCGCGCGGCAACGAGACCCTGGAGCGCAGGACCGTCCGCTACCGGACGGTCGGCGACGGCTCGTGCACCGGAGCCGTCGAGTCCATCGCGTCCACCCTGGACGAGGTCATCGCCGAGATCGCGGCGTCGCGACGCACCGAACGTGGCGCCACCCGGGCCGACGACCGGCTCTCCGCGGCCGCCATGGAGGACCGCAAGCGTGAGGGGTACTTCTAGATGACTCGCGATCTTCTGCGGTTCGCCACGGCAGGCAGCGTCGACGACGGAAAGTCCACGTTGGTCGGGCGGCTGCTCTACGACACGAAGTCGGTGCTCGCCGACCAGATCGAGGCCGTGCAGCGCGCCTCGGTCGACAAGGGACTGTCCACGCCGGACCTGGCGCTGCTCGTCGACGGGTTGCGCGCCGAGCGCGAGCAGGGCATCACGATCGACGTGGCGTACCGGTACTTCGCCACACCCACCCGCGAGTTCGTGCTCGCGGACACCCCGGGTCACGTCCAGTACACCCGCAACACCGTTACCGGCGCCTCCACCGCGGAGCTGGCCGTGCTGCTCGTCGACGCCCGGCACGGCGTCGTGGAACAGACCCGCCGGCACGCCGCCGTGCTCGCGCTCCTGCGGGTGCCGCGGCTGGTGCTGGCCACCAACAAGATCGACCTCGTGGACCACGACGAGGCCGTGCTCGCCGCGATCGCCAAGGACTTCGCCGGGCTGGCCCGCTCGCTGGGCTTCGCTGACGAGGCCGTCGTCACGATCCCGGTCTCGGCGCTCGTCGGCGACAACGTCGTCGAGCGGTCCGAGCGCACCCCGTGGTACGAGGGCCCGACCCTGCTCGGGCACCTGGAGTCGGTGCCCGTCACCGGACCCGAGGTCGCCGCGCCGTTCCGGATGCCGGTGCAGTACGTGATCCGGCCGCGCAGCGGTATCGATGCGCGCTCCGCCGGCGCTTCGCCCAGCGAGCTGCACGACTACCGCGGCTACGCCGGCCAGGTCGCCGCCGGCACGGTGCGCCCCGGCGACGAGGTCGTGGTGCTGCCCGGCGGGGCGCGCACCACCGTCTCGGCGGTCGAGACCGCCGACGGCCCGCTCGACGCGGCGGGTGCCGGGCGCAGCGTCACGCTGCGCCTCACCGACGAGATCGACATCGCCCGCGGCGACGTCCTCGCGGCGGCGGCCGCTGCGCCGCAGGTCACGAGCGAGCTGGAAGCGACCCTGTGCTGGCTCGCGGACAAGCCGCTGCGCCCCGGGGCCCGGCTGCTGCTCAAGCACGGCACCCGGATCACGCAGGCGATCGTCGACGCGCTGGGCGAACGGCTCGACACCGAGGCCGTCGCGTTCACCGCTCCGCCGCAATGCCTGAGGATCAACGACATCGCCAGGGTGTCGCTGCGCACGGCCGACCCGCTGCCCGTCGACGAGTATGCCGACATCCGCGCCACCGGCAGCTTCCTGCTCATCGACCCGCCCACCGGCAGCACCCTCGCGGCGGGCCTCGTGGGTACGCCGCTGGCGCTCGCCCCCCGATGACCGCGCCCGCGCTGGTCGCCGTGGCACACGGGAGCCGGGACCCGCGCTCCGCGGCGACCGTTGCGGAGCTGATCGTGCAGGTGCGCCGCCACCGCCCCGACCTCGACGTGCGACTGAGCTTCCTCGACCGCTCCGCGCCGCGGCTGCCCGAGGTGCTCGCTGCGGTCGCGGCCGACGGCCACCGGCGGGCCGTCGTCGTGCCGCTGCTGCTCACCCACGCCTTCCACGCCCGCGTGGACGTCCCCGACGCGGTCAGCCGGGCGGCCCGGCGGCATCCGGAGCTGGACGTCGCGGTCGCCGAGGCGCTCGGCGACGACCCGCGGCTGTCGGGTGCCGCGCTGCGCCGCCTCACTGCGGTCGCCGGTCCGCTGGACGATCCGGAGCTGGGCGTCGTCCTCGCGGCGATCGGCTCGTCGCACGCGCCCGCGAACGAGGCCGTCGCCCGGGTCGTGACCCGTTGGGCTGAGCACCTCGGCTGGCGCGGCAGCGGGGCCGCGTTCGCCACGGCCACCGAGCCGACCGTGCCGCAGGCGATCGCGTCGCTCCGGTCGGGCGGCGCGCGGCGGGTCGCCGTGGCCCAGTGGATCCTGGCTCCGGGGCTGCTCCCCGACCGCATCGCCGCGGCCGGGCGTGCTGACGGTGCGGTCGTCGCGGCGCCGATGGGCCCCGACCCGGCGGTGGCCGCGCTCGTCACCGACCGCTACGCGGACGCGGTCCCGCTGAGAGCATGTACGGCGGCGAGCTGTTGCGCACAACCTGCGTGTCCGAGGTGTCCGGACATTCGCCGGCCGTCCCGGCGCGCCCCCGCCGCGTCGATGAGGACCTTCCTCGTCACGGACCTCATGCGGTTCTGGCCGTCGCGCCGGGGTCACGCGTTCGACGAGCTCTGTCCGCGCTGATGCTCGAGCCGCCCGCGGCTCGACGGTGACCACCCGGCGCCACCCGCACCGGCTCGCGTCCGTGCCGTCCGCAGCCGCGCGCGCAGACCCTCCGCAACTCCCGCTCGTCCGCCCTCCCGGAGTCCCTCTCGCATGCGCACTCTCCTCGTCTTCGCTCTCGTGGGCTTCGGCGCCCAGCTCGTCGACGGCGCCCTCGGCATGGCCTACGGCGTCACGTCGACCTCGCTGCTGCTCACCGCCGGCGTCAACCCGGCGACGGCCAGCGCCTCGGTACACCTCGCCGAAGTCGGCACCACCCTCGCCGCCGGCGCCTCGCACTGGCGCTTCGGCAACGTCGACTGGAAGCTCGTGCTGCGCCTCGGCGCGCCCGGCGCCGTCGGCGCCTTCCTCGGCGCGACGGCCCTGTCCGCACTGTCCACCGAGGACGTCGCCCCGTACATGTCCGGGGTGCTGCTCGTGCTGGGTGTCTACGTCCTGCTGCGCTTCTCGATCCGGCCGCCGAAGGTGGCCACGGCCCGCGTCTCGCCGCACCGCTCGGCGTTCCTGTCCCCGCTCGGCCTCGTCGCCGGGTTCGTCGACGCCTCCGGCGGTGGAGGCTGGGGGCCGGTCGCCACCCCCGCGCTGCTCACCGCGGGCAGGACCGCGCCCCGCACCGTCGTCGGCTCGGTGGACACCTCCGAGTTCCTCGTCGCGCTCGCCGCGAGCATCGGCTTCCTCATCGGTCTGGGCACCGAGGTACTCGACCCGCGGACGGTCGGCGGCCTGCTGGTGGGTGGTGTGCTGGCCGCGCCGGTGGCCGCGTGGCTGGTCACCAAGGTTCCGGCGCCGGTGCTCGGCACCGCGGTGGGCGGCATCATCGTCCTCACCAACACCCGCACGATCCTGCGCGCGCTCGACGTCGCCGACGGCGCCCGCACCCCGGTCTACCTGTTCATCGTGGGCGTCTGGGTGGCCGCCATGGCGATCGCGGTCACCACGATGCGCAACGCCTCGGTGTCCCCGGACGGTCACGGTGAGACGAGGCCGAGGTGCGCGCGCATGCTCAGCTCCCCTCGAACACGGTCGGTATCGCCGCCTCGCCGCGGGAGAGCTTGAGTCCCTCCCACGGCACCGACACCAGTGCGGCGCGCAGCCGCTCGCGGGACTGCTCCAGCGTGGGCAGGTCGGCAACCGGCTCGCCGCCGCGGACCAGCGGCACCGGCAGCACCCGGTCGTTCGGCCCCACGGACGGCGCCGCCGCGACCGGGTACACGACCTCCTCG
>JBBSGM010000044.1:0-28096 GCA_038254065.1 Mycobacteriales bacterium | reverse complement strand
TCGTGCCGGCCTGCCGGTCGCTGGACTGCGTGAGCATCTTCACCGCCGACGTCGCGGACGCCGCCGCGGTGTTGGACGTGATCAAAGGCTTCGACCCCGCGGACGCGTGGTCCCGGTCTGTGAGTGGCAATGCGAGCTATAGCTAATCATCATTTTGTTACCTACTCGTGATCTGCGCTGATGTGCTGCTCCCGCTCATATGGCGGCCTAGCTTTGGCGGCTGGCCGCGAGGGCGAGCCGTGATCGTTCATCGAAGTCACGGGCAACCGCCACGGTGTGGAAGGGCTGGATGCGTGCTCGGAGGTCGGTGATGGCTTCGGTGCAGCGGGATGACTTGACGGTGACGGCGAGGTCCAGGGCGCGGTTGGCGTTGTGTACCGCGGTTTCGAGGTCAAGGTTTCCGCTGGTGAGGGCGGCCCGAGCCAGAGCGGCCTGGCTCAGCGCGCCGCGACGGGCCCGTTTCTGGTTGCGAGCTTCAGCAGCCGAGCGTCGAGCAAATCGGGTGGACTCGACCGGTCGGGCGATGTCGCCGAAGGCGTTGGCCCATTCCCCGGCAAGGTAGGCGGTGTCGATGAACCGAGCCCATTCAGGCTCCTCGCCGCGGTAGACCTGCTCAAACGCGGCCTCGGACTCGACGACAGCGTGGGCGGCTTCGCGGGATTCGCCGAGCGTGGCGTGGGCGCGGGCCTGCAGCGCCCACAAATCGGCGGCGCAGGCCGGGCTGTAGGCGCGGGTGAGTCCGTGGCGACCGGCGGTCGCTAGCTGCAGTGACTCTTGGTGATGGCCCAGCAGTCGGGCTTGGTCGCTCATTCCGGCCAGCACATGCGCGCCGAGCTTGGCGTCCCCGGAGGCCTGGGCCAGTCGCAGGGACTGAACAAGGTAGCGCTGGGCGAGGGCCTGGCGGCCATCGTCGAAGGCCATCCAACCCAGTAGATAGGTCTGTTCGCTCGCGGCGGCGAACAAACTCGCGCCGGTGTCGGTGTCGGGGTCGACATCGCGCACCAGCGGCAGCACATGGCCGGTGACGTACTGGGCCAACGCACGGCGCGCATGACCCCCGCCGCGCATCACGTCGGCCTCCTGGTAGACGGCGAACGCCTCACGGATCGCCGCGACCTGCTCATGATCGACCCTGCCCCCGCCACGCGGGGCGGTGGCGTCCAGTGTCGCGAGCAGCCAATCCCGGCTGGGGGCAACCGCTGCAGCAGCGACAAACGGAGCAGTGCGCAGGAAATCGCGGCGGTGCACGTCATTCCTCCCGAGGTCGGCTACTGCTGCCACGGTAGCCGCCAAGCCCGGCCGGTACCTCAGCCCGACGTCGGTGTCGGCGTCAGCGGACAGGCCGATCGCCTCGGGTCGCACTGGGTAGCCGAAGTGCTCGCTGAACAACTCGCACAGAATCGCCGGGACCGGGGGCTGCGGTCGTTGACCAGCAAACCAGGCCCGGACCCGGCTGGCGTCGGTATTGAGGTGCAAGCCCCGTGACTGACCACGGCGGTTGACCCGCCGGGCCAACTCCTTACGCGACCAACCAGTACCCGCCCAGACCCGCTCCAGATCACCATTGGCGCTCCGCGGCCTGCTCATCACCAGCCTCCACCTCCTGCCCTGCCCCCATCGAATCCGAACCGTCACAGCTTCTTCACGCGCCGTCAAGGATTTCGCACTACCCCTCACCACCCCCTCACCCCCTGCCGGGCACGCCCCGGCGGCAGTTAGCTGGATCAGGCCGACGAGAGATCGCGTAGGCAACAGACCCCACGACAAACATCGGCAACCCCAGCCGCGAGCGCAGGAAGACGATGATGATGCCCGCCAAAGCAGATCACGCCAACCTGAGTGTGTACCAGGCCAGTCATGACCAACCGCGTGAGCAGCTAGTTGATGCCGCGCGGGCTGCGGTCGAGCCCGTCAGCCGATTCCCGCGGGGTCAGCTCCCGCGGTACCTGCCCCACGATGCGTCGCCTGCCACAACAACTGACGTTTCCCACCCCGACGCCCTGGGCGGCGTGACACCCCAACGAACCGCCATGTCGGATGCGGACAGCCGCCGTGTCCGCATCCGCGCCCAGCGAGGCCCGCTGTGGGCCCGGACCGCACAAGGAGATGGCCGATGAACCCGAACGATCCACTGCGTGGGGCATTGCGTGATGTCCTTGTTGATGCGGTCGAGTCGGGGTCGGGTGCTGTGGGTGGGATCGGCTCGCTCCAGTGTCGGGTGTTCGCGACCCTGTATGCCCTGCTCGGTGCCCACCCGGTGGATCAGCGAGGCCGGTGCTCGTCGTGTCGGAGGCCGGGCGCGGTGCTCGGATTCCGTCGCCGGCACTGCCGGGTGCACCGGGAGGCGACCCTCTGGCTCCAGCAGCCCGAGTGGTTCCTGCGTTCCCGGTTGATCAGCGAGCTAGGGCTGACCGATCTACCACCCACGCAGGACCCTACGAACCCTACCGCGGCCGGCGACGTGGGGGACGACACTGACGTGAGGCCCCCGATCGAACCCGACCCCAGCGACCCACACAGTGAACCATTCCAGACCCCGACCGTCTCGCCACCGCTTCCTCCCCGAAGGCTCCCCAGGGCGAGACGGTCGGACCCCACCCCACGATGCATCCCTGGCAGGTCGCCGGTGCGCGCAGGCATCCCATAAGTGACGCCGGCCCCCTTAGATCGCCGGCTGGCTGCCGGTTGAGTCAGCGGCCCCCGACGCTGGGCTCCCGGCGGCCAGTCGGCCACCAACCACACCCGCGTGAAGTGGAGATACACCATGCCCGCTGCCACACCGCCACCGGTCGGTGACCGGTGGGGCGATGTCGAGGGCCGCCACATTTCCCTATTCTGCCTGGTCGAGCAGGTCGCCGAGAGCACGCTGCGGGGGTTGCTGCCCTCGCGGCTGCACCAACAAGGCCAGGTCGTCGGCAGGGGCCTCGATTCGGTTTACGTGCGCTTCGCGGGCAACGAGGTGGTCAGCCTGTCACCCCGTCTGCTGCGCCTGCTCCCCGATGCGCCAGATGGCGCGGCGCGTCGCGAGGGGCCGGGATGAGCGCGGGCAACAGTCACCGCGCTGCCGGTGCTGTGGCGGTGACCGCCACCCGGCCGGTGGTGCTGGTGCGGTACCGGCCGGGTGCCGGGGAAACCGCGCGCATCGTGCATGTGGTGCCAGCACACCCAGGAACGCAGACGGACATGACCGGGGTGGCGCTCTGTGGGGCGCTGCTGCGCCCGGAGTTGGTGGAGACCGTCACGCCCGGTCAGGGCATGCCCTGCTCGTTGTGCGTGCTCAGCCAGGCCAGCGCGAGTCTGCCCCCGGTGCCCGTCATCGGCTCCGGGGCGGTGGATGCCACCGTTGCTGACTGCGGGTCGCAGGCGGCTGCAGTGGCCTACCGGGAGTGGGGTTGGCCGGTGACCCGGCGTCACCACCAGGTGTGGCTGACTCTGGAACCTGACACAGTGGCGCTGATCATGCCCGTGCCTCTGTCGGCTCGGGTGAGCACGATCTTGCGCCAGCAACATTGCCCTGCCCTGGTGCTGGCTCATCCCGACGCCCCTGAGCACCACGTGATGCTGGCTGGGGAGCGCTATGGCGTGGCGCTGCCCTGGCCGGCGGGTATGCACCGCAGCATCGGCACCTTTCCGCTGCCACCCACCAGGACCGCCAACGGGCCGGTGACCTGGGCGCAGCCACCCGAGGCGGACGCATTGCGGCTGTGTCGGGAGATCGACGTGTTCACCGCGCTGCGCGACCCGCCCACCTAAGAGCAGGGCCGGGCCACCCCCACCGTGCAAGGAACGGGTGGCCCGGCTGGGAACCCCAAGGAGGCCCCGATGCCAGATGGTATCGGGGCCGTTGCGCTGCGCCATACGGGCGTAGCGCCGCTAGCGGCTCCGGTCAGGACCTGAGGAGTACGCGATGGCTGGGAGCGTGATCTTTCGGCTGGTGGCGCCCGGTGAGGCGGCCGGGATAGTCGCCGCGCACGGCAGGGCGGTCGCTCTGGCACAGCGGGTCCGGGCGTTGCTGGCGTTGGCCGGGCTGGACACCGGCTCGGTGCTGGTGGTGCCCAGCCTGACCGAGGAAGGTGAGCCGGTGGTGTACCTGAGCACCCTCACCGACCTCGCCCGGCGGCATCTGACACAAATCCTTCCCGGCGCTCTCCAGCCACCCCCGGATGATCGAGGCGGTGGGCAACACGCCGCCTAACGAATTGGACAGAGGTTTCCCGCGCTCCTGGGTCTGGACCTGGGCCCAGGAGCGCGCCGCCGACGCGCGGTACTGCGGTGAGCGGGGGTCCGGGCGCCGTACCAGCCGCAGCGGTGGTGTCGGCCCTCCATTCGTTCCACCAGTTCCGGAGTCGACGGTGGGCGATGAGGACAAACTCATCGTCTGGCTCGCCGGGGACATCTGCCCGGTGAAGATGTCGCGGGACTGGCTGCGTCGCGCGCATCAGCGTCTGATGAGAACCAGTGGTGGCAAGGACTTCGGCGTGGCGGACGAGGCGGTCGATCCAGCGACGCTGCGGCCAGCGGGTCGCCCACTCCTGCTACTGGCACACCGTCGTCGCGGTAACCGCCACCCGTATAGTTGCCACCGATTCCCCCCGGGGATTCGACCGCCACCGCGGTCAGCGAGCTCTTATGCGGGTCAATACCGATTATGATCATGCGCACCCTTCCGTCGCCAGACGAGGGTGATCCCGCGACGGGCACCCTGACTTCAGGTCGGTTCATGCCTCTGTAGAGCCACGTCACGGGCGGGCGATGACCACCAGCACGCTATGTGTGAGCCAGCCACAGAAGGCGGCAAGAAGCATCCGAGCTAACCAGCCATCGCCCTCGGCACGCTATGGGCTGCAGAGCCAGGCGCCTGATCCACATCCAACAAGTCAGCAGCGTCAACTCACTGCCGACGGACCAGCTCAACGAGACCCTGAATGGACACAGTTCCCTCCCCACTTCGTCCAGTCGTCCAGTCGGCGTGCGTCTCCCTGACGTTCGTCAGGATGACGCGGGCTGACCCTCGTGGTCATATCGAGACTGCCAACACGAGCGGCGAGTGTGTGAGATTCATTGGCGTGGGAGCGCAGCTTTCATGCGGCCGCCGGAAACTGGGGGAAGAATGATCCGCGGAAATTCCCTGATGGCAGCCATCGAAGACGCGGCAAGGCTGGACCCGAGCGGGCTCGCCTGGACTGGTGACAGGCAGATGTACAGCTACGGGCAACTCAACCAGGATGCGGATCGCCTAGCCCAGCATCTCCTCCACTCGTCTATCGGCACCGGCGATCGGGTCGGGTTGTTCTTGGAACGGGGACCGGACATGGGCGTGGCGATGTTGGGAGTCCTAAAATCGGGGGCGGCTTTCCTGCCTCTCGGTCTCGAGGAACCGGCAGTGCGGCGGACAGCCATTCTGCGCGACGGTGAACCCGCCGCTGTGATAGTGCACCCCGCCACCGTGGACAGATTCACCAACGGGTGGCGGGTGGTCGATCTGCACGCCGCCATCGACGACAGCTCGTCGCCGGTGAGTACGCCCAAGCTCGACGTCGGCGCGAACCATGTCGCCTATGTGTTGTACACGTCAGGTTCGACCGGAAAACCGAAAGGCGTAGTCGTCGAGCACGGCAATCTGCTAGCCCATATCGACTGGCTAGCCGAGCATCTGCCGCTCGGACAGGACGATCGGCTACTCCAGTTCTCCCCGTACACCTTCGATGCCTCGATGACCGACTTCTTTTGGCCACTGTCCTGTGGCGCGACCGTCGTGTCCATGGCGGAAGGCGACTACCTGGACCCGTTGATCGTCGTCCAGACCCTCGTCGAGAAAAAGATCACGGCGGTGCGCCTGCCACCAGCGATGATGCCGCTGCTGCTCGCCGAGCCTGCATTGCGCGAAGCCATCCGGCTGCGCTACCTGATCTGCGGTGGTGAGAGATTCCCTGCGCCGCTGGCACGACGTATCCGGGAGACCCTGCCGTGGGTGAGATTCTTCAATCGCTACGGACCGACCGAAGCCGCTGTCGCGGTCACCTATCACGAGGTCACCGACGCAGACGACCTCGGCGACGGCGACCTACCGATCGGTTCGCCTGTAGCGGACGTGGAACTGCACATCGCCGACGACGACGGCCGGATCGTCGACATCGCTCCTGGCCTCAGTGGCGAGTTGCTGATCGGGGGCGCACCCGTCGCTCGGGGCTACCTTGGCGACAGTGCCCTGACCTTAGAGCGGTTTGTCGATCTTCCCGAGGTTGGGCGCGTGTTCCGCTCCGGCGATGTCGTCCGCGTCACCGAGGCGGGAGCGCTGCTCTTCGTCGGTCGTCGAGACGAACAGGTTCAGGTGGCAGGCAACCGGGTGGAACTGGGTGACGTACGGAGCGCGCTATGCGCACATCCTCACGTCGAGAGCTGCGTGGTCACAGTACGGGAGGACACTGGCGCTGCCCTTGCGGCCTATGTCGTGGCAGGAAGCGAACGCCCGGAAGCGGATGAGCTGCGTGCTTTTGTACGTTCGCTGCTACCACGGCACATGGTGCCGAGCCGCATCACCTTCCTGGACCGGCTACCCCTGACCGACCGGGGAAAGGTCGACCTAGCCGCACTGGCACGTCTCGGTGAACCGATCGTATCCGAGCCGGAGCCGCCGTCGGCCGAAGAGAGTGTCGTTCGTCTGGCGTGGCGGGAAGTGCTCGGCACGGCCGACGGCTCGCGGGGGTTCTTGGACTGCGGAGGGAGTTCGCTTCAGGCAGCCAGGCTGGCCAGCCGACTTCGATCCCGGCTTGGCGTCACGGTCACCACCGGAGACATCCTCGGCCACACCGATCTTGATGCGCTCGACCGTTGGGTAGCAGAACTTGGACGGCACTTCGATGAGTCACCGAAAGGCCGTCCAGCGGACAGTGAATCGCCGATGTCGTTCCTCCAGGAACGCCTGTGGTTCATGCATGAATTCGCACCTGACGAACCCGTTTACAATTTCCAGGCCATCTACCATTTCACCGGGGATCTCGACGAATCCGCGCTGCGGACCGCATTGTCTGGGGTCATCGAGCGGCACGAGATCCTTCGCACAACTTTCGTCAGCCGTGACGGAATACCGCATCAGCTCGTCCATGACCGGGCCGATCCGGCTGTCACCGTGTTGGACCTGAGTGACGCGGGACTGACGATCGACCAGTTGGAGACCGAAGCCAGACAGGCCGCCAATCAGTTCGTGCGCCGCGTCTTCGACATCACGACTCTACCGCTGGTGCGCTGGTGCCTGATCCGCCTCGACGAACATCACAGCTGGCTGGTTCACAGCCAGCATCACCTGACACACGATGGCTGGTCCTTCTCGGTGTTCCTTGACGAGTTGCTCCGGCGCTATCGAGCCGCGGTGGGCGGAGTCGAGGTGCATTTGGTCGATCCGGTGTTGCAGTGCGGAGACTTCGCGTACCGCCAGCGCCGCTGGTGGGACAAGCGGGGCAAGGCTGAGCACCTGGGTTACTGGCTGGACCACCTGCGGGGCGTGCCACCGCTCGCACTCGCCGCCCGATCGGGGGCGCTTCAAGACCAGACAGGCACTCAGGTTCGTCGGCGAGTCCACCCTGAACTCGTGCAGCGGATCAAGCACGCGAGCAGCAAGCTCTCGGTGACACCGTTCATGTTCTGCTTCTCCACCTGGGCCGTCTTCCTGTGGACGCTGACCGGGCAACGAGACTTCGCGATCGGCACCGCCGTGGTGAACCGGCCCTGGGAAGACGCCGAACACATGCTCGGCTGCGTGCTGAACAACATACCGATCCGGGTCGCGCCAGAGCCGGATGCCGAGTTCGGAACGCTGGTCGGGCAGACCGCCGAACTATTGCTGGACGGATACGCCCACGAGGGTGCACCCCTGCACGCGATCGTAGAGGCACTACGGCTACCGCGTTCCACCGAGAACCCGGTCTTCCAGACGACCTTCAACTTCCACGATGCGCCGTTCCCCGACCTCACGCTGCCCGGTGTGCGAATGGTACTGGAAGAAGCGGTGACGAACGGCACGGCGAAGTTCCCCATCGACGTCATCGTCATCACAGAGGCGCAACAGCGGACCGGACGCACAGGACCGGACGAATGGGACCTGGTGTATCACGCATCGGCGCGCTACTTCGACGCCAAACAGGCAGAGACGACCGCGGACGCGTTCCTGTCCCTGCTCGCCCAGGTCGCCAGCGACCATTCGGTCCGGTTGGCCGGCCTGGTCACGCCGTCGATATCTGCGCGCGCCCTGCCGGCGGCAGCCGTTTCGGCCGACGTGGCAGTGACGGCATCACCGGGCGAGGATGGCGACCGCGCGAGTGTTCGAGATGTCGCCCGCGAGGTCTGGATCAGTTTGCTGAGGATCGCCGACCTAGCTGACAACGACGACTTCTTCGAGCGCGGCGGGCATTCGCTGCTCGCCGTGCGGGCGGTAAGCCTCATACGAGCACGGCTCGACCGCTCGATACCGGTGCGAACGATCTTCGAGACGCACACCTTCAGCTCCTTTGTGGACGCTGTCGTCGAGTCCGGTCAGGTGCGCGAGGTGATCTCGTGAGCCTTCGGTCACATACACGTGACGCGCAGCTCCTGATGCCGACAGATGCCCTGCCGCGGCTGAGGGAAGCACTGTCGTACGCCTATCACAACACGAAGCTGACCCGGGATAAGTTCGATGCCGTCGGCGTCCTACCCCAGAACATTCGTGACAGCCCCGACCTCGCCATGGTGCCGGCCACGACCCGGGCGGAATACCGGCGGGAGTTCCCGGCCGGCGTTCTTGCCGGTGGTGCGACATTGCATGATCCGATGGTCGTGCGCAGCCGCAGCTCCGGTACCGCATACGAACGTCTGCTCAGCGCGGACTACTCCTACACCCTGGCCGAACGCCGCCTGGGGGCGCTCGCGGCGAACCCTCCGTTGTTACGAGTACTTGCCGATCCCGAAACCAGGCGAAGCGTCCGATACGCCGCCCCGAACTGTTCGGACGTCGAGTGCGCTCTACCACAGACCACCATCCGGGACAGGATTTTGCCGAACGGAATGCTCGTCCTTCCCGCCGCCCACGACCTTTATGCCACTTCGACACAGATGCTGCGCCAGGCTTGGAACGAGATCGTCGACTGGCGTCCCGACTATCTCTCCTGTGACCCGACCCGGCTGGCCCATCTCCTGCGCTATCTCGACCACGACGACCCACAGGACATCCCGGGTCGTGCGTTGGTCATGACCTACAACTTCGCACCCGCGTTCGCGACGGCGTACCTGCGCAGACGGCTGCCCACCGGCATGACGGTGGCGAACTCGGTGACCATGTCTGAATGCGGCTGGGTGGCGGTTAGCTGCCCACACGGCACACTGCACCTGAACACGGCAGAGTTGTGGATGGAACTGGTGGATGCTGACCTGGCGCCGGTCGCTGTCGGCGAGGTCGGCGAGTTGGTAGTGACCAGCCTCGGTGAGCCGCTTTCACCGCGCGTGCGCTACCTGACCGGCGATCTTTACCAGCTGCTCGACGGCTGCCCGTGCGGACATCGTCATCCCGCCGTGCGGTTCGAGGGACGCTGGCGCAATGCCCCGGTGTGCTCGGACGGCAGCCGGATGAGCATGCGGGAGTTGGACGATCTCATCGGTGCGCCAGAACATCTTGTGAGCTACCGATTCCACCAACACGCACCGGACCGGGCAGAACTGAGATACATGTCCAGCACTGGCAACGTATCCGAGTGGGAGCACAGCATGAGGGACAGACTGCGCGCGCGACTCGGGAAGGTGTGTCAGATCGTCATCGACGTTACGGCCTTCCTGCCCGCGGAACGCTCTGGCAAGTTCGTCACCTGCACCACCGCCGTCTCATAGAAGGACCCCTATGTCCACCTCAAATATCGCCACCACCGTGCGCTCGGACCTGCCGATCCTACGGGTTCATGAAACCGGCACACGCGCCCTGATTTACCTCGACAGCGCGGCCACCACGTTGACCCCGGAGCCGGTTGTCGCACAGATCGTCGCCTACTACCGGGACGTGAGCGCGAGCGTGCACCGCGGCAAGCACATGCTTTCCGACATCGCGTCGACCCACTTCGAGCAGGTTCGTTCGGACATGGCCAGCGAACTGGGCGCCAATACCAGGGACATCGCCTTCGTGCCCAACACCACGGTCGGCCTGAACACGGTCGCCTGCGGTCTTCGGCTCAGCGCCGACGACCTAGTGATCGTCCCGATCGACGTGCACCATTCGAATCTTCTTCCCTGGCGACATCGAGCGCGGGTCGAGTACATCAGGCTTAATTCGCGCGCCACGGTGGATCTCGACCACTACGCGCAGCTACTGCGCAGACATCCACGGATCGTCTCGGTCAGCCACTGTTCCAATGTCACCGGTCGCTACGCCCCGGTAGCCGAAATGGCCAGGATGGCGCACGACGCCGGAGCGATATTCGTGGTCGATGCTGCTCAGTCCGTTCCGCACGGCCGAATCCGACTCGCCGAAACCGAAGCGGATTTTGCGGCGTTCTCCGCGCACAAGATGCTCGGACCGACAGGTATCGGCGTCCTGTTCGGCCGATTGGGCGAGCTGAGTCCACTCGCGCGCGGCGGAGGTACCGTCGACTGGGTCGACCTCGATGGTGAACGGTTGCGCGACAGCCCTCACCACCTAGAACCGGGTACCCCACACGTCGCGGGCGTGTACGGGCTGGGGGCGACGCTGGACTACCTGCGCAAGCTGGGCTGGCAGGAGATCGCACGCCACGACGCCGAGCTTGCCGGCGAGTTGTACAGACAGATCGCGCAGCGTCCGCACATGGTCTCTCTCGGCGGCACCGATGCGGTCGACCGCGCTGCCATCGCGAGCGTCCGGCTGCCGCCCGGCGTGGATGTAGACGAGGTCGCCCGGCTGCTCAGCGACTCCTACGCCGTCATGTGCCGCTCCGGTAAACTCTGTGCGCAGCCCCTGGTGGAGGCACTCGGTGATCGGAGGCCGGTATTGCGGATCTCGGCCTATGTCTATACGACGACCGAGGAGATCCGGACGGCCTTCCAGGCGATCGACGAGGTGCTTCCCATGGTGGGCGCATCCATGGCGGCGAGGTGACGGCGGTGGATGTCCGACACCACTTCGAGGAACACGCCGAGCACTACGCCGAGCGAGTGGCGCCCTTCTTCGCCATCACCTATGAGTACCTCGCGCGTTGGAGCACCGGGCTGCCATCGCCGGCTAGGGTGCTGGACGTGGCATGTGGCGATGGCCGTGTCGCCGCCGTACTGGCAGCCCAGCGGCACCAGGTGATCGCCTGTGACCGATCGGCGCCATTGCTCGAACGCGCCGCGGGACCGAGAATCAGGCTGCTGCACGCCGACGCCCACGCCCTGCCGCTGCGGAAGGGGTGCGTGGACGCCGTGGTGTGCAACCTCGGCGTGCAGTTTTTCGCGCGACCCGTCGTGGCATTGCGGGAGATGGGCAGGGTGGTCGTCTCGGGGGGCCCGATCGTGGTGACCGTGCCCGAGAAGCCGTCCGTCCGCCCACAGGCGCCGCACGCCATCGTGGCGCAGTTGAACGAAGCCGGGCTGCGTATGTGTGACCAGTTGTCCCTCAGCGTCAGCGTTCGTGTGATGGACGTGACCACACTCGTGGCCGTGTGGAAGGTGGAGATGAGTACTCTGCGCGAACTCGCCGAGGGATCGGAAAGCGACCTCGTAGAGCTGGCACAAACACTGTTGGATCAGGACGACGGCAGCATCACGCTGCCACTGAAGTTCAGCGCATACCACTGCGTGGCCGGCCACTCGTGACCCCACCCAGCCTGTGGCGGTCTCGCGATTTCCTGCGCCTCTGGGTTGCGCAGTCGGTGAGCGAGACCGGCACTCAGGTCGGGTTGCTTGCCGTACCCCTGCTGGCAATCGAGGTGCTGCATGCCTCGGCCGGTGAGCTGGGCCTGCTCGGTGCGGCCCGGTCGTTGCCCTTCCTCCTGTTCGCATTGCCCGCAGGAGCGATGCTGGACCGAATGCGCAGGCGCCCGTTCATGATGGCCGCCGACTTCGGCCGTGCCGCGCTGCTGATGAGTGTTCCGCTGGCATACCCACTCGGGGTGCTGTCACTGACGCAGCTCTACATCGTCGTGGCACTGGTCGGCTTCTTCACGGTGTTTTTCGACGTTGCCTACCAGAGCTTCCTACCGTCGCTTGTGGACCGCACGCAGCTCACCGAGGCGAACGCCAAGGTCACCGCGACCCGCTCAGCAGCCGAAGTGGTGGGCCCGGGCGCGGCGGGAATACTGGTCGGCGCCATAGGCGCCGCGGCCACCGTGACCGTGGACGCGGTCAGCTTCCTTATATCCGGTTTGTTCTGCCGCACGATCGGCAACGTCGAGGACCTCGCACCGTCAGCGCGGCGATCGCTGCGCCATGAGATCGTCGAGGGGTTCGGCTTCGTTGTACGTCACCCGATACTCAGCCGGATCGGCGCCTGCGCGGGCTTGACCAATCTGGCATCTTCCATGGTCACCGTGTTGCTTCCCCTGTACATGGTGCGTTCACTTAGGTACTCTCCCGCCCAGGTCGGGCTGGTGCTCGCACTGGCGGGCGCCGGTTTGGTCGCGGGCGCGATCACCGCACCGTACGTGGTCCGATACCTGGGCCTCGGCCCCACGATCGTGTACAGCGCGGTGATCTCTGGAGCAGGTCTGGTCCTGCTTCCGTTCAGCTCCGCGACGCTTGCCTGGCCGTTCCTCGTCGGAGGGAAGGTTCTGTTCGGACTCGGCGTGCCGCTGTTCAACATCAGCCAGGTCAGCCTGCGGCAACATGTCACCCCGCACCGGCTGCTCGGCAGGATGAGCGCCTCCATGCGCTTTCTCGTGTGGAGCACGCTCTCGCTCGGCAGCCTGCTCGCGGGCGTGCTGGGTGACAGCGTCGGTCTGCGCGCGGCCCTGGCCGTCTCCGCCGTCATCGGCGCGCTCTCCTGGCTGACCCTGCTCGGCTCGCAGGTTCCCGCTCTGCGCGACCTCCCTTCGCCTGCCTAGGCAACAACGCCAGATGTTCGGGACGTACCAGGTCAAACTTGAGTGCCAGCCCGGCGATGACCTCGCGCTTGCCGATCCGTTTTCCCTCTATCGGCGCGAGCACGTCCAGCTTCTCCGCAAGATAGTCGATGTGGTAGTTCACCGCCGAGCGACTGAGTGCCTGATCGTCGCCAAACGAAGCGAGGCGCCGGCAGATCTGGGTCGGCGTCGGCACGGTCTCCACACCGCAGTTGCGCAGGCGAGACTCGCACAGGCACACCAGCACCATGTAATATCTGCTGGTTTCGTCCAGCAATGGGAGCCGTTCCCCGCCGACATTGTGTACCTGGCCGACTTCGGCACGTTCAGGCGCGAAGACGACTAAGTTATCCTGCCTGTTCGCCACCGTGAGCAGGATCCGGCTCAACTCGAACGGTATCGGGACGCCGCAGCGCCCCGCCTGAACCTTGACGTACTCGCCGGTGCCCTCGAGGTTCTCCACGCAGTACGTATTCGACGAACTGTCGTTGGTCATCAACCAGTAGTCGGCGAGCGCGTGTATGTGGCCCGCAGTCAGTGCCACGTCGGAGCCGACGGCGAGTTCCCCGTCGCTGAGCCAGCCGATGCCCACGCTCCCGCCGCTGGCGAGTTCGTAGGTGCTCTGGCCGTGATCACCGAGATCCGTAGAGATGAGTACCGACCTTGCCGGCTCGGCTCGGTGGCCTGATGGCGGCCACTGCATCACCGACTCACGCGGACGCATGGAAACGCTTCCGCACGGCGTCGACAATCGCACCGGAGATGTGATCGGCCATGTCGTCCGGCACGAGCGCCGGATTGTGGTCGACCCTCAGATTCAGCTCGTGACGATCGTAGGAAGCTGACACGATCATCGGTGCTCCAACCCTCATCCCAGGAACGTAGGTCTCCTTTCCGGCTACGCCACCGAGGACCGGAATAGTGCGTTGGGAACGGTCATCGAGGGTGAGCACCAAGTCCAGGTGGCCGGACCACCGCAGTTTCGCCTGCCGCGCGGCCCTGACTACCTCGTCGAACGGGGTGTCGGCCCATTCCAGGTCGTCCCACCAAGCGTGCTGCACGGCCTGGAATCCGTCGCCCGGTGGACAGCACACAACGGTGTTGATGAAGCAACCCATCACCGATTCCGGCCCAGCCTCACGACCACCGGCCCAGGTGTAGCAAACTGGCGCTGTGTCATCGTGCTCCACCAACGCCGCCCGGCAGGATGCCAGCAGCGTCGGAAAGAGCTGACCGCGCCCGCGGACGGTCGGCAGCGCCACCGTGCGCCAGTCCGACCGGGACGCCGCACCTTCATCGGCTCGCCTGCCGACGGCCCACCGTCCGGTGTGCGCGTCACGAAGACGGGAAAGCCAGTGGACCAGAGCCTCCTCGCCGCTGGCGCCCAGTTCCCTGTCGAGCTGGGTGTGGATCGCATCGCGATAGCGGTCCATCCCGTCCACGACGACCCGGTCCGGAACGTCGACATCCGCCCCGTATGCCTCGGTCAACTGCGCGACAACCTGGCCGATCGAGGTCTCGTCGCAGACGATGTGGTCGAACGCCAGCGCGAGCAGATCCGTGTGCGTGTCGCGACCGAGCACCAACTGGAATGGGCCCGCGTCACCGGGCCACTCGTCGAGCGCGGCGCGGACGACCTTCCGGGCGTCGTGTCCGGACACCTCCCGCACCGAGACGTTTACCTCGACGATGCGCTGCAGCGGCACACCAGCGTAGCTGTCCACCCTGGACCGCAGTGCCGGATTCCTCCGGACGACCGCCTCGGCGGCGCGGCGCAGGAGCTCGGCAGACACTGTGGCAGCCGGAAACTCCGCGAACAGGCACACTACGGTCCGCCGAGACTCGGGTTGCATGCACTGGGCATGATGGAAGCGTCGCTGCGCTCCCGTCAACGGCAGTACGTCATCTCCCGCGCCGGCCAACTCGTCCCGAACCGCCTCGAACCGAGTACGATACGTCTGAGTGATACTCCGGTACACCATCGACCTCCATACGAGCCCACGTGGCTGTCAACTCCGATCAGGTGCACGCATCTCATTCCACATCGGACCAGTCGACGTCGATGCCCGTAGCCCACAGTCTGCCGATCATGTTGAGCAGCAGAGCCTGCGCGGAGTTGCTTTCAAACGGGCCGGGCAGCGTTCTGAGCAGGAGCGCCGAATCGTCCGCCGGCCGGTCGGGATGACGCGTGGCCAGCCGTGACAGCGCCGGCCCCGGTCCGAACTCGATCAGGATGGGCGAGGTGAGTGCCCACACCTCGGACAGGTCATCGGCGAACCGGATGGGCTGGCGCACGTGCCGCGCCCAGTAACCAGGATCGGTCGCCTCCCGGTCCGTGAGCCACGTGCCGGTGACGTTGGACAGCAGCGGAACCCGTGGTGGCCGCAGCTCAAAGTCACCGACCATCCGGCGCAGCGGCTCGACCACCGGCTCCATCATCGGCGAGTGGAACGCGTGCGATGCGGCGAGCCGTTTGCTGGCGATACCCTCTCCGGCCAGTACCTGACTCATGTTCGTGATCGCATCGACCGTGCCGGCCAGCACGGTCAGCTCCGGGCCGTCCACGGCGGCAAGAGACACCCGCTCGTCGATGTGGCCAGCGATGTCCGGTGCTCCGGCCATGACCGCGAGCATTGCCCCCTCAGGCAGCTCAGCCATCATGCCTGCCCTGGCGGCGATCAACCGCAGGGCACTGTCGACCGGGAGCACACCGGCGACGCAGGCGGCGACGTACTCGCCGACGCTGTATCCGAGTACCGCCGTGGGACTGACCCCCATCGCCCGCACCGCCTCGGCTAGCGCGTACTGCACGGCGAAGACGAGCGGCTGGGCAACTCGTGTCCGGTGGATTTCCTGCGTGGTGTCGCGCAGATCGAAGACAGCCGCGAGATCGAGCGTCCTGTGGTTACCATCGCTGACCGCGGGGCGCACGCCGTCGGGATAGAGCACGTCGTGCAGGTCGACGCCTAGTCCCACACGCAAGGTCTCGAAGCAATGGTCCAACCGCTCCCGGAACCGCGGCAGACACAGATAGAGATCAGCGGCCAGCCCCGGGTAGTGGTCACCGACGCCGGCGAACATCCACACAAGGGGCCGGTCCGGTCGGCTGCACGACGTGTGGACCCACAACGGATCCTGTTTGGCCAGCCGCCGCGCGGCCTGCCGCGGGTCTGCCGCGACGACCGTCCGCCGGTAGGGGCCGGTCTCCTGCTCCGACCGCAGTCCACGAACCAGGTCTGCGAAGTCCTTGTCGTGTAGGGTTTCCAGCTTGTCGTGAATCTGTGTGGTCACCTCCTCCAGGATCGAGGACGTGGCCGCGGACATCACGAGCAGACGAGCCTTCCGCATGTCCGGTTTCACCCGATCACGGCCCTTCGGACGGGCGCGGGCCAGTTCGCCGGATCAAGACCGTGCTGGCAGAGGAAGGCGAAGGCGAGCCGCTCGAGTCCGTACCCGGCACACGCGGTGTAGACGGGGGAGGTCCCGTCGGCCGACTCGATCCGGTAGGAGTCCGAGAAGAACTGCTCGTGGAAGTTGAACGAGCATACGGCCACGTCGCGTCCGGGCTCCAGGGGCAGCCGCAGCTCGTATTTCAGTCGGAGGATCTGCTGTGACCACACCCTGTCCGCCGTGCCGCCATCAACGAAGAACGGATCGTTGGCGACCTCGCACCGTCCACCAAGCCCGAGGTCTGTGACCAGTTCGTAGGTCAGTTCCATCAACCGGCTCCTGCGGCCCAGGACGAGGTCTCGCGATCCCAGGAACACCACCTCCCTGATGGTGAAGTCCCACAGCCGCTCCAGCGAACGCCGGTAACGGGACTCGAATCGGAAGGACTTCCCACGAGCGGTGACGACCATCGACGGCTCGCGAAGCGGGCGGTCGGCCAACTGGTGGTAGGTGTGGAAACACATGGTTGGTGGCAGGCAGTAGTCGAAATCCCCGCAGTAGGAGCGCAGGGAGCCGGACAGGTCCGACCGGTCAGTCAGATCGTCCAGGAAGCCCCGGTAGGTGTCCACATCGCCGTGCAGTCGCGAGACGAACATCATCAGGTGTGGGAAAGACCGGAAATAGCAGCATCTGTCCATCGCGGCGGTGGAGATCAGGGTGGGGTATCGGAACTCGCGAGCACCGAACTCGGACCTCACCAGCTCGAGGATCCGCGCATCGAGATAGTCCATGAGCGACAGGACCGGTTCACCGATGGCAATCTGACCCTCCCCTGCCTCGGACGCGACCCCGCCGGCCAATAGCTCATCGAACACGTCGCGCGCCAGCCGGTCGGCGTCCGCGGTCCATACCACGTTGTGTTCCACCTGCCGCTGAGCAAGAACGTCGTTGGCCACCATGAACGTGAGCTTCTTGCTGAGCTGGTCGAGATCGGCCGCGCCGGCGAGGACGAGATCCACGGCGCCGATCAGGCCACCGCCGCGGATCAGAGAGAAGTCGAGAATCGCCTCGGAGACGAAGAATAAGCGCTTCGCGAACTCGTCGGCCTTGGCCTCCGGTATCGTCGGGTGGAGCTGGATACGGTGTGTCGACCGGATCTTCGCAGCGTCGTGATCGGCGGCCGTCATCCGGACAGTCCCCCGTCCAGGCCAAGCAACTCGGCGAGAATGCCGCGCTGGACGGCGGACGAACCCGCGTAGATGGGGCCGCCGAGCGCGTCCCGGAGTTCGCGCTCGATGCCCGCGTCGCTCACATAGCCGCGCGCCCCATGGACCTCCACAGCAGCCATCGCCGTCTGCACCAAGCTCTCGCTGACGAAGATCTTGGCGATTGTCGAGTCGAGCAACGACATCCGGCCCTCGGTCTTCAGCCAGCCGACGCGGTAGAGGATCAGCCGGGAAAGCTCCAGCCGGATCTTCATGTCCGCGACCTTGTGCGCAACCGCCTGGAACGCGCCGAGCCGCCTGCCAAACTGGCGCCGGGACATGACATGCTCAATCGAGGTATCCAGCAATCGTTCCATCGCGCCAACCTGGTTGGCGAACATGAACGCCCTCTCCCACTCGATGGTCGAGGTGAAGATCGGGTAGCCCGCGCCCTCGACGCCCAGCAGGTTGGCGACCGGAACTCGACACTCGGTGAACTCGACGGCGCCCATCTCGGTGGTACGCAGACCCATCTTTTCGAACTCTCGGGTCTTTGCGACGCCCGGCAGGTCGCAGGGGACCAGGAACGTCGAGAACTGGTCCTGCCCACGACCGGCGACCCCCGTCTTGGCGAAGACGACCAACAGGTCCGCGACTGGACCGTTACTGATAAACCACTTCGTCCCGTTCAGCACGTAGTCGTCACCGTCGCGTACCGCTGTCGTCTCGAGGCTCAACACGTCCGATCCGGTGTTCGGTTCGGATAACGCGTGCGCGCCGATCAGCCGGCCTTCGCACAGTGGTCCGAGGAAACGGTTCTTCTGGTCTTCTGTACCGTGGTTGAGCAGGTAGATGACGCAACCCCACAGGTGGTTGTTCACGGCGAAGACGAGCCCGTTGTCGCAGCATCCGTAACCGAGCGCCTCGAGGGCGATCATGGTGGTCAGCGGGCTGTACCCACTGCCGCCGAATTCCGCAGGGACGGGCCATCCCAGCACGCCGAAGTCTGCGCACTTCTGCCAATCCTTCCGGGAGAACCTGCCGGCCCGGTCGTCTTCGGCGACGTCATGCCCGAGCTGTTCCTTGGCGAAGTCGATGATCTGAGAGCGGATACGGCACTGTTCGGTGTCCAGTCCGAAGTCCACGTCTGGTCTCCTCGCAGATTAGGTGCCGGTCGAGTTCGATACTGCCCTCTTGCGGTCGACGAAAAGCATGACCGCCGAGACACTTCGAAAGTTGACCAGATCGAGGTCTTTGTTTTCGGCGGGAATGTCGAACGTGCGTTCAATCCACATGACCAGCTGGACGATGAAGAGAGAGTTGACGAGGCCACTTGCAAACAAGTCAAGGTCGTCGTCGACTTGGATACCGTCTGTATGTTTGGAGACGAATTCACGAACACGGCTCGTCTCATGGTCATTCATCGCGTTACGCCCCCGTCTTCAGTTTTGTGTCGTACTGGTCTCGTAGGGCCGGAACCCCT
This sequence comes from Mycobacteriales bacterium, assembly GCA_038254065.1. Lineage (GTDB taxonomy): Bacteria > Actinomycetota > Actinomycetes > Mycobacteriales > Pseudonocardiaceae > Pseudonocardia. The sequence continues at coordinate 8,984 of JBBSGM010000044.1, read as the reverse complement.
GACCGCTCTTCTTCCCCGTACGTCCTGCGTAGACCATTTTCCGGAGCAATGGGCACGGCCGGTATTTCGGGTCGTTGAGTTCGTCGTAGAGCACCTCGAGGGACAGTAGAACCGTGTCGAGGCCGATGAGATCGGCGGTCTCAAGAGGCCCCATACTGTGCCCGAAGCATTCCTTGAACAGCCGGTCGATCTGCTGAACCGAGGCGACCCTCTCCCACAGCAGGAAGATCGCCTCGTTGATCGTGATCATCAGTACTCGGTTGGTGACAAACCCAGGAGAGTCCTCGACGACGATGCAGGACTTCCCCGCGGTGGCCAGCAGCGCTCGCGTTTGTTCGATCGTCTCCTGGCTGGTGTGCACGCCTCGGATCACCTCGACCGTCGGCTTGAGCGGCGCCGGATTCATGAAATGGACACCTACGACCAGCGGAGCTCGACCGGTCACGGAGGCGACCCGAGTGATCAGGATCGCGGAAGTGTTCACCCCGAGTATGGCGTCCGCACGACACACGCTGTCCAGCTGCTCATACAGGCGGCGTTTTGTCGGCCAGTCCTCCGTTACGTTCTCGACGACATAGTCAACATCGCTCAGCTCTGCGATGCTCTTAGTGAAGTTGATGCGATCGTCCAGTTCACTGAGTGATATTCGTTTGACCCCCGGACGTACCAGCGGAGCCAGACGCACATTACGCGCGATTTCCCGCCGCGCGCGGTCGAGGATATCATCCGCGATGTCGACGAGGACGACGTCGTATTCGTTCTCGGCAAACAGCTGAGCCACGCCGATACCCATCGTTCCGGCGCCGACGATCCCTATGCGCTTCATTGAGTACTTCCCCGTTCGCATCGTTCGCCGAGATCACTGTTCATGGTCCAGCGCAATAGTTCACACAGTTCGCGGCGACTCTCACGAAAATAGAGATGCCCACCTGGCAGAGTATGTAGGTCGAATGGTCCGGTGGCCTGGGCACGCCAGGCGATGGCACGGGCCCGGCCCGGTTCCCGATCTCCCACCAGAACAGTGATCGGGCACTCGAGCGGGCCGCTTTGGACGTACTCGTATGCGTCCAGCAGCGCGAAGTCGGCTCGATAACAACCGAGCGCCGTTTCCAGCAGTAAGGGGTCCGATCGCGCTTCCGCCGGCATCGGGCCCCACCGGCGTTCGATCTCGGCAAGTAGGTCTGCATCGGAGAGCAGGTGCAACCGCTTCGTGGTTCGGATCGCCGTGGGAGCCGAGCACGACGAGGCGAACAGCCGCACCGGTCCCGGTAGCCCGCGCGCGCGGATGGATCTGGCCACCTCGAAAGCCACGAGCGCGCCGAGGCTGTGTCCGAAGAGCGCAAACGGACCTTCAAAGGTCACCTGGTCCACAACGGCCTCGACCAGCGCCGTCATACGAGTGAAGGGACGTTCGGCCAAACGAGACGCGCGGCCAGGCGGCTGCACCGCCCACACCTGTATCTCGGGCAGGTCATCCGCCCAGCGGACGTACTCACCCGGTGCGCCCCCGGCGTGCGCGAAACAGTACAGGTGAGCCGCGGCATCCGGTCGGCGCACGCGGCGGATCAGCCAACGCCCGCCGTGCCGAGGAGTCTGTGTCGCGTCAGTCATGCCGGCTTCCCGACGGGTTCGAGGTGGATGACCGGACGTTGTCGGCCATCCGCTCGTCGATCAGGGCGGAGAGCTCAGCAACGGAGGGCGCCACGTACATCGCACGCAGCTCGATTTCAACCGGGAAGACCTGACGCACCCGCACAACCAGTCGAGTCGCGACGAGCGAATCACCACCGAGGTCGAAGAAACTGTCCTGCGGATCCACCTCCCGCAGGCCGAGCATCTCGCCGAACAGCCCATTGATCACTTGCTGGGTGTCGAGCCGCAAGGTGTCGGCCTGAGCGATCGTCGGCTCGGTCGTTCCGGTCGAGCCCGGCTCGTCCGGTTCCACAAGGTACCGCTGCCGCTGGAACGGATAGGCAGGCAGTGGCACGTGCAACCTGCGCTGTCCCGCGTGGACAGCCTCCCAGGACACGGAGACTCCGGCACACCACAGACGACCCAGCGCGTGCAGCAACCTGTCGTCGTCACGTGCTGGACACCCGCGCAGGGCGAGGTGTCCAGGCGACCACCTCGCGCTACTCCGCGCAGCCGCGGTCAAGGCACAGTCGGGACCGAGATCGACGAGAATGCGGCCGGGAGCGTCGAGCAACGTCGACAACGCACGATCCGGTGATACCCGGGAAGTGAGCCGCTCCGCCCACCACATCGGGTCCGACACATCCGTACGCGTTACGAACCCGTGCTCGTAGGCGACCGGCACCCACGGGGCCTCCGAGCGTATGTCCGCGACAAGACGGGCAATTTCGTCCACCACCGAGCTGTCCCCGGCCCGCAGGCGCGCCCGGCAGCCGAGCAGTTTGATTGCCACGTCGAGAGGGAGGGTCCTGACAGCCGCCAACGCCGTCAGCGTTCCTTCGGCCTGTCCGAACGCCGACTCCGGCGTGACACCCCACCCTGCCCACATGCGGGCCAGGCCGTACTGGCGCATGAACTCGCCGAGATGGGTGCCCGAGGAATCGACACCCAGCGTGGCGGCGACTCGGCGACACCGCTCGATCTCCTGGCGGTAGCGACCGCTCCCGCCGTACTGCGCATCCGAGGTCGTGGGAGCGACTTCCGATAAACCGTCCCAACCCGGAAACATGAGCGCGATCGGGCGGTCCGGGTTCGCGATGTCACTGATCGATCGGTCGTCGTCCGAGGTGGAGAGCGCCCGGACCGCGTCCGCTCGCCCGCGCACGACCGCGCATCGCCGATACCGATGCTCTCGTAGCCCGGTCTGCAGGGTCCACGCAACGTCCGGCAACTCCTGCTCGGTATGGCGAGACACGTGAGCGGCGAGCCGGGCGGCGACGGTGTTCAACGCCATGGCCGTGCGAGCCGACAACACGAGCAGTTGCGACGAGGAGGTTCGATCGCCAGGGCTTCGTGCCGTGCGCTGCTCCAGCACCACGTGTGCGTTGGTTCCGCCGAGGCCGAAAGAGCTCACTCCCGCACGCCGCGGCATCCCCTCTGGATGCCATTCTCGCAACTCGGTCACCACCATGAACGGGCTGGTGTCGAACTCGATCTCCGGATTCGGTTCGGTGAAGTGCAGACTCGGTGGAATCTTCCCGTGCTCGATCGCCAGTACCGTCTTGACGAAGCCCGCAATCCCGGCCGCAGCGTCGGTATGCCCGATGTTCGTCTTCACCGAACCGATGCAGCAGAAGCCGCATTCGTCCGTGGATGCACGGAATGCCCGCGTCAGCGCGGCCACCTCGATGGGGTCCCCGACGGGAGTGGCCGTGCCGTGCGCCTCGACGTAGGTGATCGTCCTCGGATCCACGTCGGCCGCGAGATGCGCAGCCCGGACCACTTCTGCCTGCCCCGAGACGCTGGGAGCGGTGAAACCGACACGGTCGGAGCCATCGTTGTTCACTGCCGACCCACACACAATGGCGTGCACCTTGTCACCCGAAGCTGTCGCCTCTGGCAACCGCCTCAGCACGACGAGGCAGGCCCCCTGACCGCCGACCACGCCATCGGCGCTGGCATCGAAGGTCCGACAGGTTCCGTCCGTCGAGAGGAGGCCACCCACGGAGAAACGGCCCAGTTTGGGCGGAACATGGACCGATGTGCCACCGGCGAGTGCGATGTCGCAGTCGCCGGACAACAAAGCCTGTACAGCGAGATGAACGGCCACCAGTGAAGTAGCGCATGCTGCCTGTACTGCCACCGCTGGACCACGTAACCCCAGCTTGTACGCGATCTTGCTGCCGAGGAAGTCCGCGGCAGTCGCCATCCGTATATCCCAATCGGTAACGGCGGAGAGATGATCGCGCTGCGACCTCAGAATCGGTGCGTACGACGACTCGCTGCACCCGACATAAATCCCGATCGTCTCAGTGCTCCGATCAGGGTCGTGGCCCGCGCTCTCAAGAGCCTCAACGGCACACTCCATAAGTACGCGGTGCTGCGGGTCAAGTAGGAGGGCTTCACGAAGCGTATAGCCGAAGTATTCTGAGTCGAACCATTCAGGATTAGCCAATAGGCCGCCGGCGGGCACGTATTCCGTGACCTTCTGGTTGCCGATCGCCGCCACAGTCTGTCGGGAAAACCTGGTGACACTATCCACGCCGTCAACCAAGTTTTGCCAGAACTCATCGATGTTATTCGCACCTGGGAATCGGCATGCCATCCCGATGACGGCAACACGTGTGCTGTCCCGGTCCAGATCTTCCGAGTCAACCGGTTGGCTCATTGCCCCAGCCCCGTCATACGGGCGCGCTGAGTCCGTAGCCGCCCTAGTCTGGCGCGCGCGTCCTGACGCTGCTCGGAACCACGCGAGCCCGTCCGACCCGCAACGTCGATAGAATCTCCGTCTATATGGCGCGCGAGCGCGCGGACAGTCGAATGCTGGAAGAGCTCCATCATGCGTGGATGTGCACCCAACCGTCGAACGATCTCTTCCCGCACCACGTGCAGCAGCAGTGAATACCCTCCCAGATCGAAGAAATTGTCCCGGACGCTCACGTCAGGACGCTCTAAGACCTCACGCCATATTTCAGTCAGGATTTGCTCGGTGCGCGAAGCTGGTAACTCTTGAGCGTCCGCCGAAGGTGACGGACGGTGCATGTCTCCGCCACACGGATCAATCGGTCCCACATGTGGGCGTGCACCCATATGTCGACTCCCCCTACTACCTAGACTTCATCAACAGTGCATAATGCACTTGCTTGAGCCATTGGCCAAGCTGAGCCCCCTGACGTGATGCTCTTGACAGGTGAAAGTCTCAAGTCTCCATCATCTCGACCATATCCACGACGAGATATTCGGAAAAGACTCCACACGAGTGACAACATACGTAAGTGACCTGCACGGTCGTCCTAGTAAGATCGCTTGAGTCGACGTTCCTCGAAGTCTTACATCTGCACGTGCAAACGCCCTGGGGGATGCAATCGCGTATGCATGTACTGCGGAGGGGTTGTTGTTTATGGAACATGACTTGACCGAGGCGCTCACGATGTTGAGTTGATGGACGCCGCGTTTCATATGAACATTCAGCCCTGCGCCTGACCTGCGGCTGAGCTGTTGGTGATGTAGCCCCGGTGGACGGCCGGCACTTGCCTGACGCCACTATCCGGTCGCGACTGGAGCCAGCCGAGCACGCCCCACACCGTTGAGCAGTTCTGCATCTTCTGCCTGACCGCGCGCCTCGGCGACCATCTTCTGGTTCGTCGTGCCGCGAGGTTGCTTGCCCACGATCGGCGTCTGCGCGACTCGCTGCCAGGGGTAAAGCGCGAGCACTACTGACCTCCAGGTTGGCTAACCGTCGCGTAGGCCACCCGCCGGCCCGGTGGTAACACCGCGTTACAACGGATCCTCCCGTGTTGTTGAGGCGGTCTGTCGCCACGCCGCCGGGGCCTCCCAGCCGCTTCTCGACCATCGCGAGCATGCTTAGCTCTGACGGGTTGCCAACCGCTGCCGCAAGTCCCTGATCCCCTGCCAGTTGCCCCCGACAGAAGCGGGCCCTACTGCTATCCGGCCGTCTGTTGGCCAACTTGTTGAGCGCGGACTTGCTGTCAGCGGAAACGCGGACTAATGAGATGACGCCTATCACTGTCCGTTCCCCCCGATCATGGGAAGTTCCCGTTCGAGTTGAGAAGCGATCCGACAGGCCCCGCCGGATCTGAGACGGTGGAACCCATTGCGCCTGGGCCAGCGTCCGCGACCTTTGCCGCGACGAGGGCCGGACGAAATCCCACAAGCAGGGGCAACGACTGCAACCACCGTCGCGGTAATCGATCATAAGGTCGATGGTGCAAGGCCAGGTAGGCAATGACCCCACGCCGCCGAGGCGGTCGATCTCCTCTGTTGCCAACTCGACTACGGGGGCCTCTGTCGACGCGACCGAGCCTTGGTAGGGTCGCGTCTCACGAGCGGTGTAAATGAGGGGACGTAGAGATCCTCTCGCTGGGTTGATGTTAGGCCACGATCCCGACAGTGTTGGGGTCGGCGGCGGGGGCGGGTTCGGTGTGTCGTAGCGCGGTGGGTGGTTCGAGCAGGGTGCGGCGCAGGTCTTGGAGCAGCCGCAGTCCGGTGGGGGTCATGGTGAATCCGCGCGCGCCGCGGGAGGAGCGGTCGAGCACGGCCCAGACGAGGCTGATGCAGCTGGTCTCGCCGGGTAGCCGGCCGATGACCTTGGCCCGGCGGCGAGTCTCACCGAAGGTGCGCTCGATGAAGTTGGAGTGCCGCACCCGGGTCCAGTGCTCGCGGGGCACCCGCAGGTAGTGGGTCAGCGACTCGCGGTCGGACAGCAGGATGCGCACCGCGGCGGGGTAGGAGTCGCGCCAGCGGCGGGGTAGGAGTCGCGCCAGCGGCGGGCGAAATCGTCGATCTTGGTTTGGGTGTGGGCGACGGCGTCGAGGCCGGGCTCGAGGGTGTCGGGTACCTCGAAGATGGCCCAGTAGTCGGCCTTGACCTCTGCCTGGGCATTCTTCGGGATCTTGGCCAGGAGGTTGCGGGCGCGGTGGATCAGGCAGCGTTGGCGTAGCACGGCGGGCATGGTCTGCTCGACCGCGGCGATCAGGCCGGCGGCGCCGTCGGAGATGACCAGCAGCGGGCAGGCCAGCCCGCGGGCGCCGAGGTCGGCTAGGAAGCCCGCCCAGGCGTCGGTGGATTCGGCGGCGCCGGTGTCCAGCCCGACGAACACCGGCTTGCCCGCGGTGGTGATGCCCCACGCGGCCAGCACCGGCTCGGCCGCGGCGCCGACGTGGTATCGGAAGAAGCTAGCGTCGAGGAACAGGTAGTCCAGCTCGACCTCGTCGAGGCGACGCTGCTGCCACTGGGTCATCTCGGTCCCGATCTCGGTGCAGATCCGCGACACCGTCGAGCGCGACACGGTGGCCTGCTCGCCGAGGGCCTCGGCCAGGGCGGCCTCCACGTCCCGGGTCGACAGGCCGCGGACGAACCCGGCGATGACCAGGCTCTCCAGCGCGTGGGTCTTGGTCACGCCGGTGCCCAGCAGCCGGGAGGCGAACGCCTCGGTGGTGCCGCGCAGCTTCGGCCGCGACAGCGTCACCGGCCCGGTAGTGGTCTTGATGGTGGTCTCGCAGTAGCCGTTGCGGCTGCCCTCCCGAGCCTCCGGGCTGGCTACGACGCGGGCGTAGCGCTCCCGGCCCAGGAACTCGGTGGCCTCGGCCTCCAGCGCGGTCTGCAGCAGCAGCCGCGCTCCGATCCGGGCCACCTGCTCGATCGCGGTGGCCAGATCCGCGCCGCCGGCGAACACCTCGTCCACCTCGACGCGCAGCCGCTCGCTGGGCGTTACTCTCTTCGACACGGACGTGGGCTCCTTCCTCGTGACTTGGTCGTCTTCGAGGGGAACCTACGTCCGTCTTCATTTACACCGGAGCTGCGACGCGACCCCTTGGTAGGTCCGTTGGCATCTTGCTGTTTGCTATGGTGAGGCGGTCCACGAGGTTGTCGAGGTACTCAATTCCTCGCTTGCGACACGGTCCAGTGTCGCGATGATCCAATCTGTCACAGAACAGTTCCTCTGTTCGGCAGCAGACCGCCATCGGTCGTGTCGCTCGGCCGGCACGTCAATTTTCAGCGCCCTGGCATCGACCGATGTCTCGTCGCCGGATGCCCTGCGGCCGGCCATCTTGGCGACCCGCAGTGCTCGCCGTAGTTTGCTGCAGGACCAGCTCGACTGTTCAGCCCGTGCCAACCACGCGTCCTGCTCATCGTTGGGGAGTGCGGCCACTTCGGCGTGATGACCGAAGCTCAGTGTGTCCCGTCGACGGGACATGGGCAGCTTCCTCGCCACCCACGCATAGTTCCGCAAGGTCTGATAGCCCAATTCGGTATCAGCGATCACCTGCTCGTAACGATCACCATATGCCTGCTCACCGTAGACGAGCCAGTCACCGAGCCACCATGCGGAGCAACTCACGACAAGGGCGACCCGGCATCCGAGCTCCCGCCACGAATCGAATGACATCCCATCCGGTAGGGTTAATCCGTTTCTTCGAACGTGCAGATCCGTCCAGTCTTCGCCAAAGTCAAGCATCGACCTTGTGAGCAGAAGTTCCTCAGCCACCGCACGTCGGATGGGCTCCGAACCATCATCAGGTGGTCCTTCCCGCAAGCTAGAGTTTGCCGTGCGGGGAGCCCCGTCGATATCGTCCATAACTGCCTCCCCACACGCTTCGCCAAGGACAAGGACACGGTTGTCCTCACGCCCTAGTAAGAGCCGGGTCAGGTCGACGCTGATACGCTGCTTGCTTAGGACAACCCGGACGGCGGTGTGCTCGCGCGCAACGCCCGGCCGGTGCTGCAAGCGGTCGCCCAGATATTTGCACGCCGCGCCGCCACAGACACCGGACCGCACCAGCTGGCGATCATCTTCGTCGCCCTCAGCGTGATCCTGCTGGCCGCCACCGTGTTCGACCCGACCATCATCCGACGCCCGCCCACCGCCAACACCCACCCTGCCCGCACCGGACGAGGGCCGTCTCGCGCACCGCTGACTCGGTGCCCTCCCACGCGAACCCACCGCACCCACCCCGGAAGAACTTCGTGGCCGCCGCAGCGTACGCCGGGGCTGGACGAGGATGTCCGACACGACTCCGTGCTGGTCAACCGCTCGCCACGGGTAGTGGGTCTTCCCCTGGGGAGTAATGAACACTTCGTCGAGGTGCCACTTTCTCCTGGGCGTGGGCATGGGCGTCGGCGGCGCAGTCCGTTGGCCTAGCTCTCCTAGGAGGCCGCTGAATAATCGGCGTGTCTGCCTGGAATGTTGCGCTGAGCTGGGATAATTGGTTCGTGCAGGGCAGTGAGCGGGTGGATCGGGAGCTGCTGGACGCTGGGGCTCTGGTGGGTCATCTGGTGGCCGAGGGCAGCATGTTCGCGTTCTTGGCCGGGCATCGCCAGGATGTGTTTCC
>JBBSGM010000043.1:0-28168 GCA_038254065.1 Mycobacteriales bacterium | reverse complement strand
TCCTGCCCGCAGGCGCCTTCGCCGGCAGCCCCCAGGACGCACTCGACTGCGCCTGCAATCTGCACCTGATCCACACCGACCCCTGAGCCAGGGGCGGACGCCACCACACCCCCGACGAACTTACGGGCGCGACCACTAAGCCCTCCAGCGCCGATGGTACTGCACCCGCCAGGGTGTGGGAGAGTAGGACACCGCCGACATCCAACGTCACGTACGAGAGTGGGCCCCCGCCGCAGGCGGGGGCCCACTTTGTACTGTGGTCGTATGAGTATCGCGGATGGTTCCGGCGATAACCGTCCGCGGCGCGACGAGCGCGACGGTCCCCGGGAACGTAGAGCCAAGCCCGATCGGACGCAGGGCAGGCGGGAAGACCAAGGGGGAGGTCGCGGTGGATACCCGCGGCGCCAGGGCGGTGGGCCTCCAGAGCGTGGCAGCGCCGCTCGCGAGGACGCCGGACGGGTCGGCAGCGGCTGGCGAGGATCCGGCGGGAGCGCTGCGTCGCCCTCCGAGCGGCGTGGCTCTGATCGCAGTGGATCGGTAGCGGGCGCCGGCTGGTCCGGACCTCGAGGCGAGGAGCGCCGTGCTGATCCTGGCCGTGGTAATGCTGGCGGGGCGCGTGGCGGCGGGGATGAACGCCGCGGAGGGTTCGGGGCGTCCACCGGCGGCCAGCGCCCCCGGAACGGTTCGGGCGGTGACCGGAGCCGGTCCCGCGACGACCGTGGCGGTGGCGAGCACCGCCGTGGACGCGTGGACGGAAGTCCGGACCGGCCGTGGCAGGAGCGCCGGAGCAGTCCCCAACAGCCCAGGGACGACGACCGGCGCGACGCCGGTGGCGCTGGAAATGCCGTCCGAGGCGGCCCTCCGCGTGGCAGCGCGAGTCGACGTCCTGAGTATCGCCACGACGCTGAACCGTCCGGGCAGCCATACGACCGCTCCGGTGAACCTTCCGAACAGCATCCGCGCACCGATCGGGCGCGGCTCGGCACTTCGCATGCCGGGCAACGCGGCTACGTCGCCCGCGACGACCGGCACCGGCCGGACGAGCGCTCCCGGCGGGACCCCGACCGTCAGCCGGACCGCGGGGTCTTGCCACGGGCCGGTCACCCGGACGACCGGCGCTTCGAGCGCCCGGTGCGCCATCAGGATCGGTTCGGCCACGATGACCGGCCGGGGCGTGACGACCGCGCTGGCCGTGCCGACCGGCCGGGGCGTGACGCCGGCGCTGGCCGCGATGACCGGGCTCGGCGGGCTGATCGGCCCGGCGCCGGCGGCCGGGCTGGGCATGACGACCGCGCCGACCGGCCGGGCCGCGCCGACCGGGGTGGTTCTCCATCCCGTGGGGGCGAGGGTAGCGAGCGCCGTGACCAGCGCGCCGCCGGCCGTCCATCTCAGGGCGGCGGCCGGGGCGCGGACCGGCCACGTGACGAACACGGGCCCGTGCGCGAAGACCGGAACCGGTCGGCGCCGGGTACGCGCCATGCCGGGGAGGGCTGGAGCCGGAGCGACGCCAAGCCGCGCCGGGTGCCGCAGCGCGCGGAGAGCAGCTTCGTGCCCGAACCGGCCCTGCCCGACGACATCACCGCGGCCGAGCTCGACCCGGAGGTTCGCCGCGACCTGCGGGGGCTACAGAAGGACACCGCGGACAGTGTGGCGCGGCACCTCGTCGCCGCCGGCAGCCTCGTCGACGCAGATGCAGAGCGTGCACTGCAACACGCCCGGTTCGCCCGCCGGCGGGCGTCGCGGATCGCTGTGGTCCGTGAGGCCGCGGGCATCGCGGCATACCACGCGGGGGAGTGGAACGAGGCGCTCGGCGAGCTGCGGGCCGCCCGCCGGATGGGTGGCGGACCGGGCCATCTCGCCGTGATGGCCGACATCGAGCGGGCTCTCGGTCGTCCCGAGCGGGCTCTGGAGCTCGCGCGCAGTCCGGAGGTCGCGCAGCTGCGGCCCGCGGATCAGATCGAGCTGTCGATCGTCGCGGCCGGTGCTCGTCGTGACCTCGGTGAGCTCGACGCCGCCGTGGTGAGCCTGCAGATCTCCGTCCTCGACCCAGCGCGCCGCGATCCGTGGAGCGCACGGTTGTTCTACGCCCATGCCGACAATCTGCTCGCGGCAGGTCGCGAGTCCGAGGCGCTGCAGTGGTTCGTGCACGCGGCCGACGTCGACGACGCGGACGAGACCGATGTCGCGCGCCGGATCGCCGAGCTGACCGGCGAACCGATGCCGGACGAGGACGTCGTGTTCGGCGCGGACGACGCGTCGGAGGCGGGCGTGGCTGCGACGGCTGCGGCCGGTGCCGCTACCGACGAGGACGAGCCCCGCCCGGCCGACGGACCGATCGCCGCCCAGGTTCAGGGAGAGAGCCCGGACGCCACCGCGGACGAGGAGTGCGGACCGGGGGACGAAGCCGGACCGGTGCGGGGGAACGCGCCCGGCCCGGCGGTCGAGGACGCGGACGCCGACCTGCGGGATGTCGGCGCGCCGGACGCGGTCGGCGCGGTCGGCGCGGTCGAGCCGACGGACACCCCTGCTGACGCCGGCGGCAACATCTCGTGACCACCCTGCTGGATCGCCACGACGTCCTGCTCGTCGACCTCGATGGAACCCTCTACCGGGGCAGGGGAGTCGTACCCGGTGCCGTCGAAGCGGTCACCGGCGCGACCGACCGGGGCGCCCGGACCGTCTACGTCACGAACAACGCGGCCCGCAGCCCTGCCGAGGTCGCCGAGCACCTCGTCGAGCTGGGCTTCCCCGCCACCGCGAGCGACGTCCGGACCAGCGCGCAGGCGGCGGCGGCGATGCTCGCCGAGCAGCTCCCGACGGGCTCGCCGGTGCTTGTCGTCGGCACTGGGGCGCTGGCCGCGGAGGTCACCGGGGTCGGACTGAGGGTCACCGGCCTCGCCGACGAGGCCGTCGCCGTGGTTCAGGGGCACTCCCCGGACACGGGGTGGCGCGCGCTGGCCGAGGCCACCGTCGCGCTGCGCGCCGGCGCGGTCTGGGTGGCCTGCAACATCGACCTCACGCTGCCCACCGAGCGCGGACCGTTGCCCGGCAACGGGGCGATGGTGGCCGCGGTGAAGCTGGCGTCGGGCCGGGAGCCGCAGGTCGCGGGCAAGCCTGCGCCGCGGCTGCTGCGCGAGGCCCTGGAGCGCAGTGGTGGACGCAGCGCGCTCGTCGTCGGCGACCGGTTGGACACCGACATCGAGGGCGGCCGTGCGATCGGGCTGTCCACCCTGCTCGTGCTGACCGGCGTGTCCGGTCCGGCCGAGGTGCTCGCCGCGGCGCCCGCGCTCCGGCCCGACCACCTCGCCGCCGACCTCGCCGTGCTCACCCGGCCCCTTGACGAGCTCGTGCCCGGTCCCCGTCCGGGCTGGCGGGTCGAGCGCGACGGGGAGGTGCTCGTGCTCGCCGGTGACGGTGCAGGCTCCCCGGAACCGGTGCTCGATGCGCTGCGCGCGCTCTGTGCCGCGCACTGGGCCGGTGCCGGCGGCCCGGTGTCGGTCCGCGGGAAGGGTGCGGCGGCGGCCACGGCAGTGGCCGAGCTCGGCCTGCCCACCGGATGTGCCGGCCACCGCTGCGCCGGCTCGTCTAGCCTGGCGGGAGTCGATCCCGAACCGGAGCCCGCCGATGACCGTCCCGTCCCAGGACCACCCGCCCGTGTCACGGCCGGGTGACCCGCGCCCGCCCGTCACCCGACCGCTGGAGGCCGTGCAGGCCGCCGTCGCGCAGGCGTTGTCCGGGCTCGACGAGCTCGCCGGCCGTCCCGCCGCCGAGCACCTGCCCGCGTTCGAGCGGGTGCACGCCGCGCTCGGTGCGGCGCTCGCCGCGGGTGCTCCCGGGCGGGCGTGAGGGCGGTGGTCAGCAGGGCCCGTCTCGACGTCGAACTGGTCCGCCGGGGTCTCGCCCGATCCCGGCAGCAGGCGGCCGAGCTGATCGAGCAGGGCCGGGTCGCGGTCCGCGGGGTGCCCGCGGGGAAGGCCGCCACCCAGATCGACCGCGACACCCCCCTCCTCGTGCGCGACGGTGACGAGCCGCAATGGGCGTCCCGAGGTGCGAAGAAGCTGCTCGGCGCGCTGGACGCCTTCGGCCTCGACGTGCGCGGGCTGCGTTGCCTCGACGCGGGCGCGTCCACCGGCGGGTTCACCGACGTGTTGCTGCGCCGGGGCGCGACCCGGGTGGTGGCCGTCGACGTCGGGTACGGCCAGCTGAGCTGGCGGTTGCGGTCCGACGAGCGGGTGCAGGTCCACGACCGCACGAACGTCCGCGCCCTCACCCCCGCCGACCTCGGCGGCCCGGCGGCGCTCACCGTCGCCGACCTGTCGTTCATCTCACTGCGCACGGTCCTGCCCGCGCTCGGTGCGTGCACCACGCCGGACGGCACGCTGCTCCCGATGGTGAAACCGCAGTTCGAGGTGGGCCGGGAGCGGCTCGGGTCCGGCGGGGTCGTCCGGGATCCCGGGTTGCGGCTGGCCGCGCTGACCGGGGTCGCACAGGTGTCCAGGGAGCTCGACCTGACGGTGCGCGGCGCGGTCGCGAGCCCGCTGCCGGGGCCGTCGGGGAACGTCGAGTACTTCCTGTGGCTGGAGGGCCCGTGCCGCGACGGGACGGATGCCGGCGACGCGGTGCTGGAGCGCGCCGTCGCCGAGGGGCCCCAGTGCAGGGTGCCCTCATGAACGGTGTGCGGTGAGGGAGCTGCTGCTCGTCCTGCACGCCGGCCGCGAGACCAACCGGCGGACCGCGGCCACGGTGACCAAGCGGCTGGCGGCAGACGGCATCCGGGTGCGGATGCTCACCTCAGAGCTGGCGGCGGTCGGTCTCGACCTCCCGCCCGGGCTCGAACCTCTGCCGGTCGCGGAGCGGTCCGGTTCGGCGGAGGGAACCGAGGCCGTCGTCGTGCTAGGCGGCGACGGTACCTTCCTGCGCGCGGCGGCGCTGGCCCGACCGTACGGAGTGCCGCTGCTCGGGGTGAACCTCGGCCGGATCGGGTTCCTCGCCGAGGTCGAGCAGGAGTCGCTCGACACCGCCCTCGACGCGCTGGTCGCCCGCGACTACGCCGTCGAGGAGCGGATGACCCTCGACGCCGTCGTCCGGTCCAACGGCTCGGTGCTCGGCCGGACCTGGGCGCTCAACGAGGCGTGCGTGGAGAAGAGCAGCCGGGAACGGATCCTCGAGATCGTCCTGGAGGTCGACGGCCGGCCGGTCTCGGCGTTCGGTTGTGACGGCGTCATCTGCGCGACGCCGACCGGCTCGACCGCCTACGCCTTCTCCGCCGGCGGGCCGGTGGTCTGGCCGCAGGTCGAGGCGTTGCTGGTCGCGCCCAGCAACGCACACGCGCTGTTCGCCCGGCCGATGATGATCGCACCGGACAGCGAGGTGGCGGTCGAGGTCGATGCGACGGGCCCGCCCGCCCTGCTCGACTGCGACGGCCGCCGCACCATCGTGCTGCCGGCGGGCGCCCGGGTGGAGCTGTCCCGTGGCAGGCTGCCGGTGCGGATGATCCGGTTGGACGGTCAACCCTTCGCCGACCGGCTGGTGCGCAAGTTCGACCTGCCGGTGCGCGGCTGGCGGGGCGCGCCCGACGAGCACGACGGCCCCCGCGACCACCACGACCGCGACCCGGGCGGCTGACCGGGTCGGCTGTGCTGTCGCGGCGGGGCCGTACGGTGGGGCCCATGCTGGCCGAGATGCGGATCCAGGGCCTCGGTGTGATCGACGACGCGACCCTCGAGCTCGGCCCCGGGCTCACCGTGCTCACCGGTGAGACCGGCGCGGGCAAGACGATGGTGGTCACCGGGCTGTCGTTGCTGGGAGGTGGGCGGGCGGAGGCGTCGCGGGTGTCGCAGGGCGCGCCGCGGGCTGTGGTGGAGGGGCGGTTCACGGCGGGGGAGCAGGCCCGCGCGCTGGCCGAGGAGGTCGGCGCCGACCTCGACGAGGGCGAGCTCATCGCAGTGCGCACGGTGTCGGCCGACGGTCGGTCGCGCGCGTACCTGGGCGGTCGCTCGGTGCCCGTCGGGGTGCTGGGCAGGCTGGCCGAGGCCACCCTCGCCGTGCACGGGCAGAACGACCAGCTGCGGCTGCTGCGTCCGGCCGACCAGCGCGCGCTGCTCGACCGCTACGCGGGTGACGCCGTCGGCAAGCCGCTGGCCGCGTACCGGGAGGTCCGGGCGCAGTGGCAGCGGGTGGCCGCCGAGCTGGTGCAACGCCGCGACGGCGCGCGGCGCCTCGCCAGGGAGGCCGACCTGCTGCGGCACGGGCTCACCGAGATCACCGCGGTCGACCCGCAGGCCGGCGAGGACCGTGCGCTCGTCGCGCAGGCCCGCCGGCTGGCGGCGGCCGACGACCTGCGCGAGGCCGCGACCATCGCGCGGCTGGCGCTGTCCGGGACCGACGAGACCGACCGGTCCGGGGGCGCCGAGACGCCCGGCGCGCTGAGCCTGGTCGGCGAGGCGGGCAACCGGCTGGCCGGCACCGACGACCCCGAGCTCGCGCCGCTGCACCCCCGGCTGGCCGAGGCGCTCGCCGTGCTCGCCGACGTCGCTGCCGAGCTGTCCGGTTATCTCGACCGGCTCGACGCCGACCCCGAGCGACTCGCCGCCATCCTGTCCCGGCAGGCCGTGCTCAAGGTGCTGACCCGCAAGTACGCCGCCGACGTCGACGGGGTGCTGGCCTGGGCCGCACAGGCGCGGGACCGGCTGGCGGGGCTGGACACCTCCGAGGATGCCCTCGCCGCGCTGGCCGCCCGCCGCGACGAGCTGGCCGTGGACCTGGCCGGGCACGCCGCCACGCTCACCGCCGGACGCACCGACGCGGCGGGCCGGCTGGCCGCCGAGGCCACCGCGGAGCTGGCCGGGTTGGCCATGCACGACGCCGCGCTCACCGTGGCGGTGTCCCCGCGCCCGGCCGCCGGGCCGGAGGCGGCCGACGCGCTCGCCGTCGACGGTGGGCTGCTGGTCGCGGGCGCCGACGGGGTCGACGAGGTGGAGCTGCGGCTCGTCCCGCACGCCGGTGCGGTGCCGCAGCCGCTGCACAAGGGCGCGTCCGGGGGCGAGCTGTCCCGGGTGATGTTGGCCCTGGAGGTGGCGCTGGCCGGCGCCGACCCGGTCCCGACAATGGTGTTCGACGAGGTCGACGCCGGGGTCGGCGGCCGGGCTGCGGTGGAGGTCGGTCGTCGGCTGGCCCGGCTCGCGGCCCGGCACCAGGTGATCGTCGTGACCCACCTGCCGCAGGTCGCCGCGTACGCCGACCGGCATCTCGTCGTGCACAAGGCCGGCACGCGCGGGGTCACCCGCAGCTCGGTGCGCACCCTCGGCGCGGCGGACCGGATCGTCGAGCTGGCCCGGATGCTGGCCGGTCTCGACGACACGAGCACCGGCCGCGCGTACGCCGAAGAGCTGCTCGCGACGGCGCGGGCGCACCGGGCAGTCGACTGCGCGAGCAGGTCGGGGCCGGTGCCACGGGAGTGCTCCGCCGACGGGTGGTGACGGCGGCACGAGTCCGGCGCCTGGGACGTCGGCTCCACCGGGCGCTGATCGGGACGGCGGTGGGCGGGCGGCGTGCAGGGACGGGTAGGCTGGGGATCCGTGCAGCTACGCGCAACCCGTCATCTGTTCGTCACCGGCGGGGTCGCGTCCTCGCTGGGCAAAGGGCTCACGGCATCCAGCTTGGGCCAGCTGTTGGCCGCCCGGGGTCTCCGAGTGGTCATGCAGAAGCTGGACCCGTACCTCAACGTGGACCCCGGCACGATGAACCCGTTCCAGCACGGCGAGGTCTTCGTCACCGAGGACGGCGCCGAGGCCGACCTCGACATCGGCCACTACGAGCGTTTCCTCGACCGCAACCTGCAGGGCCGGGCCAACGTCACCACCGGCCAGGTCTACTCCTCGGTGATCGCCAAGGAGCGCCGCGGGGAGTACCTCGGGGACACCGTGCAGGTCATTCCGCACATCACGAACGAGATCAAGGACCGGATCCGGGCGATGGCGGAGCCCGACGACGACGGGGTCACCCCGGACGTCGTCATCACCGAGGTGGGCGGCACCGTCGGCGACATCGAGTCGCTGCCGTTCCTCGAGGCGGCCCGCCAGGTCCGCCACGACGTGGGCCGGGACAACTGCTTCTTCCTGCACGTCTCGCTGGTGCCCTACCTGGTCCCCTCGGGCGAGCTGAAGACCAAGCCGACGCAGCATTCGGTGGCCGCGCTGCGCAACATCGGCATCCAGCCCGACGGCCTGGTGCTCCGCGCCGACCGGGAGATCCCGGACGGGCTGAAGCGCAAGATCAGCCTGATGTGCGACGTCGACACCGACGGCGTCGTCGCCGCGCCGGATGCGCCGTCGATCTACGACATCCCCCGCGTGCTGCACCGCGAGGGTCTCGACGCCTACGTGGTGCGCCGGCTCGGGTTGCCGTTCCGCGACGTCGACTGGACGGTCTGGGGTGATCTGCTCGACCGCGTGCACCACCCGGACGAGACCGTGCGGATCGCGCTGGTCGGCAAGTACGTCGACCTGCCCGACGCCTACCTGTCGGTGACCGAGGCGCTGCGGGCCGGCGGGTTCGCGCACCGGGCCCGGATCGAGATCGCCTGGGTGCGGTCCGACGAGTGCGACACTCCGGCCGGCGCGGCGCTCGCCCTCGACGGGATGGACGGGGTGCTCGTCCCGGGCGGCTTCGGCATCCGCGGCATCGAGGGCAAGGTGGGTGCGGTCCGGCACGCACGCACCCGTGGCATCCCCGCCCTCGGGCTGTGCCTCGGGTTGCAGTGCATGGTCATCGAGGGCGCGCGCAACCTGGCCGGGCTCGACGGCGCCAGCTCCACCGAGTTCGACCCGGACACCGCGCATCCGGTGATCTCCACGATGGCCGAGCAGGTCGACGTCGTGGCGGGTGAACGGGACATGGGTGGCACCATGCGGCTCGGCGCCTATCCCGCATCGCTGCGACCGGACAGCGTGGTGGCCGGTGCGTACGGTACGAACGAGGTCTCCGAACGGCACCGGCACCGCTACGAGGTCAACAACGCCTACCGCGACCGGCTCGCCGAGGCCGGGTTGGTGTTCGGTGGGACGTCCCCCGACGGGAGGCTCGTCGAGTTCGTCGAGCTGCCCCCCGACGTGCACCCCTTCTTCGTCGGCACCCAGGCGCATCCGGAGCTGAAGAGCCGACCGACCCGCCCGCACCCGCTGTTCGTCGCGTTCGTGCGGGCTGCGCTGCGCTACCGGGACGCCGAGCGGCTGCCCTACGAGCTGGCCGGCCGCAACGGCGCGCCGGTGGCCGACGTCCCCGCCCCGGTCGGCGCAGTGCGCTCGTGACAGCGCCACGGCACGACTTCCCGGTGCAGGACTCCACCGACATCTACACCGGACGGGTGCTGACGCTGCGCTGCGACCAGGTCGTCATGCCGGGTGGACACGTCGCGACCCGGGAGATCCTCGAGCATCCCGGCGCCGTGGTGATCGCCGCGGTCGACACCGAGAATCGGATCATGATGATCCACCAGTACCGGCACGCGGTGCGGCGCAGGCTCTGGGAGCTGCCGGCCGGGCTGCTCGACGTCGCAGGCGAGGACCCGGCCGCCACCGCCGCCCGCGAGCTCGCCGAGGAGGCAGGGCTGGCCGCGACGGAATGGTCGGTGCTGCTCGACGTCGTCTCGTCACCGGGGTTCTCCGACGAGTCGGCGCGGGTGTACCTCGCCCGTGGGCTGACCGAGGTCGAACGTCCCGAGCTCGGCGATGATGAGGAGGCCGACCTGACGCTGCGTTGGGTGTCGCTGCCCGCCGCGGTGGGCATGGCGCTCGACGCGACGATCGTCAACGTCATCAGCGTGGCCGCCGTGCTCGCCGTGCAGCTGGTCATGCGGGGCGGCGCCGAGCCCCGCCCCGTCAATGCAGCGTGGACCGACCGGCCGACCCGGTTCGCCGCGCGAAAGACCTGACTCAGCTGCGCAGCGGACGACCGGACGGATCCCGCGGGTTGCCGGCCAGCAGCACGATGCCGTCGATGAAGCCCCAGATGGCGCCGATGCCCAGCGTCAGGATCGTGACCAGCAGCTGGGCCACCGCAATCCCGGTGTGCCCGGTGTAGAACCGACCCGCGCCGACGCCGCCGAGGAACAGCTGCAGGGCAGCGCGCTTTGTGGGACCACAACGCACTTATCGGGACTCGAATTGGCGCGTTGTGGTCCCACAGTGCTCGCGGTGGCCGCCCGCCCGACGCGAAGGGCGTCGCGCAGCACGCCGACGCCGGCCCGTGGGAGTACGGCTTCCCCACCCCCGCCCGAGCGCTCGGGCATGCTCGGTGAGGGGGTGTAGATCTTCGCGCAGGCCTGGACCACCGGCCGCGCGAGCCTGCACGGGAAGCACTACCAGGTCGACGACGCGGTGGTGGCCCCGAAGCCGCTGCAGGTCGGCGGCGCGGGTGGGTTGGGGATACCACTGTGGATCGTCGGCGGCGGGGAGAGGGTCACCCGCCCGAGGGCTTCACCCGCAAGTCCGAGATTCTCGCCGCGCACTGCGAGGCCGTCGGCACCGACTTCGAGGCGATCACGGGGCAGCTGTTCGAGCGTGCGGTCATGCCGGCCCTGGCGTGACGGTCGGGTGCGCCTGTGCCCGACACGCGGCGGGTTCGGGCACGATGGTCGGGTGCGGTCCGGGACGGCGGGGGTTGTGCAGGCCTACCTCGCGCACCTCACCGTGGAGCGCGGCAGCTCGACCAACACGCTGCGCTCCTATGCCGGGGACCTGCGCCGCTACCTCGAGCACCTCGACGCGCGCGGTGTCGACGACCTCGCCGCCGTGCGGGAGGCCGACGTCACCGCCTTCGTCGCGGCGCTGCGCAGCCCGTCACCCACGCACCCGTTCCCGCTCGCCGCGTCGTCGACGGCGCGGGCGCTGGCCGCGGTGCGCGGGCTGCACCGGTTCGCCGTGCGCGACGGGCTCGTGCCCGCCGACGTGGCCCGCGCCGTCGCCCCGCCGGCCCAGCCCACCCGGCTGCCCAGGGCCCTGACCGTCGACCAGGTCGAGCAGCTGCTGGCCGGCTGTGTCGGCGAGGGGGCCGGCCCGTTGCGTGACCGCGCGCTGCTCGAGCTGCTCTACTCCACCGGCGCCCGGATCTCCGAGGCGGTCGGGATCGACCTCGATGACCTGGACGTGCCCGCGCGCACGGTGCTGCTCCGCGGCAAGGGCGGCAGGCAGCGGATCGTGCCGGTCGGGCGTCCCGCGCTGGCGGCGGTGGAGGCCTACCGGGTGCGGGGCCGGCCCGAGCTCGCCACCCGTGGGCGCGCCGGCCCGGCACTGCTGCTCAACGCGCGCGGCGCCCGGCTGTCCCGGCAGAGCGCCTGGCACGTGCTGCGAGCCGCGGCGCAGGTCGGCGGGGTCCACGCGGAGGTCTCACCGCACACGCTGCGGCACTGCTTCGCCACCCACCTGCTCGCCGGCGGCGCCGACGTCCGGGTGGTGCAGGAGCTGCTCGGACACGCCAGCGTCACGACCACGCAGGTCTACACCCACGTCACCGTCGACGCGTTGCGTGAGGTGTACGCCACCGCGCATCCGCGGGCGCGTGGGTAGCGGGGAACCGGGGAGTAGCGGTGTTCTACCGTTCGGTGGTGCTCAGAGCAACGTTGCGGACGCTGGCCTTCGGGTGCGCGCTGGCCGCGCTGCTGGCCGGCTGCGGCCCGGTGTCATCGGGCGGGACAGCAGGGCAGTCGGGCAGCGCAGGGCAGTCGGGCAGCGCAGGACAGTCGGGCAGTAGCGGGCGGTCCGACGGCAGCGTCCAGACCGAGACGGGACAGCAGTCCCATCCACAGCCGGTGAACCGGCTGGAGATCGACTCCGACAGCGGCGCCGTCGTCGTGCGGCCGGGCCAGGGCCCCGGCGCCGACGTGCAGCACACGCTGCGCTGGACGGGGGACAAGCCGCAGCTCACCGAGGTCGTCGAGGGCGAGACGCTGAAGATCACCGCACGTTGCCCGCGCAGCGGGGGGTCGGACCGCTGCGAGGTCCAGCTCACCGTGACGGTCCCGGCCGACACCGCGGTGCACACCGGGCTCGGCGCGGGCGCGATCAGCGTCAGCGACCTGGCCGGCGACCTGGAGCTGCGGTCCGCGGCGGGCGCCGTCACCGGGCGCGGGCTGCGGTCGAAGGCCGTCACCGCACGCAGCAGCGCCGGTGGGGTCGAGCTCACTTTCGCCGCCCCGCCGCGGTCGGTCGACGCCGAGTCCACGGCCGGCGCCGTCGCCGTCTACGTGCCACCGGGGGACCTGGCCTATGCGGTGGACGCGTCCACCACGGCGGGCAGGGTCGACGTCGCGGTGCCCGACCAGCCCGGCGCCGGCGCCACCCTCACCGCGCACAGCACCGCGGGCAACGTGACCGTCGGTTACCGCTGAGATGAGCGCGCCGGAACCCGCACCGCTGACCGAACACGGTCCGGCCAGGGTGATCGCCGTCGCCAACCAGAAGGGCGGTGTCGGCAAGACGACCTCGGCCATCAACCTGGGCGCCGCACTCGCCGAGTACGGCCGGCGCGTGCTGCTCGTGGATTTCGACCCGCAGGGCGCGCTCTCGGTCGGCCTCGGCGTGGCGCTCCGACCACTCGAGATGACGATCTACCACCTACTCATGGACCCCGGGGTCGAGGCCGCGGAGGCCGTCCGGCCCACCAGGGTCGCGGGCCTGGACCTGTTGCCCAGCACCATCGACCTGTCCGCCGCGGAGGCGCAGCTCGTCAGCGAGGTCGGTCGGGAGCAGGCGCTGGGCCGCGCACTCAAGGGGCTGCTCGACCGCTACGACATCGTGCTCATCGACTGTCAGCCCTCGCTCGGGCTGCTCACGATCAACGCCCTGGCCTGCGCCGATGCCGTGCTCATCCCGCTGGCCTGCGAGTTCTTCAGCCTGCGCGGCGTTGCCCTGCTGATGGACACCATCGACAAGGTCCGGGACCGGCTCAACCCCGACCTGGTGGTTCTCGGGATCCTGGCGACGATGTTCGACGCGCGGACCCTGCACACCCGCGACGTGCACCAGCGGGTCGTGGAGGCGTTCGGCGAGGTGGTGTTCGACGCCGTGATCCCCCGCACGATCCGGTTCCCGGAGACCACCGTGGCAGGCGAGCCGATCACCACCTGGGCGCCCCACTCCCACGGCGCCGCGGCCTACCGGCTGCTGGCCCGCGAGGTGCTCGCGCGGTGACCCGCTTCACCGTGCGGCTGCACAACTTCGAGGGGCCGTTCGACCTGCTGCTGGCACTGATCGGCTCCCATGAGCTCGACGTCACCGAGATGGCCCTGCACCGGGTCACCGACGACTTCATCGCCCATCTGCGGGAGCTCGGCGAGTCCGGCGCCGGCGCCGACCTCGACGAGACCAGCGAGTTCCTCGTCGTCGCCGCGACCCTGCTCGACCTCAAGACCGCCAGGCTGCTGCCCGACGCGCCCGGGGTGGGCGGCGAGGACGCGCCGGACGCAGCCCTGCTCGAGGCGCGGGACCTGCTGTTCGCCCGGTTACTGCAGTACCGGGCGTACAAGCAGGTCGCCGCGCTGTTCGTGGAGCTGGAGTCCACCGCGCTGCGTCGGTTCCCGCGCTCGGTCGCGTTGGAGGAGCGGTTCGTCGGGCTGCTGCCCGAGGTGTTGCTCGGCGTCGGGCCGGCCGGCTTCGCCCAGCTCGCCGCCGCGGTGTTCCGTCCCACGCCGCCGGCGGTGGAGCTGGCGCACCTGCACGCCCCGACGGTGTCGGTCGCCGAGCACGCGGCGCGGCTGAGCGCGCGGCTGGCCGGGCTGGGCACGGCGTCGTTCGCAGCGCTCACCCTCGACTGCGCGGCGCCGCTGGAGGTGGTCGCCCGGTTCCTCGCGATCCTCGAGCTGTACCGCGGCCAGTGCGTCGGGTTGGAGCAGCCCGAGGCGTTCGGCGAGCTGACAGTACGCTGGACGGGTGGGGATCCGACATCGTGAACCGGGCGCGGCCCCCGCGATCACCGATGAGCTCCCGGTGCTCGCCGACGACGACGATCTCGACGCCGCGCTCGAGGCGCTGCTGCTGGTGGTGGACGCGCCGACCGACGAGGACACCCTCGCCGGCGCCCTCGACCAGCCCGGTACGAGGGTCAGGGCCGCGTTGGACCGGCTCGCCGCGCAGTACACGGCCGCCGGTCGGGGCATCGACCTGCGCCGAGTGGGCGAGGGCTGGTGCTTCTACACCCGCGACACGCATGCCCCCTACGTCGAACGGCTGCTGCTCGAGGGCTCGCGGGCCCGGCTCACCCGCGCCGCCCTGGAGACCCTCGCCGTCGTCGCCTACCGGCAGCCGGTCACCCGGTCCCGGGTGTCGGCGGTCCGCGGGGTGAGCTGCGACGGCGTGTTGCGCACGCTGCTCACCCGGGGCCTCATCGCGGAGGCCGGAGTGGACGGCCAGACCCAGGCGACCCTGTTCGCGACCACCGAGCTGTTCCTCGAACGCCTCGGCCTCGCGTCGGTGGCGGACCTGCCGCCGCTGGCCCCGCTGCTGCCCGATGTCGACTCGATCGACGAACTCTAGAAGACTCACGAAACGATGCCTGTGAACACGAGCGAGACCCAGCCCGACGGCGTCCGGCTGCAGAAGGTGCTGGCCAAGGCGGGGGTGGCTTCCCGGCGGGCGGCGGAGGAGCTGATCGCCGCCGGCCGGGTGAGCGTCGACGGGAAGGTGGTTCGCGAGATGGGCCGCCGGATCGACCCCGACACCGCCGTCGTGCACGTGGACGGGTCCCGGATCCTGCTGCGCGAGGACCTGGTGCACCTCGCCCTGAACAAGCCGCGCGGGCTGCTCTCCACGATGGCCGACGACCGCGGGCGGCCGTGTGTCGGTGACCTGGTGGCCGACCGCACCGAGCGGCTGTTCCACGTCGGGCGCCTCGACGCCGACACCGAGGGGCTGCTGCTGCTCACCAACGACGGCGACCTCGGGCACCGGCTGATGCACCCGTCGTTCGAGGTGGAGAAGACCTACCTGGCCGAGGTGACCGGGCAGGTGGCCCGCGACGTGGGCAGACGGCTGCGCGCGGGGATCGAGCTCGAGGACGGCCTGGCGACGGTGCACTCGTTCAAGCTGGTCGACTCCCATGCCGGCCGGTCGATGGTCGAGATCGTGCTGCACGAGGGTCGCAAGCACGTGGTGCGCAGGTTGCTCGACGAGGTCGGCTACCCGGTGCAACGGCTGGTGCGCACCGCGATCGGTGATGTCCGGCTCGGTGACCAGCGGCCGGGGCGGATCCGGCCGCTCAACCGGGTCGAGGTGGGCGGACTGTACCGCGCGGTCGGCCTGTAGATGGCCGTGCGAGCGGTGCGCGGGGCGACCCAGGTCGACGCCGACGAGCGGCAGGAGATCCTCGACCGGTCCGCCGAGCTGGTCACTGCGGTGCTGGAGCGCAACGCGCTGTCGGCCGACGACGTCATCTCGATCCTGTTCACCGCGACGCCCGACCTCACCGCGGAGTTCCCGGCCTACGCCGCGCGGCTGCTCGGGCTGACCGACGTGCCGCTGATCTGCGCGGCGGAGATCGCGGTGCCGGGGGCGATGCCGCGGGTGCTGCGGCTGCTGGCGCACGTGGAGACCCCGCGCCCCCGGTCCGACCTGCGCCACGTCTACCTGCGCGGTGCCGCCGCGCTGCGCACCGACCTCCCGCAGTAACCTCACCGCCGACCGCACTTCGGAGCCACCCTGCTGTCCGGAGGCCTCCGCTGACCGCATTTCGGAGCCATCCTGCTGTCCGCACACAATGAAAACATCTATGGGGAGGGTGGGTCTGTGACGGGGAGGCTGCGGGGGGTCGTCGCCATGGACGGACCGTCGGGCACCGGCAAGTCGACCGTCTCCCGCCGGCTGGCCACCGCGTGCGGCGCCGCGTACCTCGACACCGGCGCAATGTACCGGGCGGTCACCCTCGCGGTGCTGCGCGCCGGGCTCGACGCGGACAG
Source organism: Mycobacteriales bacterium (assembly GCA_038254065.1). Taxonomy (GTDB): domain Bacteria; phylum Actinomycetota; class Actinomycetes; order Mycobacteriales; family Pseudonocardiaceae; genus Pseudonocardia. Next base: position 12,222 of record JBBSGM010000043.1, on the reverse strand, counting down.
CCCCACCGAGAAGATCGTCGCGGTCGCCGGCTCGGCGGAGCTGGAGTCGGGCACCGACCCGGCCGCGCCGGTGATCCGGCTCGACGGCGCGGACGTCGAGGCCGAGATCCGTGGCGACGCGGTGACGAAGCTGGTCAGCATGGTGTCGGCACAGCCCGCCGTGCGCGAGGCGCTGGTGGCGCGGCAGCGGACCCTCATCGACGACGCGGTGCGGCACTCCGGCGGCATCGTCGTCGAGGGCCGCGACATCGGCAGTGTCGTCACCCCGGACGCACCGCTCAAGGTCTACCTGACCGCCTCGGAGGAGGTCCGCGCCGCTCGTCGCAGACGCCAGGACGCCAAAGCGGGTCGGCGGTCCGACGTCGCGGCCACCCTCACCGACGTCCGTCGCCGGGACCGGCTCGACTCCACCCGCGCCACCTCGCCGCTGCGGGCCGCACCCGACGCGCTGGTCCTGGACACCGACGAGCTCAGCGTCGACGCGGTGCTCGCCGAGCTGCTGCGGCTGGTCGACGAGCGCGGGCTGACCTCGTGAGCCGAACGGACGAGCCCCCCGGCAGGCACCGCAGCACCGCTCCCGACCTGCCACCCGGCGCCGCACCGCGACTGCACGACGTCGCGCGGTGGGTCGGGACCTGGTGGTACCGGCCGATCCTGCGGGTGCGGGTGCATCACCACGACCGGGTCCCGGCGGCCGGCGCGGCGGTGCTCGTCGCGAACCACAGCGCATTCGTCGACGGACCGCTGCTCTTCGGACTGCTGGGGCGGCGCGTAGTGTTCCTGGTGAAGCAGGAGATGTTCACCGGCCCGCTCGGCTGGGTGCTGCCCCGCCTCGGGCAGCTTGCCGTGCGCCGCGGGGTTCCCGACCGGCGGCCACTGTGCGCGGCGCTGGACGTGCTGCGCGGCGGCGGGCTCGTCGCGGTGTTCCTCGAGGGCACCCGCGGCACCGGGGAGGTGGTCGCGGCGCAGCAGGGGGCGGCCTGGCTGGCCCGGACGTCGGGCGCGGTGGTGCTGCCGGTGGTGAGCCGGGGTACCCGCCGCGACGGCGCGGGCCGCCGGTTCCGGCCGCGGGTGGACGTCCTGGTGGGGGAGCCGTTGCGGCCTCCTACCGGCAAGAGCCGCGCCGACCTGGCGGCGGCGACCGAGACCATCCGGGCCGGGCTGGCCGGGCTGGTCGTCGAACTGGACGAGGTACGGAGCAGGACGTGAGTACAGAGGACCGGGCCGCGATGGCCGAGCTTGGCCTGGACCCGGCGGAGTTCGTCGGCGACCCCGACCACCAGGGCGTGGACGCGGCGCAGCCGCCGACCCCGGTGCTCGCGGTGGTCGGGCGGCCCAACGTCGGCAAGTCGACGCTGGTGAACCGGCTGCTCGGACGGCGCGAAGCGGTGGTGCAGGACGTCCCCGGGGTGACCCGCGACCGGGTGGCCTACGACGCGCTGTGGAACGGCCGCCGGTTCACCCTGGTCGACACCGGCGGCTGGGAGCCCGACGCCACCGGGTTGGCCGCCGCCGTCGCCGCGCAGGCCGACCTGGCGATGCAGACCGCCGACGCGGTGTTGCTCGTCGTCGACGCCAGCATGGGGGCGACCGCCACCGACGAGGCCGTCGCCCGGCTGTTGCGCCGTTCCGACCGGCCGGTGTTGCTCGCCGCCACCAAGGTCGACGACGACCGGTTGACCTCCGACACCGCGGCGCTGTGGCGGCTCGGCCTCGGCGAGCCGCGCCCGGTCAGCGGGTTGCACGGCCGCGGCTCGGGCGACCTGCTCGACGCCATCCTCGACGCGCTGCCGGAGACCCCGCGCGACACGTTCGGTGCCGGTGCTGCCGGTCCGCGCCGGGTCGCTCTCGTCGGCAGGCCCAACGTGGGCAAGTCGAGCCTGCTCAACCGGGTTTCCGGGCAGCCGCGGGCGGTCGTGCACGAGGTCGCCGGCACCACCGTCGACCCGGTCGACTCACTGGTCGAGCTCGACGGCGAGGTGTGGCGGTTCGTCGACACGGCCGGGCTGCGCAAGCGGGTGAAGATGGCCAGCGGCATGGAGTACTACGCGAGCCTGCGCACCCAGGCCGCGATCGAGGCGGCCGAGGTCGCCGTGGTCCTGCTCGACGCCGGTGAGCCGATCGCAGAGCAGGACCAGCGGGTGATCACCATGGTCGAGGAGTCCGGGCGGGCCCTCGTGCTGGCGTTCAACAAGTGGGACCTCGTCGACGAGGATCGCCGGCTCGCGATGAAGCGCGAGCTGGAACGCGACCTCGGCCGGGTGGGGTGGGCGGAGCGGGTGAACATCTCCGCGCTCACCGGACGGTCGGTCGTCAGGATCGCGCCGGCGCTGCGCACCGCGCTGGGCTCCTGGGACAAGCGGGTTCCGACCGGCCGGCTCAACGGCTGGCTGGCCGACGTGATCGCCGCGACCCCACCCCCGGTGCGGGGGGGCAAGCAGCCCAAGGTGCTGTTCGCGACCCAGGCGACCACCCGACCGCCCACGTTCGTGCTGTTCACGACCGGGTTCCTGGAGGCCGGGTACCGGCGTTTCCTGGAGCGGCGGCTGCGCGAGGAGTTCGGTTTCACCGGTTCACCGATCCGGTTGTCGGTGCGGGCGCGGGAGAAGCGCACGAAGAAGCCCTGACGGCTGGGGCCGGCACACTCCGGGCCGGTCCCGCGAGCAGCGTCGAGGACGCCGTGGTCATCTCGGCCGTCGAGGATCTCAGGGTCCTGCGTTGCGGGCAGCGGGGCTGCAGGCGCCCGGGAGCACGGTGATCACGGGCTCACCGTTGTCCGGGTTCGCCGATCATGACCTCACCATCGCGAGTTGAGCACGTGCCGGAACGTTCTCGTCATGATCGCGGAGCTGGCACGACGATCTCGTCATGGTCGACGCGGTCCGTCCGGGAGTGCAGTTTTCTCCGGGCAGTCATGGGCGGCGACACCACCCTGGGTGCTTTCCGCCCGGCGCCCGGGGTTCGCCGTCGACCTCGCCGCCTCGGATGACCGACGGCGGTCCGGCAACCGCCGACGGGAATCGAGAGAGGGTGCGGTAGTCTTGTCGGACCCCCTTTGGGGCAGCCGGGACGTGGCGCAGCTTGGTAGCGCACTTGACTGGGGGTCAAGGGGTCGCAGGTTCAAATCCTGTCGTCCCGACGGTACAAAGGGCGGTTCCCATGATCGTAGGGAACCGCCCTTTGGCGTCTCTACCAGCGGGAACGTTCCCCGCGCCGTCAGCGTCACCCGGTGTCCGACAGGTCGTCGATGATCTCGTCGTCCGGCGTGACCGGCGCTGAGTGACTATCCGAGTGACTGTCGTCTGCGGGCTGGTTCGGGAAGATCCCGTCCATCGCGACCGCGCCCCCTTCGAGCACCGGCCGGATCTGCTGGCGGTACACCCGCTCCGTCGTGGCCGTGCCGCTGTGTCCGACCAGACGGGAGATGTCCTCGATCCGCATCCCGGCGTCCGAGAGCAGGGACACGAAGCTGTGCCGCATCTCCCGTGGTGTCCACTGCGCGGCGTCGAGCCCGGCCGCGTCGAGGATCTTCCGGAATGAGCGCCGGACGTTATGCGTGTCGAGCTGGGTGCCGTTGGCGGTGGCGAACACGAGGGCGTCCCCGGCGGGCATCCGGCCGAGCAGCTCCCGGCGCAGGAGGAGCGCGGCGACGCAGCGTTGCGGCATGGCGAGACGTCGACGGGACTTCCGGGTCTTGGTGTCGCCGCCCACGCGCACCGACCGCAGGACCGAGATGGACGGTTGCTCCGGGGGAGTGGCGTCCGGTCGGCCGACGAGGTCCACCTCACTCCAGTGCAGTGCGCGGAGTTCCTCGGTGCGGGCGCCGATCAGCAGCGCCAGCACGACGTAGGCGTGCAGCGCGGTCCCTTCCGACGCGTCCAGCACCATGACCGCCTGGTCGAGGGTGAGTGACTTGGACCGTCGCCCGTCCTGCCCGGTCGGCACCTGGCACAGCGTGACCACGTTGCGTTTGACCTTGTCCCGGGCCATCGCGTGGTTCACCGCCCGGTTGAGCAGCGAGTGCATCAGCCGCAGCGTGCGTGTGCTGACCACTTTGGACTCCGCGAGGAGCCATCGGTCGACGTCCTGCGCGGAGAGGTCCCGAAGCCGCCGCGCCCCGATCTGTGCGATGATCCGGGCGTTCGCGATGGTCGTGTAGTTGTCGACCGTCGCGGCGGAGCGTCCGGCCAGACCGTAGGTGAGCCAGTCGCGCACGGCGTCGGCCACGCGGTAGTTGTTCTCCCCCTGGGTCAAACCGTCCTCGTGGTCGCGGAAGATCTCCTTCAGCTTGTTCTTCGCGGCGGTCTTCGTCGTGCCGCTGGCCTTCTTGGTGATCCGCTTGCCCCGGGCGTCGAACCCGAGCGCGGCGGTAGCAATCCAGCGTTGACGGCTCTCGTCCCAGTGCAGGCCGCCCTCACCGCGGCTACGGCGGGCGGTCACGATGCCGCTCCTAGCCGTTCAGCGTCGGCTGCCTCGCGCTCCAGGAGGGCGACGTACTCGACGATGGCGGCGGCGGGGACGAGCCGGGTGCGGCCCTCGTGTACCGATCGCAGCCGCCCGCAGCGCAGCAGCTCGTAGATGACGGTGCGCTTCAACGAAAGCACCGCCATCGCCTCGCTCACTCGGTAGAGCTTCCTCTCTTTCATGCTGCTGCCCTCCTTGTCTCTGTGCGTCGTTGCTGGCGTTGTGTGCGTCCGCGTTCGGCGATGGCCAGGGCCAGTTCGCGTTCGCCCTCGTTGCGGTGGCCGTAGCGGATGGGCTCCCACTCGTTGATCACGACGAAGGTGTCCAGGTCCGGCGCGATGTCGTTGCCGCCGTCGGTGTCGCGCGCGAGGTGGGCCAGGTCCTCGCGCAGTCGCCACAGCCGCCGGTCGGCCCGCATCGCGCGGAAGGTGGTGCTGTAGCGCTGGCTCTTGGTGAGGAAATGGCCCCGGAAGCCGAGCATGTGCGCCCAGCGCCGCAGGTTGAGCCCGTCGTAGGCGTCGTGCCCGCCCAGTTCCCAGGCGGTGGCGATCATCGCCCGGTGGTGCACGCTGACGTTGAGGAACTCGATGTGGAAGCCGTCGCGGATGGGCCGGTCGGCTCCTTCGGTGGTGCCGGTGCCCTTGGTGGCGTACTTGGCGATGTACCCGGCCAGCGCCGTGTCCGTGATCGCGCCGGTGTCAGGGTCCTCGATCTGCCGGGCGGCGGACGGGGTGACCGGGCGGACGTCGACCTGCCCGCCCCAGTGGAGCTCCAGCACGGTCCCGTCGGGGCGGGTGGTGGTGACGGTGGCCGTCGTGGCGGCGTGGTGCACCGCGTCCCGCAGCGCGTGTTCGTCAAGGCCGGGCGGGCAGGGGGTGGTGGCGCCTTCGGGGCCGTCGAGGCGGATCACGGCGTGGAAGTGCACGAGCCCGCGCCGCTGGTACTCCGCGACCTTCGCGTAGGACAGGCGGGCGTGGTTGCGGAACTCGCGGACCGGGACGCCGAGCAGCAGGGCCAGGCGCCGGCGCAGGGTGCGGGCGAAGCGGTCCCAGAGCTGCCCGGCGTGGGCCTGCCACAGCACTGCCCCCACGTAGTCGTACGTGGCGGGGTCGAGGGCGGTGCCGGGGCGGGGGTCGTCGGCGTGGTGGCGTTCCCCGCACCCGCACGGGATCACCAGTCCCCGGGGACTCACGCGCCGGGTGTGGACCGGTCCGAACGAGGGTGCGGTGAGGGTGATGAACGCCCGGGGCCGGTCGGTCACGGTGGCCGGGACGCCCTTGGTGTCGTCTCCGGCGAGCCCGGCGCGCAGGAGGTGGAAGGCGTCGGCGGCGTAGCGGTCCGAGCAGGCCGGGCACACCGACTCCCGGCGGTTGCCGCAGGGGGCGAGGATGTCCCCGGACCGCTCGATCAGTACCGCGCCGTCACGGTCAAGGATGGCGGAGCCGCCGCGCAGGTGGATCGGTGCGGCGCATCCGCCGGTGGCTTGGACCTGGGCGCGCCAGTCGCGGTAGGTGCGGGATCGGAGCCGGGCCCCGATCAGGTCGATGGTGTTGGTCATGTGTGGTCCTTCCTGGTCTGGGGCCGGGCGGGGCGGTGGTCGGGGGCGATCCAGTTGGTGGGGCGTTGCAAGCTCTCCCAGCGGGCGATCAAGGCTCGGGTGCGTTTGGGTGCGGTCACGGTGGTGCCGGTGAGCGAGGCGGCGCCGCATGTGGCCTCGCATCGGGCGCTGAGGTTGAGCAGGCCGCGCCGGATGAGCTGGTGCACTGCGTCTTCCTCGTAGCGCGGGACGCGGACGACGTCGGGGCTCTCGGGGCCATCCGCGCGGGCGTAGACCCGGTCGGCGTGCCCGACCACCACGTACGTGCCCCGGATCGCGTTCCCGGCGATGTGGCGGATGAGGTCCATGTCGTTGGTCTCGCCGGTCTGGGCGGCCGCCGCCGCGGCCCCCTTGCTGCTCGAGGTGGCCGGGGCGGTAATGGTGGTGCGGTCAATGGTGCTGTTGTCGGTGAACAGGTCGAGCTGTCCGGGGTCGTCGGTGGTGGTCACCTGGTCCACCACCAACGCATGGACGCCTGGAACCGCCACTCCCTGCTCAGTTGCCGGGCGAGGAAGCCGTCGATGACAACCGCGGTGGTGGTGATGGCCCAGAACCAGCCCGAGGAGCTGCCGAGGATGAGCCAGCAGACCCCGACCACGACGGCGAGGATCAGCGTGGATTTGAGCCAGGTGGCGAAGGCCCAGCCGGTGACGTCCCACATCACGCCACCCCCGCGTTCTCGATCACGGCCGGGTGGTGGGGGCGGGCGGCGCGCCAGGCGGCGGCGGTGATCGCGTCGGCGCGGTCCTCGCGTCGTTCCCGCATCCACCGGGCGCCCCAGCGGGCGGCGGCGGCGAGCGCGAGTAGTCCGGCGAGGGTGATGAGGGCGAGGTTGACGAGGTGGTCGAGGGCCGGGACCACGACGGCGCAGACGAGCGCGATCAGGCACACCCCGGCGATGACGGCGGTCAGCGTGCGGGCCTCGTGGTCGCGGCGGCTGGCGAAGGTGTTCGTCGTGATCCTGGTGGGGGTGTTCATGATGCGCGCTCCTCTCCGTCGTGGTCCCGGCCCTCGCGGTCGGGCGTGTGGGCGGTGGTGTGGGTGGTGGGGACGGCGACGAGCCATCCCGGCCCGGTGGGTGGGGTGGTGCAGAAGCGGGCGAACTCGGCGATCTCGTGGTCTTCGACGAGTCCGGCGCGGAACCGCACGGGCATCCGGGTGGTGGGGTTGATGGCGAAGCCGATCCCGGCGTGGTCGAGGTCGCCGGGGATCTCGTCGGCCAGGGCGCCCCGGTCCCGCGCCCCGTCGCCCAGCGCCATGTCGACGTGGGAGGCGGCGTTGACGCCGAGGCACAGGCGCAGGTTGAACAGGTCACGGACGTCCACGACGTCCTTGGTGGGTTCCTGCACGAAGCCCCACACGGTGTGGTCGGCGGCGCGGCCTTGGGTGAGGATCTCGGCGAGCAGCCCGAGGGCGTCGCGCACGAGCCGTTTGTCGCCGTAGGCGGTCATCATCGCCATCTCGTCGATGACCAGCAGCTCCAGCGGGGTCTCGACGGTGATGGGGCAGGTGCGGACGCCATGGGCGCGCATCCACTGCTGGCGGGCCTTCATCGAGTCGCGAAACGCGATCAGCGCGTCGAGGGCCTCTTCCATCGTGGTCGCCCAGCGGGCGAACGCAGCCTGTCCAAGTTCGGTCTCCGTGCCGCCCTTGAGGTCGACCATCGTGACGCGGGTGAGGCCGTCGCGGATCATCGGTGCCAGCCCGCGTAGGCCGTTCCACATCGGGCCGGACTTGCCCGCCCCGGACCCGCCTACGGTGAGCAGGTGCTTGCCCCGCACGCGCATGGGGAAGGGTCGGCCGTACTCGTCCTCGCCGATCACGATGGCGTAGACGTCGACCTCGGCAGCGGACTCCGGCATCTCGGTGGCGTCGATGATCTGCGTGAACGGCATCCGCCGCTCGACCACCAGCGTGACCATGCCGGGACGTAGGCGGGTGATGGCGACCCGTTCCGCGCACAACGCTTCGGTGAGCGCCGGGAGTCGGTCGGTCCACAGCGCGAGGTGCTGGCCCGGGGCCACCCGGACGTTGAGGACGTCGATGGACGGGGTGACCGCGCGGACCTTCCGCACGGCGGGGTAGGTGGCGGCGCCGGTGCGGCGGTGCTCGTGCACGAGGTCGCAGTCATCGAGCAACCTCCGCCAGCGCCCACCCCGGTAGGCCGTCCACCGCCGCCATCCCGTGCGCAGCACCGGGGCCGCCCAGGTGTCGAACGTGGCGGGATACCCGCGATGCCAGCCCAGCAGCGCCACGCCGAGCCCAGCGAGGAGTCCGGCGACGAGGGGCCATCCCCAGTTGGCCAGTGCCCACACCAGCGCGGCGGGCACGAGCGCGAACAGCGGGTGGCGGATCAGCCAGCCCAGGGCCTTGAACTCCCGGCCAGCCGAGCGCACCGAACGGATGGCGCCGGGCCTGGCAACGGGCATACGGGTAGTAGAGTTGCGATTCACTGTCGACTCCCTGAATGGGTATTGGTGGTGAGCGGGGCGCCCGCGCTGGCCTCCGCCAAGAAATCCGGCGGGCGGCCCACCCCTTTTACTTGCCGTTGAGCAGCGGTCGGGCGGCGTCGATCTGCACCATCAGCGCGGCGACGTCGCGGGTGAGGTTGCGGTGCGTGGTGCGGAACGACCCCACCCGGAACGGGATACCCCGGGCGGCCTTGTTCAGGTTCCGCATTGCCGAGTCCAGTTCCTCGACGGTGCGGTCCACGGTGCGTGACATCAGTACCTCCACTCTCGGGAGACCAGTTCGGATTCCCACTTCTTCGCCGATGCGGTGATCGTGCGCAACGAACGGTCGGTCTTCTTCGCGGTCGCCTTCATCAGGTCCGGATCGGGTGCCGCCCAGTGCCCGCGTCCACCCTTGCTGGCCTTGACCGGTTGGGCATCGGCCGCCTTGGCGGCGACCTTCTCGGCGGCGGTGATGGCCTCCCCGACCGCGTGCAGCGCCGTCCAGAACTCGGCGTACTTCCGCAGGGCCCGCTTGTTCGCGGCCTTGCGCGGGTTGGCCTTGGACAGGTTCACCGCCATGTCAGACGCCTTTCCGGATGGCGATCTGCGCCAGCCGCAGCCCTTCGGCGACCCCGGCCCGCCACGCCTGATCGGTGGGCACCAGCTCCGTCTGCCGGTAGGACCACTTCCGGCGCTCGTGCTCCAGGCGCCGGACCAGCCGACGGGCCCCGATCATCGACGCGCGGGGGTGGGCGATCGTCACTGTGCTCATGACTGCCTCATCTCCAGAACCGCCGTGGCGGCCTGATCGGTACTGCTGATGTTGGTGGTGGTGTGGCCGGTGCCGTCGCACTCGGCGCATTCACAGGAGCCGTCGCAAACGAGGCAATCGGCTCCGCTGTAGTCGGACTCGGTGGCGATCGGGAAGTAGCCGTAGCCACTGCACGCGTCACAGACCCCCGACCCCGCGCATGCCGCGCACTTCATGGCGGAATTCCTTCCGTCGGAATGGTCCGGCCAGGCGATTACCGGGCCGGTTTCGAGCATTGGTGTAGCCACTATGGAATTCTCAAAGAACGGTCTGGCCGCTACTCCGGGCCGGGAATGACTGCTCAGTGCGCGGGGTCAGCCCCAGCGCTGTTGTGCGGCCTGGCGGGTGATGTGCAGCCGGGCAGCGATCTCGCCCCAGCTATAGCCCGCCTCCCGCAGGCCGTGCACTGCGTGCGCGGTGGCCCGCTCGACCTCACCGGCCAGGGCGACCAGGTGGGGCAGGCCGTCGACGTCGCCCTCAGCGATCCGGCGACCGGCGGCGCGGATAATCCGCTGCCCGAACGCGTTGTAAGCCGAGTTCTCCACCACCGGCCGCGACCGCCGACCCGTCACGGCGCCGTTGACACCCGATCGCGCGTTAGCCGGGGCCGACATCACGCCGCGCCCTTCTCCGCACGAGCCGGTGCAGCCAGCGTCAGCCCCAATGCCTTGAACGAGATCCCCGAGATCGTGCCCCGATCCGAGACGATCTCGTAGGGGCTGATCGTCGCCGAGACCAGCTCCACCCGGACGTCTTCGTCGAACCCCGGGCCCGGGTCGGTCGCCAAGGTCACCTTGATCTCCTCACCCTTCGGCGCCCGCTGCCCCACCTCCACCCGCTGCTTCGCGAATAGCGACACCACGAACACTGTGACCCCCGACCGGTCGACCACGACCTCCTGCACGCCACGGTCGTTCTCCCTCGTCTTCGGCACCGGGGCCTCCACCACCGTCAGCTTGTAGCCGTTCAGCATTACTGGGATGTCTCGCATCGCTCCTCCTTCGTCGTTCGGTGTGATGCCTCAATGAGACCCCGGACGACGGGGACGTCCCCACCACCAACAAGGGACGTGACAGGACGTCTGGAGCGTGCTAGACACGTCCCCTAGGACATCGAAACGTCCCGAGGGGTCCTCATGACGACGAACGAACGGCTCCGTGGCTCGCTGGCATCCGCCCAGCTCAGAGTGGCGGATCTCGCCGAGACAATCGGCGTGGACCCGAAGACCGTCGAGCGGTGGATCACTAAGGGACGCCTGCCGCACCGCTCCCACCGGCTCGCCGTCGCCCAGGCCCTGCGGGTCGACGAGACGTACATCTGGCCGGCGGTGCTGACCGCGCCGGTGACCCAGTCCGCGAGCGTTGCCGAGCTGCTGGAGCTGCACCCGTCCCGGGCCGCCGTGCCGCACGAGACGTGGAACCAACTCCTACGCAGCACCCACGAGGCGTTCGACGTCCTGACCTACGCCGGGGCGTTCCTGTTCGAGCAGTACAACGTGGTCGACCTGCTCCGCGAGAAGTCCGCCACGGGCGTGCGCTGCCGCTTCCTGCTCGGCGACGAGACCTCAGCCGAGGTGAAGCGACGTGCCGTCGAGGAGGGCACCAGCGGAGGACTGGAAGGCCGCATCCAGCTCCACCGCCGCTACCTGCGTGACGCCCGCGACCTCCCCGGCGTCGAGGTGCGCACGCACGGGACCACGCTCTACAACTCGCTGTACCGCTTCGACGAGGACCTGATGGTCAACGGCCATGCCTACGGAGCCCCCGCCGGGCACTCGCCGGTGCTGCACCTTCGCCGCGTGCCCGGCGGGCGGGTCTGGGATCACTACATGCGTTCGTTCGAGGAGGTCTGGGCCGTCGCCCGACCCGAGACGTGACGAAAACGGCCGCGAGCGGTCATGCTGGAGCCATGAGCCGCACCGACTACTACCACGACCCGGACGCCCCGAAAGCCAACAGCTTGGTCCCGTCGACCACGGCGGCGGTGCGCGACGACGCCGGGCGGTTGCTGCTCATCCACAAGCTCGATAACGGCTTCTGGGCGTTGCCTGGGGGTGGCATGGAGATCGGGGAGTCCGTCGCCGATGCTGCGGTGCGTGAGGTGGCCGAGGAGACCGGCATGACGGTCGAGATCACCGGGCTGGTCGGGATCTACACCGATCCCGGGCACGTGATGGCCTACGACGACGGCGAGGTGCGCCAGGAGTTCTCGGTGTGCTTCCACGCCAGCGTGCTGGCGGGGGAGCCCCGAGAGGACGGGTCGGAGACCAAGGAAGTCCGTTGGGTCGAGCCCGCCGACGTCGGCGCGCTGTCGATCCACCCGTCCATGCGCCGCCGCATCGATGACGCACTCGCAGGGCATGGTGGCGCTCAGGTGGTGTAGGCGTCCTCCATGCGCCGTCGGGTGCGCTCGATCGCGGCCCGCACCAATGGCTCCGCCCGCCGCATCGCCCGGCCCACCACCGACTCGGCGTCATGGCGGCTCAGGATCTCCGCGAGCCGGTCCGGGTACTCCAGCGTCTCCCCGCGCGGCCCCGTGGTCATGTCGGCCATCCACAGCGCATCGGCCACGGCGCTTTCCTCTCGGGGCCACACCACGAGGTCATCGGCTAGCCCCCGTTCCTCTGCCTCGCACGTCGCTGCCGAGTGGTGAGCGACCAGCGCGCAGAGCCGCTCCGGGTACCCCTGTTCCGTCAGGTATCGAGCACCATCCATCGGATGCGCGCCGGTCTGGCGCAGCGCGGGCGCGTACCCGAGGTCATGCCACCACGCCGAGACGACCAGTAGGTGGCGTTCCTTCTCTGATGCAGCGGCGGGGGACAGGTCTGACGCCCGCGCAGCCACACCTTGGACGTGGGCCCACCGGTCGCCCAGCGGCTCCAGCAGCTCCCGGGCCAG
>JBBSGM010000042.1:0-29336 GCA_038254065.1 Mycobacteriales bacterium | reverse complement strand
GCGGTCGCCGACCACCTCGGCGTCGACCGATTTGTGCCCGTCGGGCACTCGCTGGGCGGAGCGATCGGGGCGCACCTCGCAGTGGAGCACCCGGACCGAGTGCACGCGGTTGTCGAGGTCGATGCCGCGTACGCGTTACCGCCCTGGAACGTCGACTGGTGGGAGGCCGGCCGGGCTCGATGGCGGGCCCAGCAGGCCGGCCGACCGGTGGGCGCGGAGCCGGAACTGCCGCGTTCGGCGGTGACGCCGGCCTTCCTGGTGACCTGGGTGGCGCGCGGCATGGAGGCGATGGACCCCGCGGTGCTCTGGGCTGTATATGAGGGTCTCGCGGATGGGCCGGAGCGGATGTTCGTCGCGTCCCTCGAAGCCGACGCCTACCTGCGGCGACGCAGCTGCCCGGTCCTGTCGATCCACTCGTTGCCCGGCCGGGCGCAGTGGGAGTCTGCGCTGTTCCAGCATCCGGCCTCGCATGCGCTCGAGTGGGAGGGGTCGTCGCACTACCTGCACATCGAGCGGTACCGCGAGCTCGCAGCGGTGATGACGAGTTGGCTCGACGCATTGCGCGACGACATGGCGGGCGTCGTGGAGACGGCGGGAACCGCGTGACACTCATCGATCGCTACGATGCGCGTCCCACCTCGGTACCCAGCCTGCGGAGCGGTCGTCCGGGCGTGGCGGGCGCCGGTCGTTCTGCGGGTGCTCGGCGACCGCCGACAACCTCATCCCAGGAATCGGCGCAGCAGGGCCGTAGTGGCGGTGATCTGTCGAGTGTCGACATGCTCCTCGCGGGTGTGCGCGAGGTTCGGGTCCCCCGGTCCGTAGTTGAGCGCGGGGATGCCGAGCGCCGCGAACCGCGAGACGTCGGTCCAGCCGTACTTGGCCCGGGCGGTCGTCCCGGTGACGGCGAGGAACTCCTGTGCGGCGGGTTCCGCCAGCCCCGGCAGCGCGCCGGGCGCGAGGTCGGTGACGGCGACGTCGTACCCGTCGAAGACCTCCCGGACGTGCTGCGCCGCGGCGTCGACACCGCGGTCCGGGGCGAACCGGAAGTTGACCGTGACCACGCATTCGTCCGGGATGACGTTGCCGGCCACCCCGCCGGCGATGCGGACCGCCTGCAGGCCCTCGCGGTAGCGGCAGCCGTCGATGTCGACCTCCCGCCCGGAGTAGGCGCTGAGCCGGGTGAGCACGCCAGCGGCGTGGTGCACCGCGTTGTCGCCCAGCCAGGAGCGCGCACTGTGCGCCCGCCTGCCGTGTGTGCGCACCTCGGCCCGCAGGGTGCCCTGGCAGCCGGCCTCGACGGTGCCGTCGGTGGGCTCGCCGAGCAGGGCGAGGTCGGCGTGCAACCAGTCGGGCCGCGCCCGCTCGATGCGGCGCAGGCCGTTGCGATCGGACTCGACCTCCTCACCGTCGTAGAGGATCAACGTGAGGTCGTGGCGGGGCGCGGTGCGGACGGCCGCGAGGTGCGCGAAGACGGCGTCACCGGCCTTCATGTCCGATGTGCCACAGCCGTAGAGCCGGTCGCCTTCGCGGCGGCTGGGCAGGTTGTCCGCTGCCGGGACGGTGTCGAGATGCCCGGCGAGCAGCACCCGGCGCTGCCGGCCCAGGTGCGTGCGGGCGAGCACCGCGTCCCCGCAACGGTCCACCTCCAGATGCGGTGCCTGCGCGCGCAGCGCGAGCTCCAGCGCATCCGCGAGCGCCGCCTCCGCCCCCGACTCGCTGGGCACGTCGACCAGCGTGGCGGTCAGCTCGACCGGATCGGCGGTGAGATCCAGCGTCGGGACGGCGGTGCTCACAGGTGGGACGCTACCCGGTGAACGGGCCTGGTCTCCCGCCGTCCCCGGGCCGTCGGCTTGCACGCTCGGTGACAGATCCGCACTCACCGTGCACCCTCCGGCACCGAAGGGGCTCAGGTAGCAGACCTATGGCTCTGCGTACGCGGACGCAACGGAGCACCACCGCGGGACCTTCGGCGCCGACAGCGGCCGGAAGCCGATCGCGGAAAGCCACCTCGGCCGAGACCGCCGACGCCTACCTGCCGTGCGGTGCCTGACCAGACCCAACCTCGTCCTGTCACCTGCACCCTCGGCGGCGACGCACCGCTGCGCCGGGGTACGCAGAGCCATAGGTTCCAGAGACCATGGGTCGGGGCCAGTCTCGGTTTGGTCCCCTGCACCGGCTGTCCCGGCCGGACGCGCATTCGACCCGGGCCATGCTCCACAGGTTGTCCACGTCATCCACAGGCGAGCACCGAGGGGTTGCTCTGCCAGACCACGCGTCGCGATCCTTTCGGTGTGCGCATCGAGCCGGAGGACTTCGACATGGTCGGCCTCGTCCGCGCGGTCCGGCGGCGCGCAGGGCTCAGCCAGCGCGAGCTTGCCACCAGGGCCGAGGTGTCGCCGTCGACGATCAACCGGATCGAGGCGGGCGCGCTCGAACCGAGCGTCGCCGTGCTGCGCCGGATCCTCGCGGTGGCCGACCTGGACCTCGTGCCCGTCGACCGGGACGGCCGGCTGGTGCGCCCGATGCTCGACCACCGCGACGACCTGCGGGACGGCGCCGAGCGCCGCTACCCTTCGCACCTCGATACGATCCTTGATCCGGAGTACGGCGAATGGTGGGGCGACCGGTACGGCCTCGCCCGGCCACCCGAGACCTTCCACCGCAGCCGCCGGCGGCGGGACGTGCAGCGCCAACCGCAGCCAGTGGGAGACGCGCGGCAGCAAGGGACCGGTGCCCCGCACGGTCGAGTCCTGGTTGCGGTTCCACCCCGAGGACCAGGACCGCTGATCGCCCGGCCCGCAGGTCGGGCGCCCCTCAGGCCGGGATACATTCGGCGTCCGTGAGCATCGCACCGCGCCGCGA
This sequence comes from Mycobacteriales bacterium, assembly GCA_038254065.1. Lineage (GTDB taxonomy): Bacteria > Actinomycetota > Actinomycetes > Mycobacteriales > Pseudonocardiaceae > Pseudonocardia. The sequence continues at coordinate 26,474 of JBBSGM010000042.1, read as the reverse complement.
GGGCGCCGCCGGCACCGGCCTGGCCACCGTGAGCGCAGAGGGCACCGTTCTCGACACCTGGTACCCGGTCCCCGGACTCGGGCCGGACGCCCTGGACGTCGCTGCGGACCTCCACGCCCTCGCCGGGACCGACGGCGCGCGCGGCACCCGGACCGAGGTCGTGCACACCGCGATCGGGTCGCTGGCCGACCCGCCGGGCGACGCCCGGGACGTCTACCTGCGGCTGCATCTGCTCAGCCACCGCCTCGTCCGACCACACGAGGTCAACCTCGACGGCGTGTTCGGGCTGCTCGCCAACGTCGTCTGGACCAACCACGGCCCGTGCGCCGTCCCGGGCTTCGAGCTCGTCCGCGCGAAGCTCAAGGTGCGCGGGCCGGTCACCGTGTACGGCGTCGACAAGTTCCCCCGGATGGTCGACTACGTCCTGCCTTCCGGTGTCCGGATCGCCGACGCCGACCGCGTCCGGCTCGGCGCCCACCTCGCCGAGGGCACCACCGTGATGCACGAGGGCTTCGTGAACTTCAACGCGGGCACGCTGGGCGTCTCCATGGTCGAGGGCAGGATCTCGGCGGGCGTCGTCATTGGCGACGGCTCCGACCTCGGTGGCGGCGCCTCGGTGATGGGCACCCTGTCCGGTGGTGGCAAGGAGGTCATCTCGGTCGGCAGACGCTGCCTGATCGGCGCCAACGCCGGGATCGGCATCGCGCTGGGCGACGACTGCGTGGTCGAGGCGGGCCTCTATGTCACCGCTGGAACCAAGGCCACGCTGCCCGACGGCAGTACCATCGCGGCCCGTGCGCTCTCCGGGCAGGACGGGCTGCTGCTGCGCCGCAACTCGGTCACCGGCGCCGTCGAGGTCCTCCCCCGCACCGGCGACGGCATCGCCCTCAACGCGGCCCTGCACTCGAACTGACCCGGATTCGACCTGACGCCGCATTCGAACTGGCGCCGCTTCGAACTGACGCCGCACCGAGCCGGCCCGCATAGAATCTGCATCCATGTCCGTCGTCGCACCGCGCCGCGCGAAGCGGCCCCGGGCCAAGGCCCCGAACCTGGTCGACCTTCCGGCCCCGGTGACGGCGGCCCCGACCGACCCCCCGGCACACCACGTGCGGGCCGCGCTCGACCTGCGGCTGCGCGCGCTGCTGCGCCACGACCCGGGCACCCGCACCGGGACGGACATCGAGGACCTGCACCAGATGCGGGTGTCGGTGCGCCGGATGCGGGCCACCCTCAAGGCCGCCCGACCGCTTCTCGACCGCAGCTGGGCCGACGGGCTGCGCGTGGAGCTGGCCTGGCTCGGCGGGGTGTTGGGCCCGGTACGCGACCTCGACGTCATGCTGCTGCGGCTGCGCCGGGAGATCGCGACGCTGCCCGAGCGTGAGCAGACCGCGGCCGGGACGCTGGTCGCGGCACTGGAGGCCGAGCACGCCGTGGCCCGCGCCGAGCTGCTGGCAGCGCTCGACGCGCCGCGCTACCCCGCGTTGCTCGAACGGCTCGCCGACGCGGTACGGCTACCGCTGCCGACCCCGTCGGCCACCCAGGAGCAGCCCGAGCTCGTCGACCTGGTCCGGGCGCAGGCCCGCACCCTGCGCACGGCCGCGAAGCGGGCCGGCGCGGACGCATCGGACGAGACGCTGCACGCGCTGCGCATCCTGTGCAAGCGGGTCCGTTACACCGGCGAGCTGGTGGAACCGGCACTGCCTGGGTCGGGGCGGCGCAAGGCCGTCACGCGGCTGCTCACCTCCACCGCGCGGCTGCAGGAGGTACTCGGCGACCACCAGGACGCGTGCGTGGCCGAGAACCGCATCCGGGAGCTGCTGGCCGGGCTGGGTGACGGGATGGACGGGCTGGTCCCCACGCACGTGGGGTTCGTCGCCGGCCGGTTGGTGGAGCGGGAGCGGGTTAGGGCGCAGGAGCAGCGGCGGCTCTGGTGGGACGCGTGGCGCCACGTCAGGCAGCAGGGCGCGGCGCTGTAGCCGCGCCACGTCCAGGGCGGTCACCGATCCACCAGATCGACCCGGCCTGCAGCACGCCCGCCGCCAGCAGCACCCCGATCGCGGCCGTGAACTGCCCGGTCAGGTCGATGAGCACGCCCATCAGCAGGGGACCCAGCCCGGCCGCGACATAGCCGATACCGAGCGCGAGCCCGCTCACCGCCGCGCTCGTGGACCCGTCCGGGGTGCGCCAGGCGATCACCGCGAGCCCCAGCGGGAACCCGGCGCCCACCCCGATCCCCATCAGCACCACCCACAACCAGGGCCCGACGACCGGCGGGTCCGCCCCGAGCAGCGCGCCGACGGTCCCGGCGAGCCCACAGGCCAGCGTCGCTCCCGACCAGAACCGCCAGCGCCGCCGCCGCTCGGCCAGCGCCGGGGCGAGCAGCGCGGCCGGGATCTGCGACACGCTCCACACCGCGAGCAGCACGCCCGCGCGCTGGGCACTCCAGCCGTGGGCCTGGTAGTAGGGCGACAGCCAGGTCAGCCAGCCGTAGAACATCAACGACGTGCCGGCCTGGTAGCAGGCGGCGTGGCGGGCGAAGCGGTCGCGCCAGGGCGGTAGCACTCCACCGCGCCGGCCCAGCGGACCGGAGCGGGTCACTGCACCGGCGCCGCCCGGGTGCACCGCGGTGTGGCCGGGCGCACCCATCCGGCGCGCCACCGGCGTCCAGGCGACCATCGCCAGCACCGCCGGCACCGACCAGACCGCGAGCGAGAACGACCACCCACCCAGCCCGACCGCCAGCGGCACCGCCACCGCACTGGCCACCGTCGCCCCGGTCATCATGGCCACGACGTAACCGCCGGTCACCGCACCTGCCCTGGCCGCGAGATGCTCCTTGACGACGCCGGTCAGCAGCACCCCGGCCAGCCCGATGCCGAGCCCGACGAGCAGGCTGCCGCCGATCAGCGCGAGCAGCGCCGGGTAGCCGCGGACCACGCCGCCGAACCCGACCACCCCCACCGCGACGCCGAGCGCGCGTTCCCGCCCGAAGCGGGCGCCGAGCGCGGGGCCGGCGAACGAACCGACCGCCATCATCAGGACGGCGCAGGCCTGCACCAGCCCGGCCACGCCCGCGGAGATGCCCAGCTCCGCGCGGACGGTCCCGATCAGCGGCGGGTAACCGGCCAGCGACGCGCGCAGGTTCACCGCCAGTGCGAGCAGGCCCAGCAGCACGACGGCCGGGCGGACCTGCGGCGGGGAGCCGGTACGGGTCGCGCGCTGGCGCATGGGCGGTCTCACGGTGCCCGGTCAGCGGGCGGTCAGCCGACGCACCGCGGCGTCGATCCGCTCGTCGCTCGCCGTCACCGCCAGCCGGATGTGCTGCGCCCCGGCCGGCCCGTAGAACTCCCCCGGTGCCACGAGCACACCCTGCTCGGCGAGCTCACGCACGGTCGACCGGCCGGACCGGCGCGCGGTGGCCCACAGGTACAGACCCGCCTCGGAGTGGTCGACGCGCAGGCCGGCCTGCTCCAGCGCGCCGCGCAGCCTGGCCCGGCGACCGTCGTAGCGGGCCGCCTGCGCGGCGATGTGCGCGTCGTCGGACACCGCGGCGGCCATGGCGGCCTGCACCGGTCCGGGCACGATCATGCCGGCGTGCCTGCGCAGCTCCAGCAGGGCGGCGACGAGCACCGGGTCGCCGGCCACGAACGCCGCCCGGTAGCCGGCCAGGTTCGACGACTTCGACATCGAGTGCACCGCGAGCAGCCCGGTGTGGGAACCGCCGCAGACGTCGGGGTGCAGCACCGAGACCGGCGCGGACTCACCGGGCAACGCGAGGTAGCACTCGTCGGAGGCGACGACCGCGCCGCGCTCGCGGGCCCAGCTGACGACCTTGCGCAGGTGCTCGGCCGGCAGCACCCGGCCGGTCGGGTTCGACGGCGAGTTGAGCCAGACCAGCGTGACCCGCGCCGGGCCCACCGCCGTCAACCCGTCGGAGCGCACGCACTGCGCCCCGGCCAGCGCGACGCCGACCTCGTAGGTCGGGTAGGCGAGCTCGGGGATGACGACGACGTCACCGGCGCCCAGTCCCAGCAGCGTGGGCAGCCAGGCGACCAGCTCCTTGGACCCGATCGTCGGCAGCACCGCGGCCGGGTCCACCCCGGTCGCGCCGAACCGCCTGGCCAGCGCATCGGCGATCGCCGTGCGCAGCGCCGTGGAGCCGTGCGTGGTGGGATAGCCGGGTTCGTCGGCCGCGGGGCCGGCCAGCGCGGCGCGCACCACCGCGGGCACCGGGTCGACCGGGGTGCCGACCGAGAGGTCGACGATGCCGTCGGGGTGCCGCGCGGCGAGCGTCCTGTCCTGCTCGAGCGAGTCCCAGGGGAAGTCGGGCAGTGCCGCCTTCACTCGTCGGGTGACTCAGTCGTCATGCTGCTGGGGCGCCAGGCTCAGCGCGGGCTCAACGTCCCGGTCGATCTTGCCGACCTTGGAGGCACCGCCAGGCGAGCCGAGGTCGTCGAAGAAGTCGACGTTGGCCTTGGTGTAGGCCGTCCACTGGTCGGGGACGTCGTCCTCGTAGTAGATGGCTTCCACCGGGCAGACCGGCTCGCAGGCGCCGCAGTCCACGCACTCGTCCGGGTGGATGTAGAGCATCCGCGCGCCCTCGTAGATGCAGTCCACCGGACACTCTTCGATGCACGCCTTGTCGAGCAGGTCGACACAGGGCTCGGCGATGACGTAGGTCACTTCGGTGGTCCTCCACTCGGGCAGCGGTACGGTCGCATTATTCATCTCGACGTGCTCGCCTCGCGAGCCGGGGCGCTGTGAGCCGCCCGGCAGGTCGAGCCCGGGCTGCACCGCTACCACTATCTCGTCTCGGGCTGATCCGCCAGCCTGCGGTGGGCCTGGTCCGCGGCCCGCTTGAGACCCGACCATTCGCCGAGGTACTTCCCGACCGCCCCGACGACCGGCAGCATCCCGATCCACTCGTGGTAGAAGCGACCGTGCGGGCGCCGGTCGAGGTCGCCCCCGACGGCGAACAGCGCCCGGCCCAGCCGCCACACCGCGCTTCCGATCCGGCGCAGCGTGGGCCTGCTGTCCGGTTCGGCCCGCCCATCCGACGCGACGAGGTCACCGGTCAGCTCTGCGGCCTGGGCCGAGACGGCGGCGTCCTCGGTGGCGCTGAGCGTGCGTGGAGCGAGCTCGCGGACGAACAGCACGGCACCGAGCAACGCGACGACGGCGTCCTCGTCGCGGACCCCGTGCTCGCCGGCGATGGCGCAGAGCAGCAGCCCCTGGCCGGCCGCGCCGACCGCCGAGGACACCGGCAGCGTGCGGGCCAGCGCGCCACCCAGCCCGGGGACCGCCGCGACCAGCGTGGTGAACCGGCCGACCCGGTAGATCCACCAGTGGCACCGCTCCTCGACGTCCATCACCGCCCAGGCCGCGGTACCCGGCACCTCCACCGCGGCCAGCGCGTCGAGGATCTTGTCGCGCAGCCCGCGCTCGGTGAGGTCCCCGTCCTGCGCCCCGCCGTCGCCGCCGGTCACCCGAGCCCGTAGCCCGAACGGGTCGGCCGACCGCAGCCCGTCGAGCAGCGGACGGGCCGCCCGCACGAACGGCCGCAGCACGGCGTCGAGCGCGCCGTCGTCGATCTCCTCAGCCACCGGTCGTCACCTCCCGCTGTGCGCCGGGCCCCGTCGGACCGCCGGGCCCGCGCCGGAGCGCCCGGCGCAGGGTCACCAACCCGGCCCCCAGCCCGGCGACGACCAGCAGCAGCGACTGCCAGGTCGCCGGCAGCAGGACGTCACCGCCGGGGCCGCCGAGCCCGAGCACCCCGACGACGAGCAGCCAGACCAGCACCGGGGCACCCGCGACGAGCGCCGCCGGGTCGACCTCCGCCGCCTCGCGGACCAGCCATGGCATGGTGAGCAGCGCGGCGAGGGTGCCGATCGGCGCCGGGACGGCGCCGAGATAGAGCGGCTGGAACATCAGCTCGCCCGCGGCGAGCAGCGCGGCGTCCACGAGCAGCAGCGCGAGCACGAGAACCTTCACGACGCGACCCCGTCGAACAGGTCGGTCTCCGGGCCCGGCGCACCGCCGGCGAGCACGAACTCCTCGACGTCGAGCAGCGGTTGCGCGACGCCGTTGCTCATCGCGTAGGCCACCGTCGCACCGCGTTCCCAGACGCTGACCTGGGTGGCGTGCGCGCGCAGCGCGGCGATCCGCCTGCCGCGCCGCGCGGCGGCGTCGACCCAGGTGGTCACGAGGTCGTCGGGGACGGCGGGCAGCTCGTCGGGGTCCGGGAGCCGGAACGGCATCCCCTCGGCGGCGCCGATCGCGGCGAGGCCCTCGTCGAGCCGGGAGCGGCTGGTGGCGGTGAAGTACAGCTTCGCCACGCCCGGGGTGCGCTCGGCCGCGGCCACCATGATCCGGTGGGCCCGCACGTGGTCGGGATGGCCGTAGCCGCCGTCCTCGCCGTAGCTGAGAACGACCTGCGGGCGCAGCTCGGCGAGCACCTCGGCCAGCGTGTCGACCTGCTCGTCGAGCGCGGCGGGGTGGGCGAACGCGCGCGGATGCAGGGGCTCGCGGGCGGTGGCCCTGACGCCGTGCCCGGCCAGCACCATCCCCGAGTCGCGCCAGCGCCCCACGCCACCGAGGAAGCGGTGCGCGCGCAGCCCGAGTGCCGCGGCGGCACGGGCCAGCTCACCGATCCGATAGCCGCCGAGCTGGTCCGCCCGGTCGGCCGCCAGCCCGGCCAGCTCCACCGGGATGACCTCGCCCTCCTCGCCCAGGGTGCACGTCACGACGGTGACGGCGGTGTCCGGCTCCGCCGCGTACCGCGCGATCGTGCCGCCGGTGCTCAACGTCTCGTCGTCCGGGTGCGCGTGCACCAGCACCATCCGCCGCCCAGCAGTAGCCACTCCGACACCCTATTGCGCCGCGTCCGCGGGCATCCCACAGGCATCAACCCCCGCGAGTCGCGCCATCTGTGCGACCGAGTCGGGCCGGCTGTGCGACCGAGTCGGGCCGGCTGTGCGACCGAGTCGGGCCGGCTGTGCGCACCTTCCGGCTGGAAGGGTCGTACGAAGTGGGCAGGATGGGCCGGTGACGATCGAAGTCCGGACGGCCCGCGCCGCCGACGGCTCGGCGTTGGCCCGCATCGACGCCGCCACCTGGACGGCCGCCGTGTCGCCGGCCCCGCGGTCACCCGCGGACCTGCCCTTCTTCGGAGACCGCGCCGACCAGGAGGCGGTCCTCGTCGCCGATGTCACCGGTGTGGTCGCCGGCTACGCCGCGCTCGGCAACTCCATCCCGCTGCCGTCGCATCGCCATGTCCTCGAACTGCGCGGGCTGGCCGTCGACCCGACCTACGCCCGCCGCGGGATCGGCCGCCGACTCGTCGAGGAGTGCATCGAGCGAGCCCGCCGCCGCGGGACGCACAAGCTGACCCTGCGCGTGCTGGCATCCAACACGGCCGCCGGACGGCTCTACGCAGGATGTGGGTTCGTGGTCGAGGGCGTTCTCCGCGACGAGTTCTGGTTGGACGGCACGTACGTCGACGACGTCCTGATGGCTCATCTGCTCCACGCCACCTGAGCTCACCCCCGCAGCACCTCCCGCGCCCCGGCGAAGTGGCACGCGACCCGGTGCCGCGAGGATCCCTCGGCCCGCACCAGCACCGGCGGCACCTCGATGCATCGGCGTTTGTCGGGCTCCGACAGCTCCAGGTGCTTCCAGCAGCGGGTCCGGAACCGGCAGCCCGACGGTGGGTCGGCCGGGTTGGGCACATCGCCGGTCAGCACGATCCGCTCGCGGCTCCGCTCCACCACCGGGTCCGGGATCGGCACCGCCGAGATCAACGCCTGGGTGTAGGGATGGCGCGGCCGTTCGAACAGGTCGTCGCGGTCGGCGAGCTCCACGATGGTGCCCAGGTACATGACCGCGACCCGGTCGGAGATGTGCCGGACCACGGACAGGTCGTGCGCGATGAACAGGTAGGTCAGCCCGAAGTCGCGCTGCAGCTCCGCCAGCAGGTTGAGGATCTGCGCCTGGATCGACACATCCAGGGCCGACACCGGCTCGTCGAGCACCACGAACTTCGGCTTCAGCGCGATCGCCCTGGCGATCCCGACACGTTGGCGCTGGCCACCGGAGAACTCGTGCGGGTACCGGTCGGCGTACTCCACGGACAGCCCCACCGTGTCCAGCAGGTCGCTGATCGTCGAGCTCGTCAGCTCCCCGCCGAGCAGCTCGTACTTCTCGCTGAGGATCTGCCGCACCGTCATCCGGGGGTTGAGTGACGCGTACGGATCCTGGAAGACGATCTGCATGTCCTCCCGGGCCCGACGCAGGTCCTCCTTGCCCAGCGCGGTGACGTCGCGCTCACCGATCCGGACGGTGCCCGACGTCGGCTCCTGCAGCCGCAGGATCGACCGGGCCACCGTCGACTTGCCGCAGCCGGACTCCCCGACCAGCGAGAGCGTCGAACCCGGTGGGATGGCCAGCGAGATCCCGTCCACCGCCTGGACCAGCCCGACGGTCTTCTTGATGAAGACGCCGCTGCGGATCGGGTAGTGCTTGACCAGGTCGATGACCTCGAGCATCGGCCGGTGCCCGTTGCCGGCCTGCTCCACGACCGCGGCCGAGCCCGGCGTCACGATCTCGCGCGGTTGCCCGTGCGCCGCCGCCACCTGGTCGCTGTGGATGCACGCCGCCCCGTGGTCGGACCCCGCCATGACGGGCAGCAACGCCGGCACCTCGTCGATGCAGCCCTGGGTGGCGAAGCGGCACCGCGGATGGAACGGGCAACCCGCCGGCACCCGCGACAGGCTCGGCGGCTGACCGGGGATCGGCTCCAGTTTGGCCGGGCGCGCCTGGTCCATCCGGGTCAGGCTGGAGAGCAGGCCATGGGTGTAGGCGTGCCGGGGCGTCTCGAAGATCTCCCGGGACGTGCCGGTCTCCACGATCCGGCCCGCGTACATCACCGCGATCCGGTCGGCGTGGCTGGCCACCAGGCCGAGGTCGTGGGTGATCAGCACGATGGCGGTGTTGCGGTCGTGCCGGAGCTGCTCGAGCAGGGTCATGATCTGCGCCTGCACGGTGACGTCGAGCGCGGTGGTCGGCTCGTCGGCCAGCAGTACCTGCGGGTCGTTGGCCAGCGCCATCGCGATCATCGCGCGCTGCCGCATACCGCCGGAGAACTCGTGCGGGTACTGGGTGGCGCGCCGAGCCGGGCTGGGAATACCCACCTCGTCGAGCAGTTCGACGGCCTTGCGCGACGCCCCGGACCTGCCCACCTTCTGGTGCGTCCGCACCATCTCGGCGATCTGCTCGCCGACCTTGAACACCGGGTTCAGCGCGGTGAGTGGATCCTGGAAGATCATCGCGATCTCGCTGCCACGCAACTTGCGTTGCTCGGACTCCGGCATGCTCAGCAGCGAGCGCCCGCGCAGCAGCACCGCACCGCTGGGGAAGGACGCGGGCGGGCTGGGCACCAGCCCCAGGATCGTCATCGCCGAGACCGACTTGCCCGCTCCCGACTCGCCGACGATCGCCAACGTCTCGCCCTCCTCGACGTGCCAGTTCACCCCGTCGACGGCCTTGACGACACCCGCCGGGGTGTCGAAGTACACCCGCAGGTCGCGCACCTCCAGTAGCGGGCCGCCCATCAGCCCGCCCCCCGCAGCTTCGGGTCCAGCGCGTCCCGCAGACCGTCGGCGACGAGCGCGAACGCCAGCGTCGTGACGCAGATGGCGACGGCAGGCGACAGCCACAGGTGGGTCTTCCCCGGAACCCGCAGGAACTGGACCGACTGCGAGATCAGCCTGCCCCATTCCGGCACGTTCGGCGGCACCCCGATCCCCAGGTAGGACAGCGAGGCCAGCGCCACCACGACGACCCCGATGCTGGTGAAGGCGTAGACGAACACCGGTGCGATCGCGTTGGGCAGGATGTGCCGGACGATGATCCGGCGGTTGCCGGCGCCGATCGAGCGGGCCGCCTCGACGTACTCCGACTCGCGCAGGGCGAGCGCCTGGCCGCGCATCAGCCGGGCCGAGGTCGCCCAGGAGAACAGCGCCAGCGCCACGATCACCGGCCAGACCCCCGGCCCGGCGGCGCGCACCACCACGATCGCCCCGACCAGGAGCGGGAAGGCCAGGAAGATGTCGGTGGTGCGCATGATCGCGGTGTCGCTGGCCTTGCCGTGGAAACCCGCGATCGCGCCCAGGGTGACCCCGAGCACGAGGGACAGCGCGACCGTGCTGAGGGCGACGATCATCGCCAGGCGCACCCCGTAGACCAGCGCGGAGAACATGTCCCGGCCCAGTACGTCGGTGCCCAGCAGGTGCTGCGGGCTCGGCGGCGCGGTGGTGTCGAGCAGGTTCTGGTCGAAGGCGTCGTAGGGCGTGACGTAGGGCCCGATGATCGCCGTGACCACGAGGATCGCCACGATGAGCAGGCCCACCATGGCCAGCTTGTTGCGGCGGTAACGACGCCAGATGTCCTTGAACTGGCCGGGGGGGTGGCGCGGGGGGCCGGTGGTGGTCGCGGTCTGACTTCCGGCGGTCGGGAGTGCGGCCTCCACCGGGATGCCGGTGACGGCCGGGACGTCACCGGTGCGCGACGGGTGGGTCATGTGGATCGCCCCATCTAGTCGAGTCGGATCCGGGGATCGAGGAAGGCGTAGAGGATGTCCACGACCAGGCTCAGCAGCACGAAGATCAACACGCTGACCACCACCACCGCGATGATCACCGGCACGTTGCTGTTCTGGATCGCCCTGGCCAGCAGGTAACCGATCCCGTTGTACTGGAAGATGGTCTCGGTGATGATGGCGCCGCCGAGCAGGATGCCCAGCGAGATCCCGACATAGGTGACGACCGGGATCATCGAGTTGCGCATGGCGTGCTTGCCGATCACCGTGCGTTCGGACAGACCCTTGGCCCTGGCGGTGCGGATGTAGTCCGACCTGAGCACCTCGAGCATCGAGCCGCGCATCAGCCGGGCGATGAACGCGGCGTCGATGATGGCCAACGTGAACGCCGGCAGCAGCACCTCCTGGTACCACGGCACCTGCACGGTGAAGCTCCGCGGGACCACCGGGAAGATCCAGCTCCCGGAGACGAAGCCGACCAGCACGATGCCGATCACGAACGTCGGGATGCCGATCGCCAGCGTGGACAGCACGGTGACCAGGACGTCCCAGAACGAGTAACGCTTCACTGCGGCGATGACGCCGGCGACCACGCCGATGAGCACGTCGATGAGGATCGCCACCAGCGCCAGCCGGATGGTGTTGGGCAGGGTCTCCGCCAGCATCGAGCTGACCTGGCGGCGCTGGTCGAAGTCGATGCCGAAGTCGAGATGGACGAGGTTGCCCAGGTAGGTCAGATATTGGATCGGCAGCGGCTTGTCCAGCCCGAACTTCGCCCGGTTGATCGCCTGGACCTGCGGCGGGACGACCTTCTCCCCGGTGGAGGCGAACGGGTCACCCAGCGCGAACGTGGCCAGGAAGATCACCAGCGTCGCGACCAGCAGCACCAGGACCGCCTGGACGCCCCGCCGCAGGATGAACGTGCCCATGAGCGACCTTCTTACTCTCCGCAGGTGACGGACGGCGACCCCTGGCCGCGGATGGCCACCGGCACCTGGAGATCACTTGACGGTGATCTGCGCCAGTGTCGGATTTTCGCTGAAGTCGAGGTTGACGTTGCCGAACTGTTGGGTGTCCGCCAGCCGGTAGGCCTGCCGGAACCACAGCGGGATCTCGGCCAGGTCCTGGCCGATCGCGATCTGCTCGGCCTGCTGGTAGAGCTTGGTCCGCGCGGCGTCGTCCTTGGTGGCCGCAGCCTGGGCGAGCAGCTGGTCGAACGCCGGGTTGCTGTACCGGCCCCGGTTGTCGCCGGTCACCGGCCGGCTCGGGTCGGTCGTCCCGATCGCCGCCGTGGACAGCAGCGGCTGCAGATAGTTGCCCGGCGTCGGGTAGTCCGCACTCCAGGCGGACCGGAAGAGGCCACTGGCCCCCGGCGCCTGCTCGTTCTTCAGCAGGTCGACGAACGGTACCCCGTTGTAGTTGACGTTCAGCCCAAGGTTGTCCTTCAGCTCCTGGGCGACCGCCGCGGTCCACTCCTCGTGGCCCCCGCCGGTGTTGAACTGGAAGTTGATCGTACTGCCGGGGGTGAGGCCGGCCTGCTGGGCGAGCTGCTTCGCGCGCTGCGGGTCGTAGCTGCACACCGTGCATACGCCGGGCTGGTAGGCCTCCGGGAAGACCGGCGGCACGAAGGAGTCGGCCGGGGTGGCGGAACCCTGGAACACACCCTGTGAGATCGCCGCCCGGTTGATGGCCAGCGAGACCGCCTGCCTGGCCGGCACGTTGTTCAGCGGCACGGTGGTCACCATCGGCAGCAGGTAGTTGATGCCGTTGGTCTTCTTGGAGAGCCACTCGCCCCGCGGCTCGTAGCTGGACCGGGCCCGGGTCAGCAGCGGGGTGGGCAGCCGCGCCCAGTCGAAGGTGCCGTTGACGAAGCCGTCGTACTCGGCCTGCACCGCACCCTGGCCGCCGGGCACAATGGTGATCTCGACCGCGTCCAGGTTGGCCTTCGGGCCTGCGGTGTAGCTCTCGAACCGCTTGAGCCGGATGCCCCGGTTGTGCTGCCAGGGGCCGTCCATCATGAACGGGCCGTTGCCGATGGGCTGGTCGTTGTAGCTCTGGTTGTCCGCGGCACCCGCCGTCGTGGGCACCGGGGAGAAGACGGTCTGGTAGGTGCGCAGGTAGAACTCGCAGTCCGCCCTGGCGAGGGTGACCACCAGCTGGCCGGGGTTGCCGGCGTTCACCCCCGCGAGCGCGTTCGCGGTGCCGGTCTGCATCGCGTCGAAGCCCTGGATCTCGTTCATGTGATAGGCGACGTCGGAGGCCGCGCTCTTCGCCGCGGCCCGCTCCCAGCCGCGTTTGAACGCGGCAGCGTCCACCGGCTCACCGTTGTGGAAGGTGGTGCCCTGCTTCAGGTCGAAGGTCCACTGGGAGCAGTCGCCGTTGGGCGTCCAGCTGTTCGCCGCCGCGGGGCTCACCTTGCCGTTGGCGTCGACACTGACCAGCTCGGTGAACAGGTTGTGCGTGACCAGGACCCCCTCGGACTCCTGCGCGTTGTACGGGTCGATCGCGGTCGGCTCGACGAGGGCGAACCGGAACGTGCCGCCCGGCTTGCCCGGTACCGGTGGCTGGAGCTGCGTCTCCGGGAACCCGATCGCCGACTGTCCGTTGTCGGGAGCGCCGTCGTTGCTCCGTTGGCTGCACCCGGTGAGGACCAACCCCACCACCGCGACCAGCGCGACGGCGACCCCGGCCGCCCTCGTTCTGCTCATCGACTCCATGACCTCTCTGCGCAAGGGCGTCCACCCGTGAGACACCCGTTCGGACCTGGCGGGATGGCTGCCAGGTGCCGGCCCGGCATCGCCCCAGGCACGGTAGGAACACGCCACGCCAAGCGTCATCGTGCGACGCCGATCGTGACCAAAGGGTGATCCGAGTTGCACAGAGTGACACACTATGGGTATCCGAGAGTAACCTCGTCGCTCTCTTTCATCCTTTCAGGGTGTTCCATCGTTGCGCGCCGGTGGCCGGACCGGTGGACAGCGGGCCCGGTCCGATCCCGGTCGCGGCATCGGTTGCCGGCGTGCTCACCACGAGCGTGACCGGCTGGAACAACGGCAACGCCGGCAGCTGGGCCCACAACACCCGTTCGACCGTCGCGACCAGCTGCGGGGCCGCGGGGCCGGTGAGCAGCACGTCGAGCAACGGCTGCAGGGTGGGGAGGCAGAACCCGGTGGGCGTCGGCGGCGGGTCGGGCACCGTGGCCGTCGACCGCGGGCAGCCGTAGTCGGAGGCGAGCCGGGCGCCGAGGTCGCCGTCCACGGCGCCCGGCAGGACCATCAGGTCCACCTGCACGGGGCCGCCCTGGGCCGGCACCGCATCAGTGGGGGTCGCCGCCGTGGGATTCGTCGCCGTGGGGGTCGCGGCGCTCGTGCCGGCGGGAGCGGTGGGCGAGGGCGTCGGGCTGGGTGTCGTGGGCAGCACCGTCTGCTGTCCGAACAGCGTCACCGCGGGTGGTGCGATGACCGTCGTCCCGATTCCCGCCGCCTGCAGCTGCGCCGCAACGGTCTGTGCGACCTGCACGTCCACCGGCCGCTCCGCCGCGGCCCCGAGCACCAGCCGCAACGGCCGGCCGGGCCGCCCCCACCCGCCGTCGGCACCGCGCTCGTACCCGGCGGCGAGCAGGGCCTGCTTCGCGGTGTCCGGAGCAGGTGCACCGGACGGGACAGTGGGTGCGTAGCCGGCCTCGGAGGGGGCGAGCCCGAACGCGTCGGCCGCCAGCGCCTCCGGTGCGACGGCGGCCCGCACCGCCTCCCGGTCGACGATCGCGGCGACCGCCCGGCGGACCCGCGGATCGACCAGCGGCCCGGCGTCCGCGCGCAGGCCCAGCTCGGTGACGGTCGGCTGCGGCGCGGACTGGATCCGCACCGCGGTACCCAGCCCCGCGAGCGCCCTCGCGACGGTGGCGTCAGCGGTCGGCAAGCCGACCGCCACGTCGCCGACCCGCAGGCCGTCGGCGAGCGCGCCGGGGTCGAGCCTGCGCAGCACGATCTGGTCGAGGGTGGCCGGGGTGTCCCAGTAGAGGTCGTTGCGCGCCAGCACGATCTCGCCACGGGCCCGGTCCACCGACTCCACCCGGAACGGACCGCCGGACTCCGGCAGTCCACCGGCGAGCGCGCCGGTCCACGAGCCCGGCGCGTCCTTGAGGATGTGGGCGGGCAGCAGGCCGGTGAACAGGTGCTGCCACTGCGGGTAGGGCCGGGCGAACACGACGTCGACGGCCTTGCCGCCGGCCCGCGACCGGACGTCGGTGATGAGCCGGTAGCCGGCGGCGTCGACGACTCCTGGCCGGCTGCGCATCTGCTCCCAGAGGTAGACGAAGTCCTCGGCGGCGATCGGTGCGTTGGACGACCAGGAGGCCGCCACGTTCAGCTCGTAGCTCACCGTGAACGGGGCGCCGGACACGACCGTGGCACTGGTCGCGATCGTCGGGTCCAGTGCCATGGCGCCGGTCGCGTCCGGGCGGAACACCGAGGGCAGCACGAGAGTGGCCAGCGCCGTCGTCACCGGGGAACGGTGGGCCAGCAGGTGCGGGTTGAAGCCGGCGCCGAGGTCGTCGACCCCGACGACGAGCTTGGTCGGCTCGGCCTTCGCGGCCGGCACGGGTGCCTGCGACGGAGCGGGTGCCTGCGGCGGGCCGGTACAGGCCCCCAGCAGCGCGATGACGACGAGCGCGAGCGCGGCCCTGGCGATCACGCCGACCCTGCCCACCCGCGTCCTTCCCGGCGCGTCGCTCAGCGCAGCGCGGCCGACTTCGCCCGCGCCCTGGTACGGCCGCGGATGTGCGCGTCGAGCTCGACCTTGCGCAGCCGCACCGACTCGGGAGTGACCTCGACGCACTCGTCGATCGCACAGAACTCGAGCGCCTGCTCGAGGTTGAGCACCGACGGCGGGGTGAGCTTGACCAGCTCGTCGCTCGTGGACTGGCGCATGTTGGTCAGCTTCTTCTCCCGGGTGATGTTGACCTCCAGGTCCTCCGCGCGGGTGTACTCGCCGATCACCATTCCGTTGTAGACCGTGGTGCCCGGCCCGATGAACAGCACACCGCGGTCGGCGAGCTGGTCGACCGCGTAACCCGTCACGGGACCGTCCCGGTCGGCGATGAGCGAACCACGCAGCCGGGTCCGCAGCTCGCCGACCCACGGGCCGTAACCGTCGAAGACGTGGCTGGCGATACCGGCACCACGGGTGATCGTCAGGAACTCGGTCCGGAAGCCGATCAGGCCACGGCTCGGCACCCGGAAGTCCATCCGCACCCGGTGCTCGCCGTGCACCAGCGCAACCAGCTCACCCTTGCGCCCGGCCAGCAGCTGGGTGACGGCGCCGAGCTGCTCGGTGGGCACATCCACGCTCAGCTGCTCGAACGGCTCGTGCAGCTTGCCGTCGACCGTCCGGGTGACGACCTCGGGCTTGCCGACGGTGAGCTCGAAGCCCTCCCGGCGCATCGTCTCGACGAGCACGGCCAGCGCCAGCTCGCCGCGGCCCTGCACCTCCCAGGTGTCCGGACGCTCGGTGGGTAGCACCCGGATGCTGACGTTGCCGACCAGCTCGGTGGCCAGCCGGGTCTTGACCTGCCTGGCGGTGAGCCTGGTGCCGGGGTGCGGGTCGCGCCCGGCCAGCGGGGAGGTGTTGGTGCCGATGGTCATCGAGATCGCCGGCTCGTCGACCGCGATCCGCGGCAGCGGGTTCGGGTGCTCCGGGTCGGCGAGGGTGTCGCCGATCGTGACCTCGGCGATGCCCGCGACGGCGACCAGGTCACCGGCGCTCGCGCTGTCGGCCGAGACCCGGGTGAGGGCCTCGGTGCGCAGCAGTTCGGTGATCTTGACGCGGGTGACGGTGCCGTCGACCTGGCACCAGGCAACGTGCTGGCCGCGGCGGATCACCCCGGCCCGGATCCGGCACAGCGCGATGCGGCCGAGATAGCTCGACGCGTCGAGGTTGGTGACGTGGGCCTGCAGCGGCGCGGTCGGGTCGTCGGCGGGCGGCGGGACCGTGGCGGTGATCGTGTCGAACAGTGCGTCGAGGCCGGGGTCGGCGGGCATCTCGCCATCGGCGGGGCGAGTCCGGCTGGCCCGCCCGGCCCGCCCCGACGCGTAGACGACCGGCAGGTCGAGCAGGTGCGCGGTGGTGGCCTCATCGAGCTCGAGCTCGTCGGCGAGCTCGAGCAGCAGCTCCAGACTCTCGTTGACGACCTCGGCGCAGCGGGCGTCGGCGCGGTCGGTCTTGTTCACGACCAATACCACGGGGAGCCCGGCGGCGAGGGTCTTGCGCAGCACGAAGCGGGTCTGCGGGAGCGGGCCCTCGCTGGCGTCGACGAGCAGCAGCACGCCGTCGACCATGGACAGCCCGCGCTCGACCTCGCCGCCGAAGTCGGCGTGGCCCGGGGTGTCCACGACGTTGACCGTCAGCCCCCGCCAGTCGATGGCGGTGTGCTTGGCCAGGATCGTGATGCCCTTCTCACGCTCGAGGTCACCGGAGTCCAGGATGCGGTCGATGGGCTCGGCGCGCTCGCCGAAGGCGCCCGACGCACGCAGCATGGCATCGACCAGCGTGGTCTTGCCGTGGTCGACGTGGGCCACGATGGCGATGTTGCGGAGCTCGCCACGCGCCTCGTCCGCGCCCGCCCGGCGGACGGCCTCAAGGGTGGATCCAACTGTGCTCACAGTTCAGAGTAGCCCGTCGCGCCACTGGACCCGCCGTCGGCGGGTACGTAGGCTGGCCTCGCCATGGCCGCGCCACGAAGACGGGCTGCCGTTCGACGCCGAAGCGGTGGGTGACCTGCCTGGTGGTGCACAGCGGGTGAGATGGCGATCACGGCCGGAACGGTGAGCAGGATCACGACATCCACCGCCCCGGCACATACGTCGCCCGCGCCCTCTCCACCTCGTGCTGGATCTCTCCCAACACCGCCTGCGGCCGCTCGACGAGGTCGTGCCAGGTGTAGCGAAGCACCGTCCAGCCGTGCCGGACCAGAGCGTTCTGCCGCCGCTTGTCGCGCCCGGTCCGCTCCGCGTCCATGTGCCACGCCCACCCGTCGACCTCGATGGCCACCCGCGACTCGGGAAAGGCGAGGTCGATCAGGAAGCCGGCGGCAGGGTGGCTCGCTCGCCATCCGGTGGCGCCGGCCTCTTTGAGCTGCCGCGCGAGCAGCCGCTCGGCCACCGACGCCGACCGGTCGGCCGCCGCAACCAACAGCCGCCCCGCCGTCGCCGAGCCGTGCGCACCGAGGTTGCGACAGTAAGCGGCGTAGACGGCCGGGAAGCGGACGGCCCGTTGCAGCGCCCGGTCCAGGAACACCCCGCCGGCGCTACCCATCTCGACGGCGGCCTCGAGCACGGTCAACGGCCCGGCGGTGAGCGCGACGCCCCGCCGTACCGCGTGGTCGGCGGGATCGAGCGTGCGACGACGAACCGCCACCCCCGGCCTCGGTCCCGGGCAGCGTCGGCGCGGCACCGTCACCCCGACGACAAGCGGGGCACGCTCGGCGGTCCCGTGCCACCAGGCCGCGGCGACGCCGGACAGCACCGCATCCTCGCCGGCCCACAGCACGGCGGCGCGGACCCGGGCCTCGTCGGTGAGCCGATGGTCGGTGGCGAGGTAGACCCGTGGATGCAACGGCCGCCAGCGGCGGGTGGCGAGCCGACGGTCGACCGCGTCGCGGGACAACCCGGACCGGAGCGCCTGGTCGCGCGTGATCACGCCGGCCTGGCGGAGGAGGTGCGTGTTCACCGACATGTCCGAGTTCGACGGAGGCGGGGCCGCTGCGGTTCCACGTTTCGCCGATTCATCGTGGTGATCGTCACTGGGGAAGGACGGGCCGCAGGTGCGGGGGTTCCCGCTGCCGAAACACTGATCTTCAGCGACCTGCGGCCCGGCTCCTCGTCCGATCTTCCTTGATCATCGTTTCGGCAGCGGTGGCCGTGCTCAGCGCGGTCGGCACCGCCCGTTCGCCGATCACCGCCGAGCCCCCGTTCTCCAATCACCGACCGCCCTCGGCGAACGCCCGGTCAGGCCGACCGTCGGCGACGATCCGTGAGCACCCTGACCAGGTCGGCCAACACGGCCCGGTCGGTGTCGACCCAGTCCAGGTCGGGCAGCTCGCCCGGACCGACCCACCGCAGCGCGGTGTGCTCGAGGGCCTGCGGTTCCCCGGCGCCAGGGAGCAGCTCCGCGTGGTGCACCCGCAGCGACCCGATCGCGATCGGCAGGTCGGTGCCGAGCCGTCCGAGGGGCCGGACCGAGGTCCCGAGCTCTTCGTGGCACTCGCGGATTACCGCCTCCGCCTCGGTCTCCCCCGGCTCCACCCGGCCGCCGGGCAGCTCCCAGCGCCCGGCCAACTCCGGCGGGTAGGACCGCCGGGCGGCCAGCACGGTGCCGTCCCGCACGAGCGCGGTCGCCACGACAACTGCCGCCGTAGCGAGGGCAGTGACCCGCTCGGTCAGCACCTCGGCGCGCGTCGCGAGCAGCCGGCGCACCAACCGGCGCACCAGCACGACGTCGGCGACGGCGCCGCCCGGCGTGGTCCAGCACAGCTCGTCGATCAGCAGGGTGCCGGCGGCGGCAGCGGCAAGCGTGTTCGTGTGCCGCAGTGCCCGCAGCGGACCACGTACCAGCACCGAGGTCATCCCGGCCGGCGAGATCTCGGTGACCAGCATGGTGCTGGGCAACCGGACGCCGGGCAAGAGCCGGGCGGTCAGGCGCATCTCGTCGCCTGGGGACAGCAGCCGGTTCGTCGCGGCGAACCGGTGCCCGGCCCGGGCGCATGCCGCCACCGCGACCTCGGTGTCGCGCAGCAGGCCGGCGACCGCGCTGGGCTCGGCGTCGAGCAGTGTGGTGGAGCACAGGACGGGCACGGCGGCGATCGTCGCACCGGCGGCAGTTCTCTACGCGCACAGATACCCCGACTCACTCGCACAAACACCGCGACTCACTCGCACAGATACCGCGACTCACTCGCACAGATAGCCCGACTCACTCGCACAGATAGCCCGACTCGCTCGCACAGATACCGCGACTCGCGGGGTTATTGGAGGGTGGGCCAGCGGGCCTCGACGCGGGCACCGCCGGCCGGGGTCGCGGCCGCCGTCACCGCGCCGCCGCGGCCCCGCACCAGGGCCGCGACCAGGGGCAGCCCGAGGCCCGCTCCCCCGCCTGCCTCGGGCGCCAGCCGGGTGAACCGGTCGAACACGCGCTCGCGGTCGGCCTCGGGGATGCCGGCGCCGTCGTCGGACACCACCAGCCGCACCCAGCGCCCGGCCGGCAGCACCCCGACCTCGACCACGGTCCGAGCGTGCCGCTGGGCGTTGTCGAGCAGGTTGTCGAGCACGATGTCCACCTCGCCGCGGCTGGCCGCGACCAGGACGGGTGCGGGCGCGACGAGCCGCAGTGCGGGTGCATCAGCCCGGGTCGACGCCCGTTCGATCGCCGCCCGTGCCGCCGCGACCAGGTCCACCGGCACCGCACCCGGCCGCTGCCCGGCATCGGCCCTGGCCAGCGCGAGCAGGTCGGAGAGCAGCGCGGACAGCCGTTGCGCCTCGACGGCGATGCCGCGCAAGGTCTCCTCGGCCAGCGCCGGGTCGGGGTGCGCGACGGCGACCTCGGCCTGCGCCCGGATGGCCGCCACCGGGGACCGCAGCTCGTGCGCGGCGTCGCCGGTGAACCGCTCGAGCCGGGTCACCGCGTCGTCCCGCCGGGCGAGCAGAGAGTTGATCTCCTCGGCGAGTGCGCGCAGCTCGTCGCACGCTGCCGGTACGGGCAGCCGGTCCCCCGGCGGGAGCCCCGCGGCGGCCCCCCGCATCCGGTCGACCGGGCGCAGCGCGGCCCGGGTCGCCACCCACGCCGCCGCTGCGAGGACCGCGGCCACCAGCAGCGCGCCCAGCAGGAACCCGACGGCAGCCCTGGCCAGCAGGGTCGCCGTGCCGAGCAGGTCACCGGACGCGACCACCAGGCGCGTCGACCCGTCGGGCCGGATCACCGGCACGGCCAGCCACCGTCGTGCCTCACCGTCGCGGAACACGGTGAACGACTCCCCGGCCGCCAGGTCGCGCACCTCGTTGGGCCGCAGCGGGAGCGGGGCGCCACCGTCCACGGGGCCGCCCGCGGTGTCCACCACCCGGATCGAGGGCGCGGCGCCCACCACGGTCGCCGGGGTACCCACGGCGATCCGGTCGGCCGCGGCCCGCGCCTGCCCGCGCAGCTCGACGTCGGCCGCACCGAGCAGCGCCGACTGCGCGAGCCCGGCCCCCAGCCGGCTCAGCGCGAGCAGCGCCACCAGCGCCACCAACCCGACGGTGAGGGTGATCCGGAACCGCAACGTCCGGCCCGCCCACCAGCGGCCCCACCGCCGTCCCGCGCTGTCCGGCGGTGCGCGCTCCCTCACGTCGAGCCGACCAGGTACCCGTAGCCGCGCACGGTCCGCAGCACGTGCCCGGCGCCGACGGCGCCGAGCTTGCGCCGCAGGTACCCGACGTAGACCTCGACGACGTTGCGGCTCGCCGCCTGCTCGTCGCCCCAGACCAGGCGCAGCAGCTCGTCCTTGGTCACGGCGGTGTCGGGCCGGCCGGCCAGCGCATGCAGCAGCGCGAACTCCCGCGGCGACAGCTCGACCGGCCTCCCGTCCCAGGTGACGCTGCGGGACGCCGGATCGACGACGAGTGCGCCGAGCCGGACCCGCTGCCCGGTCCGGCCCAGCGTGGCGTCACGGCGCCGCAGCATCGACCTGAGCTGCGCGACGAGCACGACGAAGGAGAACGGTTTGACGAGGTAGCCGTCCGCGCCGAGGTCGAGCCCGTCGGCCTGGTCGATCTCGCCGTCCTTGGCCGACAGCAGCAGCACCGGGGTGTCGACGCCGGCCGCGCGCAGCTGCTCGAGCACCCGGTAGCCGGAGAGGCCGGGCAGGATGATGTCGAGCACGACGGCGTCGAAGCTGCCGGTCAGCGCCGCGCGCAGGGCCGCCGGACCGTCAACGAGCGCGACGACCTCCATGCCCTCGGCGGTGAGCCCGCGGTGCAGTGCGGTCCGCACCCCGGGTTCGTCGTCCACCACCAGCACACGCGCCATCGGCGGCGACGCTACCGGCCCGCGGCCGCCACAACCTCAGAACACTCTCAGCCGCCATGCGTCAGGCTGTGCACATGGCGGTAAGACGCATCACGGTGGGGCGTACGGGCTGGGTGCGGGTCGGGATCGGCGTCGCCGTGGCGGGGGCGGTCGGGTTGGGCCTGCTCGCGGCTCCCGCGGGGGCCGGGGCCGCGCCCGAGCTGCCCCCGGTCGCGGCCGACGATCTGGTCGCCTCGGTGCTGGCGGCGCACCCCGGCCCCTTCGGCGGCACGGTGGAGCTGGACAACAAGCTGGGCCTGCCCCCGTTGCCGCAGCTCCCGCAGCTCGCCGACCGCACGAGCACCGCGCGGATCTGGTCCGACGGCGACGGCAAAGGCCGGCTCTCGGTGCCGATCGAAGGAGGCGTGGTGCCGGCCGACCAGAGCGAGCGCACGATCGTCGCCGACGGCACGACGGTCTGGTCGTGGAACTCCGCCGACCATTCGGTGACCCGCAGGCCGGAGGGCGTCCCCGGGCACGAGGTTCCCGAGGCTGCCGCCACCGACCCGGCGGCCGCGGCCACCACGGCGCTCACGCTGCTGCGTGCGTCGAGCACGGTGCGCGTGGACGGCACGGCGGAGGTCGCCGGGCGGCCCGCCTACGAGCTCGTGCTCGCGCCCGCGCCCACCGAGCGGACGCTGCTGCGCGAGGTGCGGATCGCCGTCGATGCGCAGCTGCGGGTACCGCTGCGGCTCACGGTGCTGTCCAACGGCTCGGCCGGCCCGGCGCTGCAGCTCGGCTTCACCGACCTGACGTTCGGCGCTCAGGACCCGGCGCTGTTCACGTTCACCCCGCCGCCGGGTGCGACGGTGACGGACGCGGCCCCGCCCGACCCGCTCGCTCCCACTGCGCCCGCCCCCGGCGCCGAGCCGACCGCCCCCACTCCGCCCGCCGTCGGCGCCAAGCCGACCGTCCCCATGGAGGCCGCCCCCGGCGCCGAGCCGACCGTCGTCGGCGACGGCTGGGACACCGTGGTGATCGCCACAGCACCGACCGCGGGCGCCCCGGAGCTGTCCAGGCTCGGCACCCCGGTGAGCGGCCCGTGGGGCAGCGGCCGGGAGATCAGCACCTCGGTGGCGACGGCGATCCTCACCGACGACGGCCGGATCGCGGCCGGCGCCGTCCCCGTCCAGCTCCTCGCCGAAGCCCTCTCCCGATGACCCCCGTCCACGGGGGAGCGAACGTGGCCCTCGTCGCATCTGACGCGGCGAGCGTCACCTTCGCTCCAGCGGTCACGGTGCCGGCCGCGCGGGTGCGGGGGGTGCGGAAGGTTTTCGGGCGGACCGTTGCCGTCGACGGCGTTGATCTCGACGTCCCGGCCGGTGCGGTGCTGGGCATGCTCGGCCCCAACGGCTCGGGCAAGACGACGCTGATCCGGATGCTGCTCGGGCTCACCCGCCCGACCGCGGGCAGCGTGGAGCTGCTCGGCGCCCCGGTCCCGGACGCCGCCGCGGCGGTGCTGCCGCAGGTCGGCGCGCTCGTCGAGGGTCCCGGGTTCCATCCGTTCCTGTCCGGCCGGGAGAACCTGCGCCGGGTCGCGGCCGCCGAGCCGCTGCTGGCCGGCCGGGAGATCCCGGGCGCGGTGGACGCGGCGCTGGCGCGGGTCGGGCTGGCCGAGGCGGCGGACCGGCGGTACCGCGGCTACTCACTCGGCATGAAGCAACGGCTCGGGCTGGCCGCCGTGTTGCTCGTCCCGCGCCGGCTCGTGGTGCTCGACGAGCCGACGAACGGCCTCGACCCGGCCGGCACCCGCGACGTCCGCCGGATCATCGGCGAGCTGCACGCGGGCGGTGCGACCGTGCTCGTCTCGTCGCACCTGCTCGCCGAGGTGGAGGCGACCTGCACGCACGTCGCCGTGCTGCAGGCGGGCACGCTGGTCGCCTCGGGCGAGCTGGCGGAGCTGCTGGCGGCCGACACCGGTGGGCTCGTGGTCAGCACCCCGGACGTCGACGCGGCGCTGCACGCGCTGCGCGGCGCCGGGGCGACCGCCTTCCGGCAGGGCGACGAGGTGGTCGTCGCCGAGGACGGGCCGCCGGCCCCCGAGGTGATCGCGCTGCTGGTCCGGGCCGGTGTCGCGGTGCACGAGGCCCGCCGGCGCCGGGCCCGGCTGGAGGAGCTGTTCGCCCGGCTCACCGAGGAGGCCCGATGACCGCGCTCGCCGAGCCGGTGGCACCCACCCGCACGTCCGCCCCGCTGGGCCGGTTGCTCGGCGCCGAGCTGCGCTGGGTGCTCCGCAGGCCCCGGACGTTGGTGATGCTCGGCCTGCTCGCACTGCTCCCGGTGCTCATCGCGATCGGGGTGGCGGTGGCCGACCGGTCGCGCGGCGGTCTGATCGGCGCGGTCGTGGGCAACGGCCTGGTGCTGCCGGTCGCCGCGATGACGCTCGCGCTGGCCCTGCTGCTGCCGCTGGCCGTCGCGATGGCCGCGGCCGACGCGATCGCGGGCGAGTCCGCGCACGGCACCCTGCGCGGGCTGCTGCTGGCGCCCGTGACCCGGCTGCGGCTGGTCGGGATGAAGGCGTTCGGGGTGCTCGTGGTGGCGGTGCTGGCCACGCTGGTGATCGCGGTGGTCGGGGTGGTGGCCGGGCTCGTCGTCGTCGGGGCGGCGGACGGAACGCTGGTCACGCTGTCGGGTACCACTGTGGGGCTCGGCGCGGCGCTGGGCCGGGTCGCGCTGGTGGTGGCATGGACGGTGGGGCAGCTCGCGGCGGTCGGTGCGGTCGCACTGGCGATCTCCGCGCTCACCGAGCACCCGCTCGTCGTGCTCGCCTGCGTGCTGGGCGGGGTGATCGTGTTCGGGGTGCTGTCCGCGATCCCGGCGCTGGACTGGTTGGCGCCCTACCTGCTCACGTCGGGCTGGGGGGCGGGTGCCGACGCGCTGCGCGACCCGCTGCCGCTCGGCGCGATGGTGCAGAGCTCGCTGCGTGCGTTGTGTTACCTGGCCGTCGGCGGCGGGCTGACCGTGGTCCGGATGCTGCGCCGCGACGCCTGAGGCAGGATGGCACCATGACCGAACTGCTCGACGACGACGCGATCACCTCCGCGCTGGAGAGTCTGCCCGGTTGGGAACGCGACGGCGACTCGCTCGTCCGCATCGCCCAGCTCCCCAGCTTCCCCGCCGCGATCACGGTGGTGGACCGGGTGGCGCAGGACGCGGAGCGACGCGACCACCACCCCGACATCGACATCCGGTGGTGCACGCTGACCTTCCGGCTGTCCACCCATTCGGCGGGCGGCCTCACCGCCAAGGACGTCGAGCTGGCCGGTGGCATCTCCGCGCGGATCGACGCCGCGCAGGACTGACGAATGTTTAACCCGTCCTCTGCCGCACCGGTGCTCGACGCGCGGACGTAGGGGCTACAGTGGCCGACGTGCAGCGCCAGTACTGGTTTGGACGCCCGGCCCGGGACGGGTCGGCGGGCGATCCGCTGCGCTGACCATCACCCCCGAGAGCCGGACGACGAGCCGGCTCGGCGGGGGTTCCGACGGGCGGCTCGCTCACGAGAGGACGCCCCCGTCATGACCATCACCGCCGCTGCGGCGCTGGACGACCACCGCATCACCCGGATCAGCCCGCTGCTCTCCCCCGCGCTGCTGCGCTACGAGCTCCCGGTCGGCGGCGCCGTCGCCGACACCGTCGTCCGGGCCCGCGCCGAGGTCGTCGACATCCTCGACGGCCGGGACGACCGGCTGCTCGTCGTCGTCGGACCGTGCTCGATCCACGATGCCAACGCCGCCCTGGACTACGCGCACCGGCTGGCCGCGCACGCCGAGCGGGTCGCCGGCGAGCTGCGCATCGTGATGCGCACCTACTTCGAGAAGCCGCGCTCCACGGTCGGCTGGAAGGGCCTGATCAACGATCCGCGGCTGGACGGCAGCTGCGACGTCAACACCGGGCTACGGCTGGCCCGTCGGCTGCTGCTCGACGTCTGCGCGCTCGGCCTGCCGGTGGGCTGCGAGTTCCTCGACCCGATCACCCCGCAGTTCCTCGCCGACGTCGTGAGCTGGGGTTCGATCGGCGCCCGGACCGCAGCCAGCCAGGTGCACCGCCAGCTGTGCAGTGGCCTGTCCATGCCGGTCGGGATCAAGAACGGCACCGACGGCGACGTCGGGGTCGCGGTCGAGGGCGTGTGTGCGGCCGCGGCCGGTCATGTGTTCATGGGCATCACCGCCGACGGTCTCGCCGCACTCGTCACAACATCGGGCAACCCGGACGCGCACGTCATCCTGCGCGGTGGCACCGGCGGCCCGAACTGCTCGGCGGGCGACGTCGCCGCGACGCTGGGCCGGCTGCGCACGGCAGGCCTGCCCGAGCGGGTGCTCGTCGATGCCAGCCACGGCAACAGCGGCAAGGACCATCACCGCCAGCCCGCGGTGGTCCGTGCCCTGGCCGGCCGGATCGCGGGCGGCGAACACGGCGTGGTCGGGGTGATGCTGGAGAGCTTCCTCGTCGCGGGCCGTCAGGATCTCGGGCCGGTGATGACCCGCGGACAGTCGATCACCGATGCCTGCCTGGACTGGGAGACGACCGGGGCGCTGCTCAATGAGCTGGCCGGGGCGGTGCGGGCCCGGCGCTGCTGAGTGGCGGCCCGGCCCTCCTTGCGATCAGCTGCCGTCGCCGTGCGCCCCGGCTACCGGAACAACTAGGGCGTGTCTGGTGGATCTTCCTTGGTTGGGGTGCGGAGCCAGATCTTGATGGAGGCGACGTCGACGGTGCCGCGGAAGACGAACTCGCGCTTGTCGGTGCGCATGGCCACCGCACGGAAGCCTTTGAGCCTGTTGTT
>JBBSGM010000041.1:0-29644 GCA_038254065.1 Mycobacteriales bacterium | reverse complement strand
GTCGCGGGCGCCACGTCCTCGCGTTGATCGGCGTGAAGTCTGAGCAGAGCCCCATCGGCCTTCGTGGTCCCGCCCGCGAGTCGCCCCGTAGGCTAGTTGATCGTGGTGCCTCCCCCTGTCGCCTCTGCCCATGTCGTCGATAGCGTCTCCCGTGCGGCCGCAACACCGGACCAGCCCCAGCCCTACCGCGAGCTGGGGCTGCGCAGCGACGAGTACGCGCGCATCCGGGAGATCCTCGGCCGCCGTCCCACCGACGCCGAGCTGGCCATGTACGCGGTGATGTGGAGCGAGCACTGCTCCTACAAGTCGTCCAAGGTGCACCTCCGGTACTTCGGCGAGACGACGACGCCGACGATGCGGGAGCGGATGCTCGCCGGGATCGGGGAGAACGCCGGGGTGGTCGACGTCGGCGACGGCTGGGCGGTCACATTCAAACTCGAGTCGCACAACCATCCGTCCTATGTGGAGCCCTACCAGGGCGCGGCCACCGGCGTCGGTGGCATCGTGCGTGACATCATGGCCATGGGGGCGCGGCCGATCGCGGTCGTCGACTCGCTGCGGTTCGGGCCGGCCGACGCCCCGGACACGGCCAGGGTGCTGCCCGGCGTCGTCGCCGGGGTGGGCGGCTACGGGAACTGTCTGGGTTTGCCCAACGTCGGCGGTGAGGTGGTGTTCGATCCGAGCTATGCCGGAAACCCGCTGGTCAACGCGATGTGTATCGGGTCGATGCGTATCGAGGACCTACATCTGGCGTTCGCCTCCGGGGCCGGTAACAAGATCGTCCTGTTTGGTGCACGGACCGGGCGCGACGGTATCGGCGGGGTTTCGGTGCTGGCGAGTGAGACGTTCTCCGGGGACGGGGACGGCACCGGCGCCGCGAAGCTCCCGAGTGTGCAGGTCGGTGACCCGTTCACCGAGAAGGTGCTCATCGAGTGCTGCCTGGAGCTCTTCCACGCGGGGCTCGTCGTCGGCATCCAGGACCTCGGCGGCGCCGGACTGTCCTGCGCCACCTCCGAGCTGGCCAGCGCAGGTGACGGTGGCATGGCGGTCGACCTCGACGCCGTCCCGCTGCGCGCCACCGGGATGAGCCCCGCGGAGATCCTGTGCAGTGAGTCGCAGGAGCGGATGTGCGCGGTGGTGCGGCCCGCGCACGTCGACGCGTTCCTGGCCGTCTGCCGCAGGTGGGACGTCAACGCCACCGTGATCGGCGCGGTCACCGGCGGCGACCGGCTGCGGATCAGCTGGCGCGGCGAGACCGTCGTCGACGTGCCGCCGCGCACCGTCGCGCACGACGCGCCGCTCTACCACCGCCCCGTGCAGCGTTCGGTTGCCCAGGACGCGCTGGCCGCCGACACCACCGACCCGCTGCCCCGCCCGGCCGCGCCGTCGGAGCTGCGGGAGACGATCCTGCGGATGGCCGGGGCGCCGAACCTGTGCAGCCGGGCCTGGGTCACCGACCAGTACGACCGGTACGTCCGGGGCAACACCGCGGCCGCGCAGCCCGCGGACAGCGGCATCGTCCGGATCGACGAGTCGACCGGCCGCGGGGTCGCGGTGGCCACCGACTGCAACGCCCGGTTCGTCGTGCTCGACCCCTACCGGGGCACCCAGCTCGCGCTGGCCGAGGCCCACCGCAACGTCGCGGTCTGCGGCGCCGTGCCCGTCGCGGTGACCAACTGCCTCAACTTCGGCTCGCCGGAGGACCCGCACGTGATGTGGCAGTTCACCGAGGCCGTGCGGGGGCTGGCCGACGGCTGCGCGCTGCTGGGCATCCCGGTGACCGGTGGCAACGTGAGCTTCTACAACCAGACCGGCGACCGGGCTATCCTGCCGACCCCGGTGGTCGGCGTCCTCGGCGTCCTCGACGACGTCGCGCGGCGGGTGCCCTCGGGTTTCCGCCGCGACGGCGACGTCGTCGTGCTGCTCGGCGCCACGGCCGAGGAGCTCGACGGCAGCGAGTGGGCGCACGAGGTGCACGGCCACCTCGGCGGCGTCCCACCCGCGGTCGACCTGGCCGCCGAGCAGCGCCTCGGCGCCCTGCTCGGCGCCGCCGCGTCGGTGGGCCTGCTCACCGGAAGCCACGACCTGTCCGACGGCGGGTTGGCCCAGGCGCTGGTCGAGGCGGCGCTGGTGGGTGGGCGCGGTGCCACGGTCGCGCTGCCCGCGGGGCTGGACCCGTTCGTCGCGTTGTTCGCCGAGTCCGCGGGCCGGGTGCTCGTCACGCTCGCCGGGGGGGACGCCGACGCGTTCCGCGCCCGGGCCGCCGAGGCCGGGGTGCCCGCCGCGGTGCTGGGTAGCACCGGCGGGGCCGCGCTCGTGATCGGCTCGCTGCCCGCGCTGCCGCTCGACGAGCTCCGGGCCGGCTGGGCGGACACCCTGCCGGCGCTGTTCGGGGTCGGCCCGTCGGTCCGCAGCTGACCGGTGGCCTGCTGCTGGCGAAAGCTGTGCCCGTCAACGGTTCGCTCGCCGGGTGCGGTCCTCGCCGCGGCCACCACCTCTGCGAGGCCCGAATGGGCGTACGTAGTGGCTGGCCAGGGCGGACCAGCAGCGGTTACCGTCGCCGAGTGACCGACGATCCGCTGGCGGTGTGGTGCAGCGGCGGCCCGGCACCGGACCGGGCGGTGCTTCGGGCCGCGGTGAAGGAGAGTCTGGCTGCGCTGGCCGCCGCGGCGCCCGGTCATAGCGTCGAGGTGCGGGTGCCGCCCTACGGGGCGGTGCAGTGCGTGCCGGGTCCGCGGCACCGCCGGGACACGCCGCCCAACGTCGTCGAGACCGACGTCACAACCTGGCTCGGGCTCGTTTCCGGTCGTCTGACCTGGGAGCACGCCGTCGCGAGCGGTGCGCTGGTCGCGTCGGGGTCGCGAGCCGCCAGCATCGGTGAGTACCTCCCACTCTGTTAACCTTTAGTAGTCGGTATGACACCGATCGGATGAACTTAACCACCCAAAGGTAGCGAAACGAAAACGGTAAGGCCAAAATTGCGCCGACCGTGAGGTGTACATACCGAACGGGCGATGGAGAGGGGTGACGTGGTTGTAGCACGTAGTCTTCCCGACCCGACGGAGGCGATCTCCGCGCCATCGGCGCCGAGCGGCGACGACGCCGTGGACGCACTCGCCCGGCGCTGGGCCCAGCTGATCTCACCGGAGGATCCCTCGTCGCGCGCCAGGCTGGATCCGCTGCTGCGACGGCTGCGGGCCGCTGTCCGGGCCGAACCGTTCTGGCCAACCGCGGTCCGCCGTGTCGGCGCCGCGCTGCTCAGCTCGGGGTTGCCCGACGGCCCGTTCGGCGCGGTGGGCCCGGCCGCCGAGGACGTGCTGCCCACGACCCTGCGCCTGCTGCGGACCGAGGGGCGCGCGGCACTGGGTCAGAGTGGCCCCGAAGGCACCCGAAGGCTCGCCGCTGCACTCGACGAGCTCGCCGCCGGGTTCGCGGGCGCGGTCCGCGAGCGGATGCTCGACGGGCAGCAGGAGGCGCTGCGCGCCAACGGTGAGTTGCGCTCCCAGCTCGCGCAGGCCTCGCTGCAGGACCGGCTGACCCGGCTGCCCAACCGCTCGCTCACCGAGCAGCGGCTGCGCGCCGAGTTCGCACCGGGTGCGGCGCGCCGCGTCGGGCTCTGCGCGCTCGACGTCGACGGGTTCAAGGCGATCAACGAAGGGCTGGGCCACCAGGTCGGTAACCAGTTGCTGCTCGCGGTCGCCGGCCGGCTGCAGCTGGCGGCAGGCCCGCACCTGGTCAGCCGTACCGGGGGTGACGAGTTCGCGGTGCTCGTCGTCGGTTCCGAGGGGTGCGACGACGTGTGCCGCCTCGCCGACCGGCTGCTCGCCGCGCTCGCGTCGCCGTTCCTGGTCGCCGGGCACTCGTTGACCGTCTCGGCCAGCATCGGCGTCACCGAGACCGCGACCAGCGGTGCCTGCCCGGAGGAGCTGATGCGCGCGGCCGACGTCGCGCTGTCCTGGGCGAAGGGGCGCGGTGGCGGCCGGCGCGTCGTGTTCGATCCCGAGCGGGACGCCGGGGAGGCGGCCCGCTTCGCGCTGCGCGCCGG
This sequence comes from Mycobacteriales bacterium, assembly GCA_038254065.1. GTDB lineage: Bacteria > Actinomycetota > Actinomycetes > Mycobacteriales > Pseudonocardiaceae > Pseudonocardia. Next base: position 25,599 of record JBBSGM010000041.1, on the reverse strand, counting down.
GATGCGCGGCGGCATCGAGCGTGGCGAGCTGCGGCTCGCGTTCCAGCCGCTGGTGGCGCTCACCGACGGTACGGTCAAGGGCGTCGAGGCGCTGGTCCGCTGGCAGCATCCCGAGCAGGGACTGCTCGGGCCGGCCCAGTTCATCGAGCCGGCCGAGCACAGCGGGGCGATCGTGCCGCTCGGACGCTGGGTGCTCGCGCAGGCCTGCCGCCGCGCGGCGCAGTGGCGATCGGAGCTGGGCGCGCAGGCCCCCTACGTCAGCGTCAACGTCTCCCCGGTGCAGCTCACCGAACGGGCCTGGGTGCACGAGGTGACCGCGGTCCTGCAGGAGACGGGGCTGCCCCCGGAACTGCTGCAGCTGGAGATCACCGAGCAGGCCGTGCTCGGCGACGAGGCCGCGGCGCGCCAAGCGCTGGTCGCGCTGCGGTCGGCGGGGGTGCGGCTCGCGCTCGACGACTTCGGCATCGGCTACTCCGGCCTGGCCTGGCTGCGCAGGCTCCCCGTGCATGCGCTGAAGATCGACGGCTCGTTCATCGACGGACTGCGCCACCCCGCCGCGGACCCGGTCGACGAGGCCATCGTGCGGGCCATGGTCGAGATGGCGCACGTGCTCGGTCTGGAGGTGACGGCCGAATGGGTGGAGACCGTCGTCCAGGCCGACCGGCTGACGCAGTTGGGCTGTGACCTGGGGCAGGGCCGGTGGTTCGGGGACGCGGGTCCTGCCGGGTGGGTCACCGAACTCTGCCGGCGTAGGATGGGGAGCTGACTGCACCGCCGTCCGGACAGGAGCGTGTGCGTTGAATCCCACCCGAAACGGGTATCCGGCCCACCTCGCGACCCCCCCGTGCGAGCCCGTCGACGACACCCCGCACGAAGAGTGCGGCGTGTTCGGCGTGTGGGCTCCCGGTGAGGACGTCGCCAAGCTCAGCTACTACGGCCTCTACGCGCTGCAGCACCGCGGCCAGGAGGCGGCGGGGATTGCGGTCTCCGACGGTCGCCGGATGGTCGTGTTCAAGGAGCTCGGGCTGGTCAGCCAGGTCTTCGACGAGCAGACCCTGTCCTCGTTGCGCGGGCACCTCGCCGTCGGTCACGTGCGCTACTCGACGACGGGCTCGACCACCTGGGACAACGCCCAGCCGACGTTCCGGACCACGGCCACCGGGAGCGGGCTGGCACTCGGGCACAACGGCAACCTGGTCAACACTGCAGAGCTGCGCGACGAGGTCGGGGCACTCGCCCGGCGTCGCGACGGCGTCCGCACGCAGCCCACCACCGACTCCGACCTGGTGTGTGAGCTGCTCGCGGCCACCGCGGCGGACATCGGCGTCGAGGAGGCCGCGATGCGGCTGCTGCCGCGGCTGCGCGGTGCGTTCTCGCTGGTCTTCGCGGACGAGGGGACCCTCTACGCGGCGCGCGACGCGTACGGGGTGCGGCCACTGGTGCTCGGGCGCCTCGACCGCGGCTGGGTGGTGGCCAGCGAGACCGCGGCGCTGGACATCGTCGGCGCGTCGGTGGTCCGTGAGGTGGAGCCCGGCGAGCTGCTCGCCATCGACGCCGACGGTATCCGCAGCTCGCGCTTCGCCGCGCCTGAGCCCAAGGGCTGCCTGTTCGAGTACGTCTACCTCGCCCGGCCCGACACCACGATCTCCGGCCGCTCGGTGCACGCCACCCGCGTGGAGATCGGTCGAAGGCTCGCGGGCGAGTTCCCCGTCGAGGCCGACCTGGTGATCCCGGTTCCGGAGTCGGGGACCCCGGCGGCGATCGGCTACGCCCAGGGCTCCGGCATTCCCTACGGCCAGGGCCTGGTCAAGAACGCCTACGTCGGGCGCACGTTCATCCAGCCCTCGCAGACCATCCGCCAGCTCGGTATCCGGCTCAAGCTCAACCCGTTGCGCGACGTCATCCGGGGCAAGCGCCTCGTCGTGGTGGACGACTCGATCGTCCGTGGCAACACCCAGCGCGCGCTGGTCCGGATGCTGCGCGAGGCCGGTGCGCTCGAGGTGCACGTGCGGATCGCCTCGCCACCGGTGCGCTGGCCATGCTTCTACGGTATCGACTTCGCCACCCGCGCCGAGCTCGTCGCCAGCGGGCTCGACGTCGAGGGCGTCCGGCGCTCGATCGGCGCGGACACCCTGGGCTACGTCTCGCTCGACGGGCTCATCACGGCGAGCGAGCAACCACGCAGCAGGCTGTGTGCGGCGTGTTTCGACGGGGAGTACCCCATCGCGCTGCCTGCGGAGGCGCGGCTGGGCAAGCACCTGCTCGAGGAGCTCACCGGCGAGGACGTCCCTGCGCCCGAATTTGGTCGGGTGCCGGCCTGCGATGTGTCGGGCGCGGCTTCCGGTGATCCCGGACCGTTGTCCGTCGGCTACGGTGCCTCGGACGCCCTGCGCCGTCCCTGAGACCGTCCCCACCGGAGATCACCTGCCCGGCGCCGTTCCCGCGGCGCCGCCGCCCAGCCCGGGAGCGAGACCGACCATGCCGCCGACCATGTCCGACAGTATCGGTGACCCACGGGCCGCCGACGATCCGCGGACCGCAGGCCCCCGGGTGAGCTACGCCTCCGCCGGGGTGGACGTCGAGGCGGGTGAGCAGGCCGTCGAGGCGCTGCGTCCGTATGCGGAGCGGGCCAGCCGACCGGAGGTGCTCGGTGGGATCGGCGGGTTCGCCGGGCTGTTCGCCCCCAGGCTGGGCCGCTACCGCGAGCCGGTGCTGGCCGCGTCGACCGACGGTGTCGGCACCAAGGTCGCCATCGCGCAGGCGATGGACTCCCACGACACGATCGGGATCGACCTGGTCGCGATGGTCGTGGACGACCTGGTGGTGTGCGGTGCCGAGCCGCTGTTCCTGCAGGACTACATCGCCGTCGGCAAGCTGGTGCCCGAGCAGATCGCGACGATCGTGAAGGGCATCTCGGAGGGCTGCCGGCAGGCGGGCTGCGCGCTGCTGGGCGGCGAGACCGCGGAGCACCCCGGGTTGATGGAGGCGGGCAGCTACGACCTGTCGGCCACCGGCGTCGGGATCGTCGACGCCGAGGCGATGTTGCGCCCCGAGCGGATCCGGCCCGGCGACGTGCTCGTCGCGATGGGCGCGACCGGGCTGCACTCCAACGGCTACTCGTTGGCCCGCCGCGTGCTGCTCGACATCGCCAGGATGCCGCTGGAGGGCCACGTCGAGGAGTTCGGCCGGAGCCTGGGTGAGGAGCTTCTGGCGCCCACCCGGATCTACGCCCGCGACTGCCTGGCGCTGGCCGCCGAGACCGGGGTCCGCACGTTCGCGCACATCACCGGGGGCGGGCTGGCGCGCAACCTGGCACGGGTGCTGCCCGAGGGGCTGGTCGCGGTGGCCGAGCGGAGCACCTGGACCCCGGAGCCGGTGTTCAAGCTGATCGCCTCCCGCGGCCGGGTGGACCGCGCGGAGATGGAGGGGACGTTCAACATGGGCATCGGGATGGTCGGGGTGCTTCCTGCTGACGACGTCGACCGGGCGCTGGCCGTGCTCACCGCGCGGCATGTCCCGGCCTGGGTGCTGGGCGACGTGGCGCGCGCGACCGCAGCGGACGGCACCGCCTCCGACCGGGCCAGGGTGCGGCTGCGCGGGGACCACCCCCGCTTCTGACTCCCGGTCCGAGCTCGGCTGCTGCTTGCGGGTACCGATGCCAGGTCAGCGTCGGCGGGCATCCTCGTCGTCGGCGCGGGCGGGGTACCCGTCCACGTAGTCGTCGTACTCCGGCTCACCGTCGGGAGCCGCCGTCCCACTGCCGATCTCGCGCTGCAGCGCGTCGAGATCCATCGTGGGGGAGCTGTACTTGAGCTCGCGGGCCACCTTCGTCTGCTTGGCCTTGGCTCGTCCGCGCCCCATGGCTGGTCCCCCTTACAACAGGGAAGGGGCGGCCGGATGTCTCGGCGGCCCCATTCGTCTCATCGATGTCCTGGTTCCCACCGTACCTTGCGAACCACCGGGCGTGCGACGTGGCACCGGGGATGTGATGTGCACCTGGTCCGGCTCCCGGGTGCAACGCGCCGCGGGACCGGAGCCATCCACCCCTCCCGGCCGGTCCTGGCGGGCGCCGGCGTCACCGGGGCTCGTACCCCCGACGGACGGTGGCGGCTGCGCCCGACTCGCCCAGCCCGCGCAGCACGACGACGGCCAACACGGCGGCGAGCGCGCCGGTGCCGAGCATCGCCGCCCAGCCCGCGGCGTCGGCGACGGCGCCGCCCAGGGCCGGGGTCACGGCGGCGCCGACGAAGTTCGCGGTGTTCGACACGCCCATCGCGGTGGCGGCCCGGCCGGGCGGCGCGAGCTCACCGGCGGCGGTGAAGACCAGACCGTTCCAGCTGACGGCGAGCGCGGCAGCCGGGACGAGCACGGCGGTGAGCAGCACGACGGGGCCCGGGTAAGCGGCAGCGGACAGCGCGAAGCCGGCGGCCACCGCGACCGCGACGATGCGCAGCGGCCGCAGCCGGCTTCCCGTCCGGTCGGACCACGCGCCGTTGCCCAGCCGGCCGGCCGCGCCGAGCAGCTGCATCACGGCCAGCAGCACGTCCGCGGTGGCGAGCGCCATCCCGCGCCCGGTGTGCAGCACCTCGAGGAGGAACACCGAACCGAGGAACTGCGGGATGACGAGCAGACCGCCGGCCAGGCTCAGCCGCCACAGCCCACGGTCGGCTAGCACCGCTCGGGCCTGAGCCACCGGGCGAGCACCCCGGGCCGGCGCGTCCGGCGGTTCCCTGATCCAGGTTGTCACCGCGAATGCTGCGACCAGGCAGGTCACCGCGAGCGCGACGAACACGCCCGGCACGCCGTGGCGGCCCGCGATGGCGGGCAGCCCGACGGCGGCGAGTGCGGCGCCGATGGGCACCGAGGTCTGCCGCACCGCCATCGCCAGGCCGCGACGGCGGGTGGGGAACCAGGTGAGTACCGCGCGCCCGCCGGCCGCGTTGACACCGGCCCCGAACGCCCCGGCGAGCATCAGCAGCCCAGCTGCCCCCAGCGGGTTGCGGACCAGCGCGGTCGTACCGAGCGCCCCGGCAGCACCGACCAGCCCGATCGCCATCACGCCGCGCTCACCGAACCGGTCGGCGGCACTGCCCCAGGCGAACAGCGTGCTGATGATGCCGACCGAGATGACCCCGATGAACGCCCCGACCTGGGTCAGGCTCAAGCCGAAGTGACTGCGCAGGGCGGGTATGACGGCAGCGAGCCCGAGGAAGTAGGTCGCGGTGGCGGCCTGTGCGAACGTACCGACCGCGAGGACGACCCACCGGTACCTGGTCGTCTCCACCATGCTGGCGAGAGTAGGACCAGCTCTCGCCATACGGGAGAACCGTCCCGACCGGACCGGAGCCGGTATCCGCAGCGGACGGGTGGGACGGGACCCGGGAGGGCTCAGCCCCGCAACCCGCCGCGGATCTGCGCCGCGCGCCCCGGCGGCGGAGCGGCGTCCTCGGGGGGAACCGAGTCGGGGTCGACGGAAGCGGGAGTGGTGCGTTCCTCGACCCCCGCGACCAACTCGGCGTCCACCGGCACCGAACGCTTCACCAGGGCCAGCGCCACCGGGCCCAGCTCGTGGTGCAGGGTCACCGTGCCGACTCGGCCGACCGGGCGCCCCTCGCGCAGCACCGGGTCGCCCGGACGGGGCAGGTGCTCGTCGCCCGCATCGAAATGCAGCAATACCAACCGGCGCGGCGGGCGGCCGAGGTTCGCCACCCTGGCGACCGTCTCCTGGCCCCGGTAGCAGCCCTTCTGCAGATGCACGGCCGATCCGATCCAGCCGACCTCGTGCGGGATCGTCCGGTCGTCGGTGTCCTGACCGAGCCTCGCCCGGAGCGACTCCACCCGCAACGCCTCGAACGCCATCGTGCCCGCAGCGTGCGCACCGGCATCGACGAGTTGCTGCCACCAGCCACCGCGCCCGGTGCGCGGGACGAGCAGGTCGGCTGCGTCCACCCCGGGCCACGGCATCCGACGTACCAGCCCACCGCCGGGCAGCGCGGCCGAGGCGTAGGCACCCGCGGGCACGGGCACCCCCGCGGCCGCGAGCACCGCCGCGGTGTCCGGACCGACGACGCTGAGCACGGCCAGCTCACCGGTCGCGTCGCGCGGCTCGACCTTCGACCGGAACGTCATCTTCTGCAGGTAGTCCAGCAGCACGGGCAACTCGCCCGGTTCGGTGTCGAGCCAGACGACGCCGTCGGTGTGCGAGACGAGCATGTGGTGCAGCACCCGACCCTGGAGGTCGAGCACGAGGGCCTCGGTTCCGGCGCCGGCGGGCAACGCGCTCACGTGCTGGGAGAGCAGCAGGTGCAGCCAACCCAGCCGGTCCTCGCCCGGCACGGCGATGACGCCGCGGTGGCTACGGTCCACGACGGCGGCGTGCCGCGCCATCGAGCGCTGCTCGGCGAGCGGATCCCCACGGTGTGCGGGGACGGCCGCATCCGGATCGGGTGATTCGACTGACTCCGGGTCGGGGCCCGCGGTCGTCGGGAACGTCACCGGTTGTCTTCCTCGCCCACGGATGCCGGCTCATCGAGACAGTCGGCACAACGTCCCGAGAGTGCGACGTGGGCCACGTCGAGCACGAACCCGGACTCTGCCGCCAGCTGCGCCGCCAGGGAGTCCATCAGGCCGGTCGGGGCCTCGAGGACTGTGCCACAGTTGTGGCAGACGAGGTGGACGTGCTGGTGCTCCTGCTCGGAATAGCTGGGTGCGCCGTGGCCGAGGTGCGTGTGCCGCACGAGCCCGAGACGTTCCAGCAGGTCAAGGGTGCGATACACCGTCGTGATGTTGACTGCCGGCGCGGCGCTCTGCACCTGCCCACAGATCTGCTCGGGCGTCGCATGCCCCAGCTCATGAACCGCGTCGAGCACAAGCTGGCGCTGCGGCGTCATCCGGAGCCCGCGCTGGTGCAACGTCTGACGCAGCGAGGTGTCCACCACGCCATGATAGGCCAGTCGGGTGGGCGGCAGCGGCACCGGTGGACCGTTTCGGCAACGTTCACCGGTTTCACCCGGGTCGGTGACGGTGCGAGACACTGGACGAGCAGACCGCGGACGGTGGGTTGGTTTCTGAACGCGGTGCTCCGTTAGGGTGGTTTCCGGCGGCGATCGCCCCACCTTCGGCGACCTGGTCGAGGTGGGCAGGGTCTGGAGGGACATCGATGACGACTGAGGGGGCTGACGGTTCGCTGGGGGCTCCACGCTTCGACGTCGTACTCCGCGGCTACGACCGTCGGCAGGTCGACGAGCACGTGGCGCGCCTGCGGCGGGTGCTCGCTCGGCTGCGTGCCGACCTCGACGTGGCGCGCAGCCAGCCGCTGCCGGTGGTGGTCCGGCAGCCGGCCGCCGGTGTCCCCGGGACCGGGACGTCGACACCGTCGGGAGGCGCCCGACCGCGCCCGGCTCCGACCCCGGTCCCGCGGTCGCGTCCCGACGTGGCACTGGTCCCCGACAACGAGAGCCCGGACATGATCGGGAACTTCAGCGACCGCCTGCAAGGCATCTTGCGTGCGGCCGAGGAGGAGGCCGACGAGACCCGCGAGCAGGCCCGTATCGCGGCCCGCGCCGAGCGGCAGGCGGCGCACGCCCACGCTGTCGGCGAGCGGGAGGCGGCTCACGCCCGCATCGCCGCCGAGCAGGAGGCGGCTCGCGCCCGCATCGGCGAGCTCGCCCGTCAACACAGCGCCGTGCTCGCGGATCTCACCCGGTTGCGTGGCGCGATCGAGGGGCTGTTGGCAGGTCCCGCGGCACGGGGGATCGCCGCCCCCGTCCGTCCCGTCGCGGCGCCGGTGGTGTCCGTTGCCCAGCAGCCCGAACGGCCGCCGGGCGGGTCGCCCCTCCCGCTCCCCGTGCCGTCCACGGCAGCACCGCCCGAGTCCGATCCGGCGGGAGCCACGTCCCGGCCGACCGGGGAGCCCGGTCCAGTAGCCCGCGTCCCGGTGCCGGCGTCCACAACTGCCGGGCTCGCGGGAGGGACCGGCGGGCCGCCCGCCGGCGAATCTCATGGCGGGCAGCCGGCCTCGATGCAGCCGCGCTCGGTGCCGCCGGTCCAACCTGGTGACCTCTTCCGGCCTACTGCGCCGAGGCGGCGGCCCGAGCCCGCCTTCGCCGGGAGCGTCGAGCGGGCGACGGCAGCGCGGATGTCCGACGTGGCGGTGGACGACGAGGCTTCCAGTCCGCCCGCGATGAAGGAATCCGAACCCGAGCCGAAGGGCGAACCCGAGCCGAAGGGCGAGCCCGTCCCGACCGAGACGGCCGCCACCGCGGCGGCGGGTCAGCCGGTGGTCGGGAATACCGCCACGCCGGTCCCGGTGCTGTCATCCGTGTCCCAGAACGGCGCCTCGAACAGGGACTCGGCGGAGTCCGATGACCTCGTGGGCGGACGGGACAGCGTCGAGTACGCCCGGGTCAGATTCGGGAGGTGAGCCTGGTTCGGGCAGTGTTCTGCGGGTGCCGAGCCGGTCCCGGCACCATCATGTTCCGGCTGAGCCTGGTTGCGCTCCGTGACGTAGCTCAGCGTACGGTGGGCAGCCATGCAGTTGGCCATGTCGGCGGAGGTGCTGGTCCCGCTGGGCGCGGGCGTGGTGGCGTTGATCATTGCGTTGTTCGTGGCACTGACGCGCGGCCCGCGGCTCGACGGTTCCGCTGCGATGCCGGCCTCGGAGTCCACCGCAGCCGAGTGGACGGACGCGGGCGCCCAAGGCGTCGATCCGGTGCCGGGCCCGGCCGATCCCGGCCCGACGCCGGTGCACTGGGTCACCGTCGCGGACGTGGTCGCGATGCGCGAGGCCAATCCTGCATGGTCCGAGGAGGTGCTGCGCCGCGGCTCGGCCGGTGGCGCGCAGGGTGGTGCACCCCGGGCAGCGCAAGAGGGTCCCGTCGCGCCGCCTGCCGTGGCTGCCCGGACCGACGAGTTGGATGATCGTGCCAGGAGCCCCGCCCGATCCGTGGCGCAGTCGGCAACTGCCGGCTCCGGTCGCGCAGTCGCCGATGTCGTCGCGCAGGTCCTGGCGGCCCGTGCCAGCGCAACCGGGCGTTCCGACGTGACCGGTCGGGCCGGGCGTTCCGACCCGACCGCGAACGTCGACGCGGCCGAGACCACCCGGATCACGACGTGCGGCGACGTCCGGGACCGGCTACTGGCCGTGCTGCTCGAAGACCCGGTGCGCGCGGTCGGCGCGACGGTCGAGCTGGACCAGAGCTGCCAGCAACTGGAGCGGCTCAGCGCCGCGATCCGACATGAGCGCGGGTTGCTCCGCGCCGTGCTCGGCAGGCTCGCCGACGCGGGGCTGGCCACCGACCAGATCGTGCAGCTGTCCGGGCTGCCCGCCGACGATGTGCAGGAGCTGCTGCATGCGCCGGGCGGGCCTGCGCCCTGATGGCGTCGCTCACCGCACGGTGAACCGCACGGTCGATCCCGGCCTGGCCTGCGCCAGCCGCGGCAGGTCCGCGGGATCGACGACGCCCAGCACCGGGTAGCCCCCCGTGGTCGGATGGTCGGCGAGGAAGATCACCGGCGGCCCGTCCGGTGGCACCTGCACCGCGCCGGTGATCAGCGGCTCGCTCGGCAGCTCGCCGCGACCCCGCGCAGGGTGTCGCGCCGGCGCCGGACCTTCCAGCCGGACACCGATCCGGTTGCTGGTGGAGCTGACCGTCCAGACCGGGTCGCGCAGGGCGGCAGCCGGATCGGCGAACCAGCCGTCGCGCGGGCCGAGCCGCATGGTCACCACGACCTCGTCGGGTAGCACCGACAGCGGGACCACCGCGCCGTCCGGGGGCGCGGGCCCGTGCGGTCGTCCGACCGGGAGCTCATCACCGGCGGTGAGCTCGGGTGGGCCGAGGCCCGACAGCAGGTCGGTGCTGCGGCTGCCCAGCACCGGCTCGATGTCGATCCCACCGGACACCGCGAGGTAGCTGCGCAGCCCCGACGCCGGTGTCCCGATGCTCAGCGTCGCGCCCGCCGGCAGGTAGCAGGCCCGGTGCGAGCAGGTGGCCCGGCCGTCCACCCGGACCTCGACGGGCGGCCCGGTCACCGCCACCTGGCAGGGCGCCGTCGTTCGCAGCACCGTGCCGCCGAGCAGCAGCTCCAGCCCGGCCGCTGCGGGCTCATTGCCGACGAGCCGGTTGGCCAGTGCGAGCGCCGGCCCGTCCAGCGCGCCGGAGGGCGGTACCCCGAGGTGCGCGTGCCCTGGCCTGCCGCGGTCCTCCACGACGGCGAGCGGACCGGTGCGCTGTACGACCAGGCCCACCTCAGACCCTCTCGAAGCGCACCCGGTCGCCGGGACGCAGCCGCGCGGGCGGGTCGACGGCCGGGTCGAACATCGTCAGCTCGGTGCGGCCGACCAGCCGCCAGCCGCCCGGGGAACGGCGTGGGTAGATCCCGCTGAACTCGCCCGCGATCCCGACCGAACCCGCGGGTACCGCCGGTCGCGAGCTGTCCAGCCGGGCCTGCCGCAGCGGGTCCGGCAGCCCGGTGAGGTAGGCGAAGCCCGGGACGAAACCGCAGAACGCGACGATGTACTCGGCCCCGGTGTGCAGCGCGACGACCTCGTCGAGGCCGATCCCCGCGGTCCGGGCGACCAGCTCGAGGTCGTCGCCGTCGTAGTGCACGGGAACGGTGACGAGTGGTCCCGGCGACGGCGTCGCAGCGCCGTCCGCGGTCTCGGTGAGCAGCTCGCGGACGGCGTCGAGCGCCGTCGAACCCGGCCGTACCGCGACGAGCACCGTGCGGGCCGCCGGGACGAGCTCGACGACGTCGGGCAGACCGGCGGCTCGCAGCCGGGCGGCCGTCGCGGTCACCTCGGCCGTCGAGCCCAGCTCCGCGAGCAACGCCCAGCGCCCGCAGGGCAGCAGCCGGGGCTCGCTCATCCGGCGATGCGGTGCAGCAGGCCGGACAGGTGCGGCTGCAACGGCTGGCCGACCATCGCCCGTTCGTCGACGTAGGCGAGGTCGCCCTGGTTGACCAGGCCGTAGAGCCGCTTGGCCGCGGTGACCTCCTTCGCCGAGGCCGTGCGCACCACCGCGTCGGTCTGGATCTCCCAGGTCCGCAGGTCCCCCCGCCGGCCGTAGTAGATCTCGACGATGCCGGTGGCGTGGGTGATCAGCACCTCGAGCGAGCCGTCGGGCTGCGGGCGCCAGAACCCGGTTTCCCGCGCTGCCGGGCGGATGAGCTCGCCGTCCGGACCGAGCAGCCACGCCCGTGACTCGTAGGAGATGAACGGGCGTCCGTCGTGGGCGAAGACGAGCTGCTGGCCGAACTGGAACGGGCCCGCGATCGTCGGGTAGACGACCTCCCCGGTACCCCGCCACACCCCGATCAACGGGAGCAGCCCGAGGCACTGCTCGTGCAGGTCCGGACCCTGGCGCAGGTTCGCGGTGTCGTCGGGGACCGGCAGGTCGTCCCAGCGCGGCCGGTTGCGTCGCGGCGGGTCGGGCGCCCCGTTGCCCGGGCCGGTGACCGTGCCGGCCGGGTCGGGTTCGGCCGCGGGCCCGGTCATCGCCCGGTCTCCGCTCCGGTGTCGGTCAGCGCGGCGGACCCGGGCTCGCTGGGTTCGGTGGTGCAGCGGGGTTCGGTGGTGAAGAGCCGGCGCAGGAGGTGGCCGGTGAACGCGACCACCCCGGCGCTCGCGGCGATCAGCAGTCCGGTGAACAACCAGTGCACGGCCGCGGAGCATAGCCACACCACCCGCCGATTGCAGGAAAGCCACTTTCATGCAACCTCGTTGCGTGAAAGTGGCTTTCCTGCAATGAGAGCCACACCGACGCGTCAGGCGACGGCGATCTCGGTGTGGTGCAGGCCCGGGCCGTCGGCGGTCAGCACGGCCGCACCGTTACCGGAACGGGACAGGGCGCGCACCGTCCACGTCCCGGGCGCGGCGAAGAACCGGAAGTCGCCTGACGCTGCGGAGACCACCTCGGCGGTGAACTCGCCGGTACCGTCGAGCAACCGCACGTAAGCACCGCCGACGGGCCGCCCGCCCGCGACGACGCGACCGGCGAGCACGGTCTGCTTGGTCAGGTCGGTGTCGGCGGGCAACGCGATGTCCTGCCCAGGTGCTCCGCACATCAGCGACCGGCCCCCAGCTCGATCGGCACGCCGATCAGCGAGCCGTACTCGGTCCAGCTGCCGTCGTAGTTCTTGACGTCGCCGTGGCCGAGCAGCTCGTGCAGTACCACCCAGGTGTGGCTGGAGCGCTCGCCGATGCGGCAGTAGGCGATGGTCGGCTTGCCCTCGTCGTAGCCGGCCCCACCGTAGAGGGCCGTGAGCTCCTCGTCGGACTTGAACGTGCCGTCCTCGTTGGCGGCCTTGCTCCACGGGATGTTGACCGCGGAGGGGATGTGGCCGGGGCGCTGGGACTGCTCCTGGGGCAGGTGCGCGGGCGCCAGGATCTTGCCGGAGAACTCGTCGGGCGAGCGGACGTCGACCAGGTTCTTCTTGTCGATCGAGGCGACGACCTCGTCGCGGAACGCGCGGATCGACAGGTCGGCGTCCTGCGCGGTGTAGCCGGTCGACGGGCGCTGCGTCGCGTCGGCGGTCAGCGGGCGGCCGTCGAGCTCCCACTTCTTGCGCCCGCCGTCGAGCAGCCGCACGTCGGCGTGACCGTAGAGGGTGAACTCCCAGTATGCGTAGGCGGCGAACCAGTTGTTGTTGCCGCCGTAGAGCACGACGGTGTCGTCGTTGCCGATTCCCTTCGCCGAGAGGAGTTGCCCGAACTGCTCGGAACCGACGATGTCTCGGCGCACCGGGTCCTGCAGCTCGGTGGTCCAGTTCAGCGTGACGGCACCGGGGAGGTGGCCGCCGTCGTAGGCGGTGGCGTCCTCGTCGACCTCGACGAAGACGATCCCCTCAGTCCCCAGGTTCTTCTCCGCCCAGTCGGCGGTGACCAGTACGTCCTCACGGCTCATGTGATGGCTCCCTGCGGGTTGTGGTATCGGAACGGACGATCGGTGCGCACGAACATGTGCGGGCTCCCGGGCGGGCGGACTCAGGCAGTCCCGGGGTATCGGCCCCTACCCCGCGGACAACGGCGGCGCGACGCTCCGGGTCAGCGAACCCGACACAGGCAGCTGCCGACGCGGCAGAGATCCACGGCGCGTCGTCGGGTCAGCGGCCAGAACACGATGACGAGGGTAACCGAGGATCCGGCATCGCGGAACGTGCTGCCCGCGTCGTCGCGTCTCATCCCCGCCTCACCGTCCCGCGGCCGCCGCACCGCCCCCGAGCACCAGGCCCGAGGTGGTGCCGGTGATCTCCAGCGTGCCGTCGCGGGCGCGCAGCCGGGTGGGCGTGACGTGGAACGGGAGCGTTCCCGGGTCGACGTGCACGGTGAGCAGCGCCTGCAGCTCGCGTTGCACCTGCGCGGGCAGCACCAGCCGGTCACCGCCGCCGACGGCGTTGACCCGCACGTAGCGCGGCACCACCTCGATCTGCCCGCCGGTGATCTGCAGCACCGCGATGACCGAGAACTCCCGGTTGCCCAGCCCCGGCACGGTGGCGGTGCCCGCGATCCGGGCGGCGGTGCCCGGGTCGATGGCGATCAGCGAGTTGTCGCCACCCTCCTCGACGGCCTGCTCCAGCATCGTGTCGTCGATGTTCTCGATCCGCAGCTTGTCCACCCCGGGGATGAGCCGCGCCAGGTCGGCGGCGCTGATCCGCACCGTGCCGTAGGCCTGGTCCACCCGGATCGTCTTGGGTCCGGAGCCGAGCAGCTCGCTCAGTGGTGCCCGCACGTCACGCAGCTGGGCGCCCACCTCGACGTCGCGGAGCTCACCGAGCCGGATGTGGTTCGCGCTGACGTCGACACTCCGATAGTCCCCGGCGATCGCCTGGGTGAGGAACGGGAAGCCGTTGATCCGCACCGACGGGTCGTCGGAGAGGCCGAGCTGCGCGCGCAGCTGCCGCGAGACCGCCGACTCCGCGGCCGCGGCCGCGGCGAAGTCGGCGGCGACCAGCAGGCCGACCAGCACCAGCAAGGCGACGACCAGGCGTCTCACATGACCTCCGACCCGGGCGAACAGGAGGTCCCGACCGTAGAGCCGGCAGCCGGCAGCGCCCCCGGCGGGCTCCCGCCCCGTGCTGCGCCGGTGCGTGGCGAACATGGTCCGCGCCGGCCTCGGGCTTTGCGAGGACCGGATCCCGCCCCCAGAATGGTCACACTCGAGCTTCCGGGCCGGCGGGCCGGTCGTTCCTGTGGGTTACCCTCGTTACTCTTAACTCGTCCGCGTGGGCACTCCGACCGGGTCGCGCGGTGAGAACGGTGCGCCGACGTCGATCTCCGGTGGAGAGGAGGCAGCGGTGGAGCTGCTACTGCTGACCGCGGATCCCGACCCCAGTTCGGTGTTGCCGGCCCTGACCCTGCTCCCGCACGGTGTCCGCAGCGCGGCGCCCGAGGTCGCCGCGCTGCTCGACGCGGGCCCGCACGACGCCGTGCTGGTGGATGCGCGGGTCGACCTGATGGCCGCGCGCAGCCTCTGCCGGCTGCTCGGCAGCACCGGTATGGACGCACCGGTGATCGCCGTGTTGACCGAGGGCGGGTTGGTCGCGGTGTCCGGGGAATGGGTGGTCGCCGACATCCTGCTGCCCACCGCGGGCCCTGCCGAGATCGACGCGCGGCTGCGGTTGCTGCAGTCCCGTCCCGGCGCCGATGCGTCGGCAGGCGGTGGTGCACTGGTGCTCGGTGAGCTCGTGATCGACGAGTCTACGTATGCGGCCCGGCTGCGCGGGCGGCTGCTCGAACTGACCTACAAGGAGTTCGAGCTGCTCAAGTACCTCGCCCAGCATGCGGGGCGGGTGTTCACCAGGGCGCAGCTGCTGCAGGAGGTCTGGGGCTACGACTTCTTCGGCGGCACCCGCACGGTCGACGTGCACGTGCGCCGGCTGCGCGCCAAGCTCGGCACCGAGCACGAGCAGATGATCGGTACGGTGCGCAACGTCGGCTACAAGTTCGTCCGGCCCAGCCGAAGCGGTCTGGGGGTGCCGGCCGTCGTCGTGGTCGTGGCCGACGACCAGACCGACGCCGAGGACGACGACCCCCACCCCAACCGGGTGCCCGCCGAACTGTCCTGAGCGAGACCGCCCGCTGGTGGGTCTGCGCCCGGTGACCGCTTCCGGGCCGCGCCGGCCGGTGCCTGCACAGGGCCGCCGCGGCCCGTAGGGTCGCCATCGTGATCGAGCTGTCCGTCTCCGACGGGCGCGACGACGAGCGGGCCGACGCGGTGCGCGCACTCTCCGATGCGGTGATGGCGCAGGACGGCAGCGCACCGCTGTCCGAGCGGTTCCTGCTGAACCTGCGCTACCCCCGGGCCGCGGTGCAGCACATCCTCGCCACGGATCCGGTCGGGACACTCGTCGGGTACGCCCAGCTCGACCGGCCCGACACCGGGGCCGGTCCGGCCGGTGAGCTCGCCGTGCATCCCGGGCACCGCCGCCGCGGTATCGGGACGGCGCTCGTCGAGGCCCTGATCGAACGCGCCGGGCCCGAGCAGGCGGGCGGGCCGTTGCGGTTGTGGGCGCACGGCGAGCACCCCGGCGCGACGCGGTTGGCCGAACGCCTCGGCTTCACCCGCGACCGCGTGCTCTGGCAGCTGCACCGCGACCTCACCGAGCCGCTGCCCGACGTCGAGCTCGCCGACGGGGTATGGCTGCGCCCGTTCGTCGTGGGACAGGACGAGACCGCATTCCTGCGGGTGAACAACGCCGCGTTCACGCGGCACCCCGAGCAGGGTGGCTGGAACGCCACGCAGCTCGCGCAGCGCGAGGCGGAGCCCTGGTTCGACCCGCAGGGCTTCCTGCTCGCCGTCGACACCGATCCCGGCGCCGGTACCGACGGCGCGGACAGCGTGCTGGGCTACCACTGGACGAAGGCGCATCCGGCCACGGCGGCCACGGACCCGATCGGGGAGGTCTACGTGCTCGGTGTCGACCCCGCCGCGCGGGGTCGCGGCCTGGGCCGGGCGCTCACCGTGGCGGGTCTGCACCACCTGCGCCGGCAGGGCCTGTCGCAGGTGATGCTCTACGTCCAGGCCGACAACGACGCCGCGGTCCGGGTGTACCGGGACCTGGGGTTCACCCAGTGGCACACGGACGTGGTCTACCGCCGCTGAGCCGCGTTACCGTCGGGCAGGTCACGAAAGAGTCACACTCTGGCTTGGATCCGTAGTTATCTTCACACTCTGTGATGAGTTCATTTGATGTTCACCTTACCGGGGGGATCTGTCTACCCGGTTTGCCTACCGTCTTCCACGAACGGCCACTCCGAGAGCCGATCGTCAGAACCAGCGGAGGTAACCCCCTTGACACTCCAGCGGTACGGCGCCGTGCTCGCCCTGGCGGCCGCAGGCGCGCTCCTGCTGTCCGCCTGCGGCAGCAACCCGAACGCCGGCGCGAGCGGCGGCTCGTCCTCCGCCGGCTCCCCGGCGGTGGACTGCAGTGGCAAGAAGAACCTGAACGCCGAGGGGTCATCGGCGCAGAAGAACGCGATGGACGTGTTCATCCAGGCGTACCAGCAGAAGTGTCCCGGCAGCAACGTCGCCTACAACCCCACCGGCTCCGGGGCCGGCGTCAAGCAGTTCACCGCAGGTCTGGTGGACTTCGGCGGATCGGACTCCGCGCTCAACTCGACCAACGGTGAGACGACCGCCGCCGCGGCCCGATGCCAGAACAACCCGGCCTGGAACCTGCCGATGGTGTTCGGCCCCATCGCGCTCGCCTACAATCTCAACGGGGTCAGCAACCTCACCCTGAACGGCGAGATCGCCGCCAAGATCTTCAGTGGTCAGCTCACGATGTGGAACGACCCGGCGATCGCCGCGCTGAACGGCGGGGTCGCGCTGCCGGCCGAGCCGATCGCCGTCGTCTTCCGCTCCGACGACTCGGGCACCACCGACAACTTCCAGAAGTACCTGACCGCGGCGTCCAAGGGTGCGTGGACGAAAGGAGCGGGCAAGAAGTTCACCGGCGGCGTCGGTTCCGGCGCCCAGGGCTCCGCGGGTGTCGCGCAGGCCGTGTCGTCGACCGAGGGCGCCATCGCGTATGTCGAGCTGTCCTTCGCCCAGGACAACAAGCTCGGCATCGCGAAGCTGGACAGCGGGTCGGGCGGCGTCGCGCTCACCGGCGACAGCGTCGGCAAGGCCATCGACGGCGCCAAGATCAGCGGCCAGGGCAACGACCTGGTCCTGGACCTGACCGCCACCTACGCGAACCCGCCGGCCGGTTCCTACCCGCTGATTTTGGCCACCTACGAGCTGGTCTGCTCGAAGGGCTACGACGCGGCCACCGCGACGGCGGTCAAGGCGTTCCTGACGGTCGCCGCCACCGACGGTCAGGCCAACCTTCCGGCGGCCGGGTACGCAAAACTCCCGGCGACCTTCCAGCAGAAGCTGCTGACCGCCATCGCGGCCATCTCCTGACGAGGAGTCCGATGACCGAGCGAACCGCCCCACGCAGCGCGGCCGTCGTACCGGAGGCCGGCGTCGCACTGGCCGAACCCGGACCGCCGGTGGGCGAGATCAGCGGGCGGACGTTCGTCCAGCGCGGCGACCGGATCTTCCACGGTCTGGCGACCGGGTCGGGGGCGTTCGTCGTCGCCCTCATCGGTGCGATCGGCGTGTTCCTGCTGATCCAGGCGATCCCCCCGCTGCTGGTGGACCATGCGAACTTCCTGACCAGCCGGGAGTTCGAGGCGGGCGACCCGACCAACCTGCGCTTCGGCATTCTCGACCTGTTGCTGGTCACCGTCGAGGTGTCGGTGTTCGCGCTGCTGCTGGCCATGCCGGTGGGGCTCGGGATCGCGCTGTTCCTCACCCAGTACGCACCGCGCCGGGTGGCCCGCCCGTTCGGGTACCTCGTCGACCTGCTGGCCGCGGTGCCGTCGATCATCTTCGGGCTCTGGGGTCTGTTCGTGCTCGCTCCGGTACTGCAGCCGCTGGCCGGGTGGCTGCAGTACCACCTCGGCTCCGTCTTCCTGTTCAGCCCCGGGAACGTGCACATCGACGGCGCCACCCTGTTCACCGCGGGCATCGTGCTGGCGGTGATGATTCTGCCGATCATCACCGCGATCTCCCGCGAGGTGTTCCAACGCACCCCGCGGGCCCATATCGAGGCAGCGCTCGCACTGGGTGCCACCAAGTGGGAGGTCGTGCGTACCACGGTGCTGCCCTTCGGCAGGAGCGGCTACATCAGTGCCTCGATGCTGGGCCTGGGCCGGGCGCTGGGTGAGACGATCGCGCTGACCGTCATCCTGGCCGCCACCCCGCAGATCTTCACCGGCAGCCTCTTCGACGGCGGCGCCACGTTCGCCTCCAAGATCGCGCTGGCGTTCGCCGAGCTCAACAACAACCTGTCCGCCGGTGCCTTCATCGCGGCCGGCCTGGTGCTGTTCGTACTCACCTTCGTGGTCAACGCGACGGCCAGGGCCGTCATCGCACGGTCGGGAGCACACCCGTGACCACCACGGTCGACCTCGACGCCCCGGCCGCAGGTCCGACGTTCGTCGGCATCAGCGGGAGCCGCCGGGCGAGGAACGCGCTGGCCACCACGCTGGTGTCGCTCGCGTTCCTGATCGCGCTCGTCCCGCTGGCCTGGGTCGTGGTCACCGTCGTCGCCAAGGGCATCGGTGCGGTGTTGAGCTCGGCGTGGTGGACCCAGTCGCTCAACGGGCTGCTGGCCCGCCAGCAGGGCGGCGGCGTCTACCATGCAATCGTGGGCACCCTGCTCACCGGTCTGGTCTGCGCGGTGATCGCGACCCCGATCGCGATCATGGTCGCGATCTACCTCGTGGAGTACGGCGCCCGCTCCCGGCTGGCGAGGGCGACCACCTTCATGGTCGACATCCTGACCGGGGTGCCGTCCATCGTCGCGGCGCTGTTCATCTACGCGGTCTGGATCTCGATCTTCGGTTTCCCGCGCAGCGCGTTCGCGGTGTCGTTGGCCCTGGTGCTGCTCATGCTCCCGGTGGTGGTGCGCTCGAGCGAGGAGATGCTGCGGATCGTCCCTGACGACCTGCGCGAGGCGGCCTACGCGCTCGGCGTCCCGAAGTGGAGGACGATCGTCAGAGTCGTCATCCCGACGGCGCTGTCGGGCATGCTCACCGGGATCATGCTCGCGCTGGCCAGGGTGATGGGGGAGACGGCCCCGGTGCTCATCCTGGTGGCCTACGCGCCGTACATCAACTTCGACATCTTCGGCGGCAACATGGCCTCGTTGCCACTGCTGATGACCGTCGAGCGGAACAACCCCACCACCGCGGGAGCCGACCGGATCTGGGGTGCCGCGATCACCCTGATCCTGATCATCACGCTGTTCCAGGTGCTGGCGGCCTTCCTCGCGAAGCTGACCGCCCCGAAATCCAACTGAGAGTGAGCTGTCGGTGGCCAAGCGTCTGGACCTGAAGGACGTCGACATCTACTACGGCAGGTTCCATGCCGTCGAGGGCGTGACCCTGTCGGTCTCCCCGCGCAGCGTGACGGCCTTCATCGGCCCGTCCGGCTGCGGCAAGTCCACCGTGCTCCGCACGCTCAACCGGATGCACGAGGTGATCCCCGGGGCCCGGGTCGAGGGCGAGGTGCTGCTCGACGGCGAGAACATCTACGACCAGGCCGTGGACCCGGTCAGTGTCCGCCGCACGATCGGGATGGTGTTCCAGCGACCCAACCCGTTCCCGACGATGTCGATCCGGGACAACGTGGTGGCCGGCCTGACGCTGCAGGGCGGCAAGGGGCGCAAGGACCTCGACGAGGCCGCGGAGCGGGCGCTGCGCGCGGCCAACCTGTGGAACGAGGTCAAGGACCGGCTGGGCAAGCCCGGCGGCGGCCTGTCCGGCGGTCAGCAGCAGCGGCTCTGCATCGCGCGCGCCGTGGCGGTGCAGCCCGACGTGCTGCTGATGGACGAGCCGTGCTCAGCGCTCGACCCCATCTCCACACTCGCGATCGAGGACCTGATCGCCCAGCTGAAGAAGGAGTACACGATCGTCATCGTCACCCACAACATGCAGCAGGCGGCGCGGGTGAGCGACCAGACGGCGTTCTTCAACCTGCGCGCGACGGGGGAGCCCGGCCGGCTCGTCGAGATCGACGACACCGCGAAGATGTTCGCCAACCCCACCCAGCAGGCGACCGAGGACTACATCTGCGGCCGCTTCGGCTGAGTGCCCGGCAGGTCAGACAGTCAGCGGGCCGGGCATCCGGCCGGTCACGACGTAGACGATCCGCTTGGCGACGGCCACCGCATGATCGGCATAGCGCTCGTAGAACCGGGCGAGCAGCGTGACGTCGACCGCGGCGGCCACCCCGTATGACCAGCTGGGATCCATCAGCACGGTGAACATGTGCCGGTGCAGGTCGTCCATCACGTCGTCGTCGGACTCAAGCTCGGCGGCGACGACCAGGTCCCGGCTGCGGATCACCTCGGCCGCCTTGCGCGCCAGCTCCACCCCGACCCGGCCCATCTCGGCGAAGTAGGGCGTGATCTGGTGGGGCAACACCGCTTGCGGGTGCCGGCGGCGGGCCGCCTTCGCGACGTGCAGCGCCAGGTCGCCCATCCGCTCGATGTCGCCGGCGCCGTGGATCGCCGAGACGACGATGCGCAGGTCGGTGGCCACCGGCGCCTGCAGGGCGAGCAGGGCGAACGCCTTCTCCTCGGCCATGGCCCGGATCTCGTCGACCAGGATGTCGGCCGAGATCACCTCCTCGGCGAGCTGCAGGTCGCGGTCGAGCAGGGCGCGGGTCGCCTTCTCCAGCGCGGCCGCCACCTGGTCGCACATGTCGGCCAGTCCGCCGGCGAGGCTGTCGAGCTCGTCCTGGTAGAGGTCTCGCATCCATTGAGCGTACGGGCCGGTCGTGCACCGGGTCGCGCCGCCTGCTGGACGCAGGGTGAACGACGGGCAACCGGTCCGCGTCGCCGGTCAGGGGCAGCGGGCGGCGGGGGTGGCCGGATCCGGCGTCCGGGTCGCTCCGCCCGGCGCAGCCGGGGCCCGGACCGTCCCGTCGAAGGAGTTGCCGAGCACGAGCTGCAGCACCTGGCTGCCCGTACCGTCGGGCACCGGACGGGCCGACGGGACGACGGCCTGCACTGCCTGCACCGCGTCGGCCCGGTCCGGGGAGAACCGGATCACGGTGGCGGGGTCGGGTCGCTCGGTGTTGCCGACCTCGCCGACGCCGAAGCCGAGCTCACGCAGCGCGGCGGCGACCTGGTTGGCGAGCCCCTTGCGGTCCGAGGAGTTGAGCACGTCGAGGGTGATCGACGGCGGGGCGGGCGACGCGGCGCCCGCCTGCGGGACGGCCGACGGCTCGGGCGGCGCCACGCCCGCGCGCAGCGCCTGGAACAGGTCGGCGGTGTCGCCGTCGCGGAGCACCACGTTGCCCCGGGTGTTCGGCTCACCGGCGACGGGCACGGGGAGGAACCGGACGTCCCCGGCGTCGAGGTTCCGCAGTGCTCGGGCGAGGGCCACCAGCTCGTCGAGATCCGCGCCGTCGGTGCGGACTGCGCCGCCGAGCACGCTGCCGACCGCGCGCACCGCCGCCGGGTCGAGCAGTACCGTGCGCGACAGCGCTTTCTCCAGGAACGCGTCGAATACCTGCTGCTGGCGCTGGATCAGGCCCTGGTCCGCTGGCGGGTCGCCGCGCACGGAGCGGGCGCGGACGAAGTCCAGCGTTCGCGCGCCGTCCAGCGTGGTCGGACCGGCGACGGGTACCACGGGCCCCAGAAGCCCGTCGACGACCGGCCGCTCGACGCACACCCCGACGCCGCCCACGTCATCGACCAGCGTGCCGAGCCGGTCCAGGTTCAACGCGACGAACCTGGTGACGGCCATCCCGGTGAGCTGCTGGATGACGCGCACCGCGCACTGCGGACCGCCGACCGGGTACGCGGAGCCCAGCTTCGTGCGGGTCTCGGCGGGCACGGTCTCGTCGCGGTAGGTTGCGGTGGCGCCGTCCCAGCGCTGGCAGGGCGGCCGGTTGATCTCCAGGTCGCGGGGGAAGGCGATGGTCACCACGGCACCGCCGCTGCCCGGGACGTGGGTGAGGGTGACCGTGTCGGAGCCGGTCGCGCCGGCACCGGAGTCGAGACCGAGCAGCAACACGTTCTCGTCGCCGGTCTGCTCGGCGGGTTTGGTGATGGCGCCGGCCTGCAGGTCGAGCGCGGAGACCGGGCGGATCCGGGAGTCCAACCAGGTCTTCGCGCCCCAGCCCCACGCGGTGGCGAGGAAGACCAGGACGGTCACGCCCACGGCGAGCAGCCGCACGGCGAGGGAGCGACGCCGTCGCCCGGGATCCGGCGGCGTCGAGTCGTCCGGGCCGGCCGCGATGTCAGCCGGGTCCGCGTCGCCCGGGACGAGCAGACCGTGGCCGGCCAGCACCCCCTCGGCCGACTCCTCATCGGGAGCGCGGTGCCGCCCGCGCGCAGGGAGCCCACCGGTGCGACGGGCACGGTCCGGAGGGCGCTGCACGCCACCTCCCCGGTCCGCCTGCCCACCGGGCGGAACCCGGGCCGTCACCGCACCTCGAACCCACCCCCTGCCGGGGCCTGAGCTTACGGAGCAGTGGGTCGCAACGGGTCGGGGGTGCGTCTCAGCCGGTCGTCCGGGCCGGTTCCGGGATCGACCGACGGCCGCCGGCCGGACCGGCGAGGCGTACCCGTCCGGAGCGCTCGTCGCGGAAGGCACAGGCATTGCGGCCGGCCTGCTTCGCCGTGTAGAGCAGCTCGTCGGCCGCACCGATCAGTGGCTCGACCGCGGCGGGACGACCGGCGGCATGGGCCACCCCGATGCTCACGGTGACCCGCAGCCCGCAATGCAGCTCGAACCACGGGTATCGGTCGATGCGGTGGCGGGCGGCTTCGCAGATGTCCACGGCCTCGGTGAGGTCGCGGCCGGGCAGCACCAGGGCGAACTCCTCGCCGCCGTAGCGGGCGCAGAACGCGCCTTCGGGCAGCGCGGCGTCGAGCTCGGCCACCATGCGCTGCAGCACCCGATCACCGACGAGGTGCCCGCAGGTGTCGTTGACCTGCTTGAAGTGGTCGATGTCGGCCAGCGCGACGGAGATCCCCGTGGTGCGCAGCGCCTGGTCGTCGAGGCCGGTGAGCAGGACGGCGAGCCGCTCGTCGAGGTAGCGGCGGTTGTAGCTGGCGGTCAGGCTGTCGCGGCGGCTCTGCTCGCGGGCCTCGGCGTGCTCGCGGCGCAGCCGGTCGAGCTCGTCGGGAGTGGGTGCCGTCGGTTCGGGCCGGCCGTGCAACAGCCGGACGGCCGCGCGCAGGTGCCCGTAGGCCTGCTCCCAACGACCCGACGCGGCGAGCTCCTCCGCGGCGGCCGTATGCGCGGTGGCCCTGGTGGCGGCGGATCCGATTGGTGGGCCGGCGGGCTCGGGCAGGACGGCAGGGGCCGGCACCGACGGCTCAGGCGCCGGGGAGCCCGGCATGCGCGTGTCGACACTCAGTGTGCCGACATGGCAGACGCCTTCCATCACCGGACCACCCCCTCACTACTGGTGGGATCGACGTGAAGGATGGGAGCCTTGAGGTTCCTGAGGTCAGGGCAACCCGATCGCGCGGCCTTCCACCCGACCGAGCGAGCATGTCACCACCGGTGATCGACATCGGCTTCGTGCCCACGCTCAGCCGCCGGAGTGGGCCAGCTCGGCGCCGAGCGGGACAGCGGTGTCCTCCGGGTCGTCGAGCCAGTGCTCGGGCAGCGCGACCCGGCCAGGCGAGCCCTGCCGTCCGCGCGGGCTGTCGGCGTCGGCGGGGAACGGCTCGTCGGGGTCGAGCGTGGCGAGCAGTCCGTCGAGCTCGTCGATGCTGCGCACCATCCCCAGCCTGCGGCGCACGTCGGGCCCCACCGGGAACCCCTTGAGGTACCAGGCGATGTGCTTGCGGATGTCGCGGATGCCCTTGTCGACGCCCATGTGCTCGCCGAGCAGGACCGCGTGCCGGCGCAACGTTGCCGCGACCTCGCCGAGCGTCGGCGGCGTGGGCAGCGGGTCACCGGCGAAGGCGGCCTCGAGGTCGGCGAACAACCACGGCCGGCCCAGGCAGCCGCGGCCGACCACGACGCCGTCGCAGCCGGTCCGGGCCACCATCGCGAGCGCGTCCGCGGCACTGAAGATGTCCCCGTTGCCGAGCACCGGAAGCTCGGCGGGCAGGTGCTCGCGCAGCCGGGCGACGGCCGACCAGTCGGCGGTTCCCGAGTAGCGCTGGGCCGCGGTGCGGGCGTGCAGGGCGACGGCAGCGACACCCTCGTCCGCGGCGATCCGGCCGGCGTCGAGGTAGGTGTGGTGCTCGGCGTCGATGCCGATGCGCATCTTGACGGTGACGGGTCGCCCCGCCGCGTTGTCCACCGCGGCGCGGACGATCGCCTCGAACAACCGGCGCTTGAACGGCAGCGCCGCGCCGCCGCCGCGCCGGGTCACCTTGGGGACGGGGCAGCCGAAGTTGAGGTCGACGTGGTCGGCGAGGTCACGCTCGGCCACGATCCGCACCGCCGCACCCACCGTCGCCGGGTCGATGCCGTAGAGCTGCATCGAGCGCGGGTGCTCGTCGGGCTCCATCGCGATCATGGCGAAGGTCAGCGGGTTGCGCTCGACCAGCGCGCGGGACGTGATCATCTCGCAGACGTAGTAACCGGCGCCCTGCTCGCGGCACAGCCGGCGAAAACCGGCGTTGGTGATGCCGGCCATCGGCGCGAGCACCACCGGGGTGCCGACCTCGAAGGGGCCGATGCGCAGGGGTACCGCGGTGCCCCTGCGCTCGGTCTGGAGGTCCGGCACGCTCACAGAGCCATATTGTCCTCGGCTCAGAAGTTCACCGTGACGCACCCCGCACGGTCGCCCGCGGTGCCGGCCTTGCCCGGCTCGGTGGCCGTGGCGTGGGCGTGCACGACGACCGACTGCGGGTGCGCGGCGTCGGTGACGTCCCAGCTCACCGTGGACGTCGCGGTGCCGTTGCCCTGGGCGTCGGTCCGGAAGTCGAGCCAGATCTCGTTCTGCGGGTTGGCGTAGGCCGGGTCGACGCTGGGTGCAACCGGGTCCTTCTGGTGCTGGAAATGCGGCCCCGCGTCGGGCGGCGTGGGTCCGCACGCCTTGGTGTGGGCGTGCGCGCCGTACTGCCGCTCGGGGGCGAGGCCGCTGACCTCGAGCGTCACCTTCGTCGCTCCGCCACCGGAGGTGGAGGTGACCGTCGCGCTCGCTCCGACCGGCACGAGCGCGGTGTCGTAGGTGATCGCGGTCCCGGCGCCCTGCGCGAACGTGGCCCGGGTGGTGACGTTGCGGCTGGTGTCGGTGGCCGGACCGGCCGGCTGGGCCCCCTGCCCGGAACAGGCCGCGATAGCGGACAGGGTCAGCAGGATGGCGCCGCATGCCCGGAGATCACGCATGCTGGGCAGGATCGCGCATCACCCGCAGTAGCCGGTGGTGACCTCCGGTGCTTTGCTAGGTATGCCCGATCCGGGGGCTCGCCCGCGGATCCGACTGGGACGATGGCAGGCTGCTGCACGTCGTACGCTGTCGGAGCAGCGACGCCCGCGGGTGCGGTGTGGCGGGGCCTCTAGCTCAATCGGCAGAGCAGCGGACTTTTAATCCGCGGGTTCGGGGTTCGATCCCCCGGGGGCCCACC